>CAYFOA010000053.1:21023-39306 GCA_964344575.1 uncultured Rickettsiales bacterium | reverse complement strand
ATTGGCTCCCCGAAGGTGATCGTAGACAGAACCTGGGAGGTGACGTGCTCGGTGGCCGGGTCAAGGCTCGGCGGCCCCCTCGAGCACGGGCCACAGCCACTCGCGTAGCCCCTTGATGACCTCCGCGAGCTCCCGAGTCGGATCGCCGCCCGCCTTGCGCAGGAACGCCCGCCACTGGGTCTGCTTGACCCCATCCTCGGCGAACTCGTCGCGCAGGCCGATGGGCACGTCCGACGGGATCGCGGTGCCCCGCCGCGTGAAGGTCGCCCGGACGGCGGTCACGAGCTCCTCGTCGAAGTCGAAGGTCCGCCGGAGCAGGTCCAGGTCGTAGAGGTCCTTCATGCGGCTGGTCGTCAGGCCGAGCAGCACGAGCGCCTCGAGCTTCTCGGCGACGACGGTCTCCCTGGCGTAGGCGCGCAGGCGGGGCGTCGGCAGGTCCAGCAGCGAGGGGATCTCCACCTCCTGGGGCGGGGGCACCGCGGCGTCCCCGAGGCCGACGTCGACCTGGACGTTGATCCGCGCGCCGGCCAGGCTCGCCGGGATGGTGACGCGGACGCCGGAGTAGAGCGCCTCCTCCCGGATGGGCGCGCCGGTGATCGCGTCGCCGTCGAACTCCATGCCGTCCTCGGGACACGGCACGGCGGCGACCTCGCGGAACAGGTCGACCAGCCGGTCCACGTCGGGCTCGCCGCGGCCGAGCAGGTCGAGATCCTTCGTGGCCCGGTGGGGCTTGCCGAGCCACAGCGCGAAGAGCGTCGCTCCCTTGAGCACGAAGCTGCCGGAGTGCGGCGAGACGGACAGCCGGTAGAGCAGCCGCTCGATGGCGTATCGCACCAGGAGCCGCTGGAAGTCCTCGCCGTCCGCCCTCGCTCGGGCGAGCAGGCGAGCCCGGGCCGAGGCGGCGTGGTTGCGGTCGGTCACGACAAGCTCTCCAGGTAGGGGCGGATCACGGTCTGCACGCGGCAGGCGCCGGCCAGCTCCCACAGCTCCTGGCGCCCTTGCCGGTGGCTCGCCAGGAAGTCGCGCATCGCGGCGATACCGACGTCGAGGCCCACGCGGGAACGGAACTTGAAGCAGTCGACCACGGTGCGTGCCGGGTCGGTGACCGCGACGTCGACGCCCTCGATCTCGTGGCGCGTCACCCCGAGCTCCAGGAACCGCGGCGCGGTCCAAGTCACCTCGAGGCGGGGCGACTCGATGCGCGGGGCCTGGCTGCCGCGGCGGATGGAGATCCAGACGGCATGTGGGATCTCGTCGGTCAGCTCGTGGAACGCCAGCGCCGACAGCAGGTTCACCACGGCGCCGGGAACGCGGGCGGCGACCTCGACGAGGGTGTGGTGGGGCGTGATCTCCGCCTCGGGGCTCATGTAGAGGCCACGGCCGACACGGACGAGGTCGCCCTGGTCTACGAGGCGGCCCAGCACGGCCCGGGGGATACCGAGCGGTGCCAGGTCTCGCGCGCGGACCACGCCGCGGGAGCGGGCGAGGGCGATGACCTGGTCGGCCTGGGTGAGGCTCATGTTACGTAATCTAGTTGATAGTCGCCTGATGTACGAGTGATAGTAACTGGGACTGCCCGTGACCGCCGGCAAGATCGCCGCTCCGTTCGAGTCATGAGTGGGGTCTCGGCGAGCGGAACGAGAAAAGCCCAGGCGTTTCAAACACCTGGGCTTCTCGTCGATGTTGGCTCCCCGGAGCTGAGCGTAGGTAGAACCTGGACGACGACTTGCTCGGCGTGGTGAGCGGCTCCCGCAAGGCGCTCTGCCCCCCAACGCCCTTCTCCGGCACCGGCGCGTACACTGCTCCCTCTGAGGAGCGCCGATGAAGACCCTGGACCTGAGCCGCGCCGTACCGGACGCGATCACCCTTCTGGAGGACCGGGGGGAGCCGGCGAGCGTCAGCGCCGTGCTCGAGACCCTGGGCATCGACCTGCCGCCGACGCTGCGGCCGAGCGATCCGGGGGTCCCGATGCAGCGCGTCGGCGACGACCTCTTGTCGCTGGGCCGGTTCCAGCTCACCGGCGAGCTCGGCGCGGGCGGCATGGGGCGGGTGCTCGAGGCCCGGGACCCGGAGCTGCGGCGGTCGGTGGCGGTCAAGGTGGTCATCGACCCCAAGAAGGTGACCGAGGCCCAGCTCGCCCGGTTCGTGGCCGAGGCGCAGATCACGAGCCAGCTCGAGCACCCGAACATCGTGCCGGTGTACGACATGGGCGTGACCTCGCGGGGCGACCTCTTCTTCGTCATGAAGAAGGTGGAGGGGCGCTCGCTGCGCCAGGTGCTGACGGCGCTGGACCCCGACAAGGACGAGACGCTGCGGGGCTCCATCCTGCAGTGGACCCGGACGAAGCTGCTGCACGCCTTCATCCAGGTCTGCAACGCGGTCGCCTACGCCCACGACCGGGGGGTCCTGCACAGAGACCTCAAGCCCGACAACGTCATGCTCGGCGCCTTCGGCGAGGTGCTGCTGATGGACTGGGGCGTCGCCCGGCTGATGGGGGACACCACAGAGGTCGTCCGAAGCGAGGCCATCGAGAAGGTGACGATGGCGCGGACCATGGACGGCGCGGCCATCGGCACGCCGGGCTTCATGAGCCCCGAGCAGGCCGGTGGGGAGCTGCACAAGCTCGACGCCCGCAGCGACGTCTGGAGCCTGGGCGCCATCCTGTACGAGGTCCTCACGCTGAAGCCGGCCTACGAGGGCAAGAACATCTTCGCGCTGATGTACTCGGTGATGAGCGGGCCGCCGCCGGACCCCCGGGAGCGGGCGCCGGGGCGCAACGTCCCCGAGGAGATTGCCGAGGTCTGCCTCAAGGCCCTGGCGAGCAAGCGCGAGGACCGCTTCGCGACGGCGACCGACCTCGCAGCGGCCGTGGAGGCCTTCCTCGAGGGGAGCAAGCGAAGGGAGGCGGCGCTGCGACACGTGGCGGCGGCCGAGCAGGCGTGGGAGCGGTACGGGGCGCTGGCGGAGGAACGGGCGGAGTTGCTGGAGCGGCAGAAGGCGCTGGACGAGGCACTGGACCCCTGGGCGAGCCTGGAGGACAAGTCGGAGCTGCTCGCCGTGCGGGAGCGTCTCGCCGGCATCGAGCCTGACCGGGTCGCGCGGTTCTCGGAGGTGCTGACGGCGTGCGACAAGGCGTTCTCGCAGGACCCGGACAACGCCGTTGCCCGGGCCCTGCTTTCGGGCGTCCACTACGGCCGCTTCGAGGAAGCCGAGGCGCTGCGCGACGAGGCCGACCGGCTGTTCCACGAGGGCCGGGTGCGCGAGTTCGACGACGAGGGCCGCTACGCCGAACTCCTGCAGGGCACCGGAGCGCTGACCCTGCGGACCGACCCGCCCGGTGCCGAGGTGCTGTGCGAGCGCTACGAGCGGCGCGGGCTCGTCTGGCCCCTGGTCGAGCGGCGCCTCCTGGGCACGACGCCGCTCTCGGCCGTCCCGCTCGAGCAGGGCAGCTACCTTCTCACCATCCGCTCCCCCGGCAAGCGGGACACCCGCTACCCGGTGTTCATCGCCCGCGGGCGGCACTGGGACTCGGGCGAGCAGCCCGTGCCACTGCATTCGGACGCCGAAATCGGCGACGGGATGGTCTACGTCCCACCGGGCCCCTTCGTCGAGGGCGGCGACGCGCAGGCCCAGGACTCGCTGCCGCGGTCGGAGCCGTGGGTGGACGGCTTCTTCCTGTCGGCCCTGCCGGTGACGATGCAGCAGTACGCCGAGTTCCTCACCGACCTGGCCGGGACGGACCCCGAGGACGCCTGGTCCCGAGTACCGCGCCAGGAGTCCGGGCTCAAGAGTGCCGGCGGACAGTACTGGGCGCGCCCGGCCACGGGCGAGCCCTACGTCGTACCCGAGGAGGACCGCGACGGGGACCGGTGGGACCCGTCCTGGGCGGTGATGGGCGTCTCGTGGGACGACGCCGTCGCTTACGCCGCGTGGCGGTCGGGGCGAGAGAACCTGCCCTGGTCGCTGCCAACGGAGAGGCAGTGGGCGAAGGCTGCCAGAGGTGCTGACGGCCGCCTCTTCCCCTGGGGAGACGGCTTCGACCCGACGTTGTGCAAGATGCGGGACAGCCGCCCCGGTCGCCCGCTGCCGGAGCCGGTGGGCTCCTTCTCCACCGACGCCTCGCCCTACGGAGTACGCGACCTCGCCGGCGGTATGCGTGACTGGTGCGGGGACGAGGACTACGGAGGCGACCCGCAGCGCCGTCCGGTTCGCGGCGGGTCGTGGTTCTCGAGCGCGCGGTACTGCCGTACCGCCAGCCGCCTCGGCAACGCTCCGTGGGTCGTCCCCGCGAGCCTCGGCTTTCGGTTCGCGCGCGCGGCGGCTCCCGGTGGCGGCCCCAGGACTGCCCCGTGAAGGTCCCTTGACTTTCTTCCTTCTTATTCTATCGCCGCGAAGCGGCGATAGTCAAGTGATCTCAGGAGTTTGTCGTGCACAAAGAGCTGCCGGTCATCCAGAAGACGTACGAGCTGCTGCGGTGGGCTGTTCCGCTGGTGCAGAAGCTGCCTCGATCCCACCGTTTCGTCCTCGGGGAGCGGGTCGAGTCGAGCCTCTACCGGCTGCTGGAGGACCTCGTTCGCGCTCGTTTCGCGAAGTCCGGTCCACGCGCAGAGCTGCTGGCGGACGCCGACGCGACGCTGCACGTCCTGCGCTACCAGCTTCGCCTCGCCCACGACTTGGGGCTGGTGGACACCCGTCGCTACGAGCACGGCGCCGAGCGGCTCCGCGAGCTCGGCGCGATGGTGGGCGGTTGGCGGCGGGCGGGCGCCCGGAGCAGCGGCCGTGAGACGAGCCCGAGGGCTGTTCCCGCAGGTCGCTGACTTCGGCAACCTGCTGCGAGCGGCACACCGAGCGGCTCGCGGCAAGAGGAGCCACCCCGAGGTGGCGGCCTTCCTGTTCGAGCAGGAGGACCGCCTGTTGGGCCTCCGCGACCGGCTGGTCGAGGGAAGCTGGACCCCGTCGCCGTGCAGGCTGATGGCGATCCGCGAGCCCAAGCCCCGGGTCATCTCGATCCCGACCTTCGGTGACCGCGTCGTGCACCAGGCCGTGTCCGAGGTGCTCGGGCCGGTCCTCGACCGGCGGATGATCCACGACAGCTACGCCTGCCGCCGCGGCAAGGGGAGTCACCGCGCGCTGCTGCGGGCGTCGTCCTTCGCCCGGCGGTTCCGGTTCGTCCTGAAGGCAGACGTCCGGAAGTACTTCTCGAGCATCGACAGAACTCGGTTGAAGGAGAAGCTGCGGCGCCCGCTGGGCGACCGGCGGCTGCTCGCCCTGCTGGACCGCGTCATCGACGCATCCGAGCCGGGCGAGCGCGTCTGCCTGTTCTTCGCGGGCGATGACCTCCTCACCCCGCTGCTCCGCCCCCACGGCCTGCCCATCGGCAGCCTGCTGTCCCAGCACTTCGCGGTCTACTACCTCGACGCCCTGGACCACTTCGTCAAGGAGGAGCTCCGCGTCCCGGGCTACCTCCGCTATATGGACGATCTGCTGCTGTTCGACGACGACAAGGCTCGGCTCTGGGGGGCCCTTCGGGCCGTCCAGAACCACCTCGCCGGCGACAGGCTGGCGCTCAACCCCGACAAGACCCAGCTGCGCCCGACGGCGAGCGGCTTCGGGTTCTGCGGCTTCAAGGTGCTGCCGACGCACCGGCTGCTGCTGCGGTCGAACAAGGTCCGGCAGCGGCGGCGCCTCGCGCAGCTCGTCTCCGACTACGAGGCCGGCGGGGTCGACCTGGAGGACGTGGGGAGGTCGATCCAAGCCTGGGCCGCCCACGCGCGGTGGGGCGCGACCGGCCGGCTTCGCGTCCGGCTGCTGACCGAGCAGGTCTTCGCGAGAGGTCATGCGAGGGTCCCGCGGGAACAGCCTGGCACGAGCGACTGAGCCCGCGGTCGTGGTAGCTTCGCCGCGTCCGGCGAGAGCCGGATGGGTGCGGGTCGACAGGTCCGGTTCGCGGCGGGTCGTGGAACACGAACGCGCGGAACTGCCGTACCGCCAACCGCAACGGCAACGAACCGTGGAACGTCAACACGAACAACGGCTTTCGGCTCGCGCGCGCGGCGGCTCCCGGTGGCGGCCCCAGGACGGCGGAACTCCAGAGTCCCCGCGTTCAAGGACGCGGGGAGCGTGACCCGTCGCAGTCCAGACCCGGTCCCGTGTCGCGGAGAGATCCGTGGCCGAACAGGAGCAAGGCCCGGCGGCGGCTGGTAGGGCTTCGGCTCGAACGTCGTCGCCGGGTCGTCTCTCCGGCGGGGAACTGGGGATCCAGAGGCTCTTCCTTCTGGCTCCCCTCCATGGACCCCCTGTGGATCCCGAATCAGCCTACACCCGGGCGGGACACCCCTTCTCGGCGGTTCTTGATCTTCGCCGTTCGCCGGTCGTGGGCACGGCTTTCTCCACCGGGGGGACCTGGAGCCGGGTCAGCCCGGTATCCTCGCCGCCGTGTTGACCTCCAGCCCCTACGCCTACCACCGCCTCGTCGTCGCCTACCACGGTTGCGA
The DNA here is from genome assembly GCA_964344575.1 of uncultured Rickettsiales bacterium. Taxonomy (GTDB): domain Bacteria; phylum Myxococcota_A; class UBA796; order UBA9615; family UBA9615; genus JAAESI01. The sequence goes on along the minus strand of CAYFOA010000053.1, from coordinate 32,812 downwards.
CCTCTCCACGCTGGAGGGCGTGCTGCTCCGCGACGAGCCGCTCGCGGCCAGCGACAACCTGTATGACTGGCTCGGGAAGGGCGTCTACTTCTGGGAGCACGGCCCGCGCCGAGCCTTGGAGTTCGCCCGCTGGAAGCAGAAGCGGGGCGAGATCGATGAACCCGCGGTCCTTGGCGCCTACATCCACCTGGGCCGCTGCTTCGAGCTCACCGACACCTGGGCCACTTCCCAGCTGGCGGAGCACTACGAGGAACTGGCCGTTCGCCTTGCCGCCCTGGGGCAATCGGTGCCCGAGAATCGGCCCGGCGGGCCGGGTGACTTCGACCTCGTGCTCCGCTACCGCGACTGCGCCGTGCTCAACCTCGCGGTTTCCCGGCATGACACCGGTCCGGCGACCGAAGGGGGTGTCCACTTCCAGACTGTTCGGGGTGTCTTCGTCGAAGGCGAGCCCGCGTTCGACGGGGCCGGGATGCGCACCAAGACCCACATTCAGATCGCCGTCCGCGATCCCGGCTGCATCCTCGGGTACTTCAAACCGCGGCTATCCGGACTATGATCACCACCGAAGGAGGCGCCTCGATGCCCGAGCCCATGCCTGCGAACTCCGACGAGGTCCACCGCCGGGTCATGGAGGAGCTCCGCTCGATGACCGACGAGGAGTACGCCCAGGCCCTGAAGGATGCCGGTATCCTCGACGCCAACGGCAACATCGCCCCGCGCTACCGCGGCGGTCTGTCCGAGGCCGAGCAGAAGCGCCTGGCCGCGCTGGACGGCAACGGCCAGTAGCTTCCCGCCCGCGGGCTTCCGCTCAGCCGAGTCACGGTTGTGTGCGGCCAGCACTCTTCTCATCGGCTGCTGCCCGCGGCCACTCCCCCGCCTCGCGCAGCCTTCGCCGCAGCGTGCTCACCGACACCCCGGAGCTGGCCTTCGCCGTGGCCTTGATCCCGTGGCCCCTCTCCAGCATCGCCACGGCGGGCCGCAGGTCGATCTGGACGGGCTTGCGCCCGCAGTGCTTCCCCTGCGCCTGGGCACTGCGGACGCCGGATCCTGCTCGTCGGTGCTGACCCGCGCGTAGAGGCCGACCCGCTTGGCGGCGCTCATCGTCCCGGGCTCCCGCCGTAGTCCTTCCGCCACGACTCCCAGCCCATCGTCGAAAGCAGCCACAGCGCCTGGATCGGCTCGACGCCGGCCCAGGTGGCGAGCTCGCGCATCCGTTCGTCCACGACGATGGGGATCCGCACCTCCCGCGCGGGGAGGCGCGGCACCTCGGAGGCCGGGCGCCCCGGTCGACGCTTGCCCCGGGGCGTGGCAGTCGCTGGTGCCTTCCTCTTCCGCGTCGGCTTCGTGCCGCGGGCAGGGCGGGTCGTTGTTGGGCGAGGCGATGCAGCGCCAGGTGCCTGCGCCGCGATCCAGTCCCCCTCGTCGGCCCCGTCCCCGTCGGACGGGGCCCACAGCGGCCCGTCGAGCCGGTGGAGCTGCGCCTCCGCGGCGGCGCGGAGCTCCGCGGGGTCAGTCCTCGTCGTCGTCATCGTCCCAGCCCGGGATGAAGGCCTCGACCGAGCCCGACGGCGGCGCCGGCGGGAGGGCGCCCACCTCGCCGGCGTGGTCCCAGGCCGCCGCTGCCAGCACCTCGATCCCCTCGAGGTACGCCTTGACGGCGCCGCGCCGGGGCAGGCTCCACACGGAGCGGCCCTCGGCGTGGGCGCCGGCGATGGCGCTGGACGGCGAGAGGGGAGCCGTCACGAACTGCAGGTCACGGTCGAGGGCCTGCCCCACGGCGTTCACGTCCCGCGCCCACTCGTCCTTCGGCACCTTCGCGCCCGTCCTGATCAGGATCAGGCGGCAGTTCTTCGGCGCCGCCAGCAGCGCCGCCACGTTGTTGCGGGTGGAGTCGGCGTCGAACACCGGCACGACGACCATCGTGCCGGGCAGGCGCATCCCCCGTCGGGACGGCGCGGTGTCCACGACGGCGACGTCGATGGGGCCGATCCGCTCGGGGTGCCGGTAGAGCACGTCCGCGGCCTGCGAGCCGCCCAGCCCCACCGCGACCACGACGCCATCGCCTCGCTCCACGCGGGCCACGTCGGGGGCGGCGGGGCGGATCCCCAGGCGGGCGCGAGCGTCTTGCTGGGCGTCCGTAGCAAGGAGCCCGACGCGGAGGCCGGCGAAGGCGAGCCGCTCGGCCAGCGAGACGGCGAGGGAGGTCTTCCAGACGCCGCCCTTCCAGGCGGTCAGGACGATGGTGGGGATCTTCGGCGTGAGCGCGGGGCGCGCGTCGTCGCGGAGCGTGCGGGAGGTCAGGGGCTGGATCGTCATCGGTGGGCTCCGTGGTTGGGGGGTGGAGGGCTCTGCTGCGTCATCCTTGGTTCCGAACTCGGGGTTTCTCCGGCGCAACCCGGGTTGTCCCGGTCCGAACCCGGATTGTTGCCGGGTTCAACCGGGTTCAACCCGACGGTAACCGGGTTGTCAGGGGGCGAACAGGGGGTGGTTGTAGCCTTCGTGTAGCCAGTGGTACTCGGCGTCGCCCAAGAGCCGCGCACCTCGACCGTCGCGAGGGCCAGAACACCGTTCGTGACGCCCGCGAGGGCCTCCACCATCAGTTGCTCTGCGGCGCTCCTCGCTGCCGGTGCCGCGTCGCTCGGCCCCTCCCACACCACCTCGTCGTGGACGAGCAGCACGGGCCGGTAGCCGAACGGCGTGCCCAGCCGCTCCTCGGTGTGCGCCAGGACGTGGCGGAGGGCCTCGGCCTCGTGGGCCTGGACGATCCCGGCGAGGACCGCAGGGAGTCGGGGCTTGCCGGTCACGGCGTCGAAGGCCTGCGGCGGGACGGTCACCGTCCGTCGCGCCCGCCCGCCCCAGTGGACGACGAAGGCCTCTCGGCCAGCCTGAGCTCGTCGCCAGCGGCACAGGGTCGGGAACCTGGACTCCAGCTTCCGGATCAACCTCGCGGCTTCTGGACGGCTCAGCTCGATCCCTCGTTCAGCCGCGCCGTCCACGAGCGCGTCGGGGCCGGCGAGGTAGAGGATCGCGAAGTTCAGCAGCTTGCCAAGCGCCCGCGCGTCCGGGTGGCCGGGGGCGACCGCCTGGCCGATCTCGGCGTGCAAGTCCTGACCAGGGGCGCACGCCGCGGCGCCCGCCTGATCGCCGGACAGGCCGAAGGCGATCCGCAGCTGGGACTGCGACCAGTCCCCGACGACAAAGCTGCACCCCGGCGCCGGCACCACGGCGGCCCGGAGCCCTCCCTGCTTCGTGATCGACTGAAGGGGCGGGCGCCTGGCCGTGATCCGGCCTGACCAGGTACCGATCCGGTACCGAGTCGCGCGCACGCGCTGCTCGGGGTCGAGGGCTGCCTGGGCGTGAACCTCCTCGGCGTAGGCGTCCAGGGCCTCCAGGCGGTGTCGCGACGCCGCGTCGGGCTTCTCCAGGGCTGCCTGCCGCAGCTCGTCGATGGCGGCGCCCCACAGCTCGGGGTTCACGCGTACGCCGCGCTGCTCCAGGTCGTCCAGCTCCCGGCACCAGCGCAGCTCCCGACCTTGGAGGGACTGGTGGGACTTGCCGTGTCGTAGTCCCACCACGCAAGTGCCCGGAATCATTGGCCTGGATGGACTGGTGGGACTGGTGGGACTACTCCCTGGTCGCGTAGGTGAGGAGTTCTTCTTGGTGCGTGTAGTAGGGGGGGAGGGGCAAGTGCCACCAGTCCCACCAGTGTCACCGGAGCCCGGAATCATTGAGGTTTTCTGGATGGACTTCGGCTGAGGTAGTCCCTCCGAGGCGTCGGGAAGTCCCTCCGGGCTCCTCGGATCCGGTCGATACCAGGATCTCCCTCCGTGGGCCGTCCCCGACCGCAGCGTCCAGCGCGTGGTCGGACGACCCACCCGTGCCCGCAGCAGCCGGCCCATGCGTGTCGCCTTCCCGCGGGCGCTCCCTGCCCGAGCGAGCTCCGCCGCCAGCGCCGGCGCGTCCACGCCCTCGAGCACCGGCACGACGGCGGTGGCGGGCAGCTCGACCTTCCGACCGTCCTCGCCCCCCGGCCACTCCGCGAACAGCCGCTCCCACTCGCGCTCGATGGCGGGCCTCGGCCGGCTCCTCGGCGCCAGCCAGGCGGCCTTCGCCGCGTCCCCGCCGTAGTGGCAGACGATCCCGCCCACCACGTCAGACCAGCCGCTGTAGGACGGCAGTGAACGAGGCGGACGGGGCAGCCTCGCCGCGAGCCAGTCCTCCACCATCCGCTGGACGACCGCGGCGATAAGCGCCCTCGTCATTGGTCGCCGTGCCCAGGCGTGGAGGTCGCGGGTGAGGTACGGGCGCTGCCGCTTCGGTCGGATCTGCACTCGGACCGAGCGGCGAATCTGCTCCCCGTCGAGTCCGACCCCGTTGCCGGTAGCGGCCCACAGCGCCCGGACGGTGACCTCGCGGGTGCTGGCGCCGACCTCGCGGATCAGGGTCGTCTCTGCGGTCAGGAGCTGATGGAGCAGCGGTCCCCCGAGGACGGAGCCCGTGCCGAGGTTGTCCAACAGGAGGAGCTCGGGCTCTCGGGCGACCAGTCCGGCGAGCTGGCGCCCCGCCTCCGAGCTCCACGAGGACAGCGCGATCGAGTCGGGTTCCCGTCCCAGGACGGCGTAGGCGATGCTCTGCACGAGGTAGGTTTTCCCGGCGCCGGAGCCCCGCACGTCGCCCGCGTCGTCCTCACCGGCCGAGCCGACGAGGTGCAGTGGTGTCGGGCCGACCACGGCGGGGCGCACATAGGGCAGCACCCACATGGCCATCGCCAGCCAGGGGCTGGTCGCGTCCTCCCACTCGTAGTCGAGCAGCCGCTTCCAGACCCAGCGCATCACGCGCGGCGTGATCCTGGCAGGGTCGATGGTCGCGCCAGGCCAGCGGAGCGCCCAGCCGCTCTGTGTGTCGTAGCCGGGGGTGTCGAGCCAGCGCCCACCGGGGAGCAGGATGGGGTGCCGGGCCACGCCGCGCAGCACGGGCCACAGGCCGGGGTTCGGGTGGGCGACCATCCGCCGCGCGGTCAGGTCGGGCAGCTCGGCGTAGCTGGTCGTCCGCTTCGTCTTGCGTCGGAAGCGCATGTGGCGCTGCATCGCCGTCGCGAAGCGGACGGGGGAGACGGTCTCGATGCTGCCGGCGCCCGGCTCGACCAGCCGCTTTCCGTCCTCGCTGGCGAAGAACGTGTGGGGCTCCGCGGCCGTGAACAGCTCGTGGATCCGGGCGTAGGTCTCGTCGTGGGGGACCGTGGCGCCCGGCAGATCGACCACCGGCAGGCCGCCCGAGGCGCCCTCCGATCCGGTCAGACCAGGCATGGGTGCTTCTTCAGCCAGAGGCTCGTCGGCCGTGGTCATGCTCGCTCCGAGTCGGTCAGGAGGGCTTCGGCGTGGGGCGTTGCTTCGGCTTCGGGCGCCGCAGCTCGTCCACCAGGTCCTCGGTGGACTCAGCAGGCGCCTGCGCCCCCTGCCCCTCGATCGCCTCCGCGATCAGCCTGGCGAGGACGCGCAGGCCGGCGGTGTAGGGATCGGGCGCGGGGGCGGGCACGGCTCAGCCCTCGCTGGCCGGGGTCCGCACCCACAGCTCCTCGGGCTCGAAGCCCTGCAGGACGGCGCAGTCCAGCAGCTTGCGGCGGGTGCGGCGGGTCAGCGGCCGGTGGCCGTTGAGCAGGCGGTTGAAGTGGACGCGGGAGATCCCGACCTCGTCGGCCAGGGCCTCTTGCGACCAGCAGTGCTCCTCCAGCACGTACTCGATGGCATGGCGCCGGAGCCAGTAGAGCGGGGCCTGTGTTGTTGAAGTAGTCATGATGTATCTAGAGATACGCCGATGATCTTGACGAGCGCAACCGGGTTGTTGTAACTTCTGCGTATCGCACGGCACGGAGGCTTGAATAGTGGCCAGCAAGAAGAAGACGAAGAAGGTGAAGACGACCCCTCGATCTGAGGCGTTCGGCGCCTACATGAAGGGGCTGAGGGACCAATCGGGTGGCTCGCTCCGCAGCGTCGCGGCGCGGCTCGGCATCTCCTTCCCCCACCTGGGGCGGATGGAGCGGGGCGAGGTGCAGCAGCCGCCGACGATCCACGTCCTGACGCGGATGGCCTCGGTCTACGACACGCCGCTGGAGGAGCTGATGGAGCGCGCCGGCGTCCACGTCGATCTCGGGCGCCCCGAGCAGCTACCCACCGGCGAGGAGCAGTTCAAGCGGCTGATGCTCGCGGCCGAGTTCATCCCGCCGGGCATGAAGATGGAGTACCTGCCCCACTTCCCGCTGCTGCACCGCGCCCTGATCCAGCAGCTCGCCGCGAACATCGAGCGCCACACCGAGCGCCGCGTGCGTTGGGAGCTGCGCGGCGAAGACGAGGACGAGCCCTGCCCCGAGCCCGAGTCCATGCGGACCTTCGCCGAGATCATCGGCGCCGCCACGATCACCGAGCACGCCGACCCCGACTGGAAGGAAGCCACCTGATGAAGCGCGCCCTGATCTACGCCCGCTGCTCCTCGCAGGGGCAGGCCGACAAGGACCTGTCCATCCCGGCCCAGCTCGACGCGGCCCGCGACTTCGCCCGGCAGCAGGGCTGGGAAGTGGTCGGGGAGTATGTCGATGAGGCCGAGAGCGCCCGCACGTCCAACCGACCCGAGTTCCTGCGCATGGTCGGCGGGATCCGTACCGGCGAGCTCGCGGTGGAGCACATCATCGTCTGGAAGTTCAGCCGCTTCGCCCGCAACCGTCGCGACTCGGTGCTCTACAAGGAGATCCTGGCGGGCAAGGGCGTGCGGATCGTGTCGCTGTCCGAGCCGGTGGATGACAGCCCGGCCGGCTCCATGCTCGAGGGGATGTTGGAGGTGCTCGACGAGTACTACAGCGCCAACCTGGCCGAAGACACCGTGCGCGGCATGAAGAAGAACGCCAGCCTCGGCTTCAGCAACGGCGGGCGCACGCCCACGGGCTACCAGGTCAAGCGCACCGGCGACCTCGACTCGCCCAAGGGGATCTACGAGCCCAACCCCGAGTACGCGCCCATCGTCCGCCGCATCGCGCGGGACTACCTCGGCGGAGACGGCGGCAAGGCCATCGCCTCGAAGCTCAACCACGAGGGCCTGCGGACGCGACGGGGCAAGCTCTGGACGACCCAGGCCATCCTCAACATCCTCCGCAACGAGACCTACACCGGCGTGCGGCTGTGGGGGCGCAACTTCAAGGGGCGCCGGGCGGGCGAGGAGCCCGTGCGGGTCGAGGGCGCGCACGACGCGTTGATCAGCGCCGAGGACTTCGGACGGATCCAGGCGCGACTGGCGTCCCGGGCGCCGCAGCGGGCGCACCCTCGGCGCCTCGGCAGCGGCTACCTGCTATCGGGGCTGCTGGTCTGCGGGGTCTGCGGGAGGCGCTACGTCGGCCACAGCGCGAAGTCGGGCAAGCACTTCTACTACTCCTGCGACACGAAGCTGCGGGCCGGTGCGTCCGCTTGCACGGCGAAGAACCTCAACAAGGAGCGGGCCGAGGACGCCGTCACCGAGCAACTGCGGGACGTGGTGCTGGCGCCGCTGCACTTCGCCGACCTGGTCCGCATGGTCAACGAGGAGCTGGAGAGCAAGACGGAGGCCGCGTCCGCCGAGCTGGCGACCGTCGAGGTGCAGCTCGCCGAGGCGCAGGGGAAGCTGACCCGATTGTTCGACGCCGTGGAGGCCGGCGTGCTCGACATCGCCGACCTGGCGCCGAGGATCCGCGAGCGGCGCGGCCAGGTCAGCGAGCTCCAGGCGGCGCGAGGGCGGCTGCTGTCGCGGCCGGATGGGGTGCCGAGGCTACAGGCCGACCCGGCGACCGTCGCCGCCCAGGTGGAGGGGCTGCGGTCGTTGCTGGCGAAGGGGACGGTCGGTCAGCGCCGGGCGTTCCTGCGGGCGTGGGTCAAGAAGATCGAGGTCCACGGCCGGGAGCTGCGGATCGTCTACAGCTTCCCGTGGCTGCCCGAGGGGGAGCCGGTGGCTGCCAACGAGGAGCCGGGTGGTGTGGTACTGCTGGACGAGGAGCGCGCCGCACGGGGGGCCAGAACGCCAAAGGCAGAACCCAGCGAGTGCCGAGTTCTGCCTTTGGTCGTGAATGGCTCCGCATGGCGGTCGTCGGACGAACCACCGAGGAGGCCGACAGCCCGCTGACCGCCCGGGTCGTCAGGCCCTCGCCCTCTCGGAAGTCTCCGTCTTCAATGAAGAAAGAGAAGAAGAGAGAGGCGACGAAGGGCGTGCTGGCTCGGGCGGTGGAGTACCAGGGGCTCCTCGATCAACCCGGCATCGCGACCCGGGCCGACCTTGCGCGGCACCTCGGCGTGAGCCGCGCGAGGGTGACCCAGGCGCTCGCTGTTCTCGATGTTCCCGGTCCGCTGATGGATACCCTGCGTGCGGCGGAGGCGCACGGCCGGCCGGTGACCGAGGGAGTGTGGCGGAAGATCCGCGGGCTCCCGGAGGGCGAGGCGGTGGGGAGGCTGCGCGAGTGGGGGTATGGGTGAGGAGAACGGGAACTCCGGGAACATGGGCCTATGCCGCGACCGGCTCCAGCTCGACGACGATAGCGGGCGACTCGGGGGAGGCCGTGTCCGACAGGAGGGCGCGGACCTCCGGGCCGCCGACCTCCATCGCCGTGCTCACGGTCAGCGCCGGCTCGAGACTACGCGCGAGTCGGTAGGCCGCGACCAGGCTGGCGGCATCCGAGTCGTGGACCCGTGGAGGGTCGAGTAGACCCTGGCTGCGGTACCTCGACAGCGAGTCCGTCTCCATTGCGAGCGTCCCGAGGCGCTGGGACAGGTCGTTGTAGCCGCGCGCGGTCGCCCGCAAGAGCTCCCGGGTCGCGTGTCCCGTGCTCCGGCGGTCCAGCCAGCCCCAGAGCTCGGCGCACTCCCGGTGGAGGTCGAGGTCGTCGACGATGCAGGCGAGCAGGGACGGAACGTTGCCTCGGGTGAGGACCTCGGTCCTGATCTGGCCGACCTCCGCACGGGCCCCCGCCAGGACGGTCTCCAGCTCCATCGCGGCGAAGGCGGCGTCGTCGATCAGCAGGCGAGCTCGAGCTTCCGCGAGGGCCACCAGCACCTCGGCCCTCAGCAGCTCGACCCGGGCCGCCGCGGGACGCGCCGAGTCTTCGGTCCGCCGGTGGGCCAGCCAGAGCCGATACTCGTGCAGCGTGCCCGCGGCCGCGAGGATCTCGCTGTCGCGAAGAGCCGAGGGCCCGGTCCGGGAACGCATGTCGAGCGTCTCGAGCGCCTTGTGGACGGCGGCGGTCTGGAACGAGAGCATCAGCTGGTGCAGCTCCCCCAGCGCGCCGAGCTGCAGATCGCTCAGGTGCAGGAGCTGATCGACCTTCTGATCGATGACTCCGACGAGCTCGGCGACCGCGTCGAGCTTCTGCTCGACCCGATCCAGCCGCGCCTCCACCCGCTTGAGCCCCCGACTGACGTGCAGGAAGCCCACGACGCAAACCCCCAGCGTGGCGATGGAGGCCACGCTGCCGACGGCGGACAGAGCCGTGAGCGCCGCCTGCCCCCCGCCGCCGAACAGTCGTGCGGCCTGCTCGACCGGGAGCTGGGCTCGCTGACCCTCGGCGAGCTGCCCGACGAGTCGGCGCACCGGCCGGCCGGCGTCGCCCTGAACCCACTGGTAGACGTTGTTCCGGGTGATCGAGTAGCCGGGGCCGCGGAACTCGGGTGGGACCACCCGGATCAGGACGCTGGCGTCGGCCGGGCTCATGCTCGAATCTCGCCGGTGGCCAGCCCGAAGTTGATCCTGTTCCCGTCGATGATCGGGGCCGCTCGGCCGTCCGGCACGTCGACGACCGAGCCGTCCGGCTTCGTGAGCGTCCAGTTGTCGCCGCTCAGGTTCCGAAGGCCGAACAGGTTGGCGACCCGCGGGTTCTCGACCACCTCCGCGATGGGGGTGTCGTCATCACGCGTCAGGCCGACGTGGTGTCCGAACAGCTGCGTGGCGCGGTTCAGGAGGATGATGTCGCCGTCGATTCGGATTCGTGGGGGAAGGACCAGGGCACGGCCGCAGGACCAGCACTTCTTTCCGCCCGAGGGGGCGGCGGCCGCCGGCTCGTAGAAACTCTCCGCTCCGCAGCCACAGAGCCAGATGCTGTCGACGGCTGCGGCAAATGCCTTCCTCCACTCGGACTCACGGACCCGCTTCGTCGGGTAGTGGAGGCCGTCCGTGAACGAGCGGGTGAACAGGTCGGCGAGGCTCGCCGGGTACATGTCGCGGAACGCGATGGGGTTGTCGTGGATGCCCCGCACGGGCCGGTTGGATGCGTCGGCGGGGTCCCAAATGTAGAGCGGGTCGAAGCCGTAGAGCCGCTCCAGGGCCGGGACGTCAAGGCAGTGGATGCGAGCCTCGCGGGCACCGTCGAGCGGGTGGCCACCGTAGAGCAGGAAGAACAGCAACACCGCCAGCGAGTACCTGTCGGTCTGGTCCGACGGCACCGCTTCGCGCCGCACTACTTCGGGCGCCATGAACCTCTGCGTGCCGAGCACGCCGCCGGTCTCCGTCCCCGAGATGTCGACGTTGTCGTTGTCGCAGATCCGCACGTCTCCCGTCTTCGGATCGAAGAAGACGTTGGCGAAGGAGATGTCGCGGTAGCAGAGGCCCTTGCTGTGCAGCCGGAGGAATCCGTCCGCGAGCTGCTGACCGGCCGTCAGGAGCGCCCGCATCGACGGCTCGATCCGCCGGGCCATGAAGTCCTCGAGCGCCCGGAAGTTGGGCTCCCGCAGCTCCATGATGTACCCGAAGGTGCCGCCGTGGGGGTCATCGACCATCGCCATCGGCCAGAGGAACTGCCGGGCCGGCGGCCCCTTCGCCACGAGGCGCTCGATGACCTGCTTCTGGTCGGTCGTCGCCGTGTGCGCGTGATACACCTTCACCGCGACCGCCTGGCCGCCATCCGTCGCCCGCCAGACCTCGCCCTGGCCCCCCGCTCCGAGCAGCTTGTCGGCAACGAGGCGGCTCTGGTCAGCCGTCTTCCGTAGTTCGCGCATCGCCGTCGCCTCCCTCGTCTCCTGGTTCGGGGGGACCCGCCCCCCTGGTAGCCCCCTCCGAGGCATCGTTCGTGGACTTCGCCCGCGTCGGCTCTCCGACGCGGCCGTCGCTGGTGTTCGGCTCTGCCTGGACGTCCGCGGGGAGCTCGGCGACCGCCGCGGGCACCTCGACCACCCCGGGAGGCTCGCCGGCCCCGCCGTCCGACCTCTCTTCGGCGTGACGTGCGCTGTGCGGTGGCGCGTCGCTCACCGCTGCGTGTTCGTCGGAGTCGGCTCGAGGAGCATCGGGCTCGGGGGCCGTCTGCGGCTCCGCCTGCTCCGGCGACGCTGCCCGAGTCGCCTCCCCATCCGGCTGGCCATGCTCGTCCTCCTCGACCACGAGGTGACGCCAGTAGAGAAGTCCCAGGGCGATGTCATCGCCGCTCCCCCCGGTCGTGACCTGCTCGAGGAAGCCGCGGAGGTGTGGGCGAAGCCCCGAGACGCCGTCGCTGCGGATCAGCTCCAGGTAGTCCGGGCCGATCTGGCGGAAGTCCGCGTCCCGGGCGTACGACTTGCTGTAGCCGTCCGTCGACAGCAGCAGCAGCGCCTCGGTCTCCGGGGCTGGAACCACGAGCACCCGAAGGGACTGCCACGCCTCCGGGAGACAGAGGCTCGGGGTCTCGTCGGCGAACGCCTTGGGGTCGGCCGGGAGCGGGACACGGACCGTCCCGTCGGCGTCGACCAGGAGGATGTCGCCGTCGCCCAGCTGCCCCAGGAGAAGGAACCGGTCCGTCGCCAGCGCGAAGAGGACCG
>CAYFOA010000053.1:20295-21013 GCA_964344575.1 uncultured Rickettsiales bacterium | reverse complement strand
GAGCCGTAGTCCACGAGGTCGACATCCTCGTCCCCGGCCTTCCGACGAACTCTCGCCGCCCACTCCCGAACCAACTGGACACGCAGGGGGTGGTCCGCGAAGCGCTGAACCACCGCGAGGGCGACGTCGTCGCCGGCCAGCCGCTCGGCGAAGTCCGCGAGGGCCGCGAGGCACACCTGGACCGCGATGCGAGCGCCCACCTCGGCGTGCTTGCTGCTCCCGTGACCGTCCGCCAGCGCGACCGCCACCGTGTCCGCTACGGCCCAGACACCGGCCTCGTCCTGGCAAGGCTTGCCGTTGCGGACGTGGCTCGCGCCGATCACTCGCTCGAACGCGAACTCCGGGGCCGGTGACGGGGTCTGGGCTAGCTTCCCCCTACCAGACGTCATTGGGGTCCACCGGGCCGGCCTGCGGAGGCGGGGGCAGTGGAACGTTGACCCCGGCAGGAGCGGCCTGCGTCTGGCTGGCAGGAGCGGACGCGGCCTGGAGCACCGCGGTCGAAGCCCACCGGATGTACTTGACCAGGTCTTCGGCGTTGTTGGCCCTCAGGGGCTGGAGCTCAGCGTGGCCGATGAAGCGCTGGAGCACGTTGACGTCGGCGTCCTCGCCAATGGCGATGGAGAGCCGGACCGCCTTCTTCCCCCACTGCTCGGCCATGAGCGCACGGAGCCCGCCGTCGAAGTCGTCCGTCGGCTGGCCGTCGCTGATCAGGACCAGG
>CAYFOA010000053.1:16090-20245 GCA_964344575.1 uncultured Rickettsiales bacterium | reverse complement strand
ATCGCTGGCGAGGACCATCGCGCGCCCCATGTCGGTCATCCCGCTCACGGAGAGGTCGGTCCACTCGAACACGTCCACGTTCGTCGGCTGGGAGATGTGCCACTGCGCGCCGGCAGAGAACTTGATCGCGCGGACCAGCACCTCGGCGTTGGGGTTGCCGTGGGCGACCTCGCGCATGTGGGGGATCGCCTCGCGGATCGCGTGGTTCAGCGACTGGATCTTGTCGCCGTGCATCGAAGTCGAGCAGTCGGCGATGAAGATGAAGTGCAGCGGGCGCGTGGCGATGGGGCCGCCGGGGAGCTTGGGTGCCATGGAGAACCTCCTCGAAGAAACTACTACTTCCCCCGAGGCCGCGCGACGACGAGCGCGGCCCCGAGTCGATCAGCCACGGGCCTTGCGCGGCGCAGCTGATCCCAGGTCTTGATCGCGAGAAAGCGACGCTTCTCGTGTTCGAACAGGTCGCCCAGTTCCGGGGGCGCCTCGTCGGGGACGCGGGGCGGGTCCGGGAGCTCGAGCGCGGCGGGAGCGCCGAGGCGCGACGGCCTCTTGAAACGGAACTCCTCGGCGGCGGCTCGGCCCAGGGTCTTCGCCTCGGCCTCGAGGCCCTTCCCCTCGGACCTGAGCCGAGCGAGGCTCCTCCGGGCTTCGTCGACCCTCCTCGTCTCGTCCGCGGTCTCCGACGGGGACGGAGTCCACGTCGCCAGGCCTCCCAGCTCCCGCTCCTTCCCGGCCAGTGCTTGCTCTGCCTTCTTGACCTCTCGCATCGCGGCCTTGCGCTCGGCCTTCGACGGACGGGTCGCTGCCAGCTCGTCCTTGGCGGCGTTCGCCGCGTCGAGGTCCGCTTTCAGAGCCTCGCGTTCGGCCTCGAGTCGCGCGGATCGCTCGCCCCGGAGGGCATCGGCCGCCTTCGCGAGAGCTGCCTCGGCGTCGTCCAGCTCCCCCCGGAGGCGCTCCTGCGCGACCTCGTGCGCCCCCAGCTTCTCACGGATGTCCGCGAGGCCGCGCTCGGCGGTCTCGATTCGCTCGCGCCACTTCGCGCGCTGCTCGTCCTCCGCCTGGGCATCTTCGGCCTGCTGGCGGCTGGTGTGGGTGCTGTCGAGCAGAGCGTTCAGCTGGGTGGCTGCTCGCTGGAGGCTGCTGACGGTGTCCTGGGCGATGTCCGCCGACTGGCTCGGGCGTGCCTCGCCCAGCTCGTCCACCCGTCCCCGGAGCTTGCGCCGCTCGAGCGTTTTTTCGTAGTGAGACGGCGACCACCGGCGCAAGCGCCCCAGGAGTCCCTCCTGCTGGTCCAGGGTGTCGAGCGCCCGGCGGCACTCGTCCACCGCTCGCGACGCCCACTCGTCCACCGCGATCCAGGCCCGCACGACCGCTGCGGGGCGCGCTCCTGCGGGCAGGGGCTGCGGCACCCGCGTCCAGCGCCGTACCACCTTGAGCGCCAACGGCGGGTGGGGTGGGAAGCTCTGGGGCCGTGACGAATCAAAGTCCAGGAGAGAAGTCACCAGGTCTCCGCTGTCCACCTCCGCCTCGTCCTGGGTTCGAGCCTCCTTCGCCGCGCCCTCCAGGAGAACCGGCCCGCGCACCTCCCGCAACTTGCGCGCCGGGTGGAACTCCCACTCTGGGGCCGAAGCCGCGCGTTCGAGGCGGTGGTAGAGGTCGACGGCGGCGGCTCGCGGCCACTCCAACTGCAAGTGGATCGGGTCCTCGACCAGTTCCATGAGGAAGCGCTGGCGGGTCACCGTGGTAATCGGCACCCCCAGGTCGGCCCACACCGGCCTGCTGCCCCGCTCCGCGAGCTCCCGCGGTAGATCGAGCGACACGAGCCCGCCACCGGCGTTGGGCTGCGGCGGGACGAAGACGACACGCGCCCGCCCCGGGTCTCTCGGCCGGGGCGAGACTCGGATCTCGGCGTCCGGCACCGGATCGCCAGGACTCGGCCCCACGGCGAGGCGGCCGGCCGGCAGGGGCAGGTCGTCGCCGGGGCGGTCGTAGGGCGCGGGCAGGGGCGACCGGAACGCGACGACCCCCGCGGTGTCCGGCAGCGCTTCCCGCGCTGCGTGGAACCAGAACAGGTGCCGGAATGCTTCGAAGAGTGAACGCGCGAGGGCGGTATCGGCACGAATCGCCCACCGCCGCTCGGCCGCCGTCGGCCCGACGAGGAGCGTGCCCTGGTGTCCCTGGTCGCTCACGACCCAATCGGCCGGCGGGCGATGACCGAGCCGAACCAGCACCCGATCCCCAAGGCCGGTGAGCTTCTTGAGGAGCTTCGTGTCCCCCTCCAGCGCCCGGTCGGCGTAGACGTACGCCCGGCAGGGGGGCCGGACCAGGTCGAGCACCGTGTCGAGCAGCGCGCGGGACACGGCCGTAGCGCCGACAACCAGGGCCACGCTTCGCGCACCGGAGAGCTGCTGGCCGAGGAGCGCGTGGTCGAGCTGGTTGCAGTCCTCCCACGGAAGGTCCGGGGCTGCACCGCGCCCGCGCTCCCAGAGGGCGAGCTGCTCTCCCCGGCGGTCGATGACCTCCTCCGCCAACTCCGGCTTGATGGCTCCGCTTCGCATCACGCGTCCAGTCCGATGTCGGCGGTGGCCGCGAGGAGCCAGCGGGTCCGCTCCGGGATGACCTTGTTGTTCACCTTCGCGACCTGGGTGGGGTCGGGCGCCTGGCCCGCGCGCCCCTCCAGGGGCGTGCCCTCCGTGGCCTCCGCCCACTCGCTCGCCAGCTTGGACGGCGTGACGAACGCCCCCGCCGCCTCGGTCCTGCCGACGAGGATCGCCGTCGCCCACTCCCTCGCGTCGGCTGCGGTCTTCGGTCCGACGGGCACGCCCTCGACATCGACATCCGTCCACGCGCCGAACCGGCCCGCCTCGACGGACTTGTACCGCCAGTTCCGCGCGAACGACTCGCGCCCGTCCGCGTTGACCCGCCCGTCGTACGCCATCAGCACGCGACCCGAGCGCTGGTTCCAGCGCGGCTCCCAGCTCGCGAACAGCCCAGCCAGCTCGGCCGGCTCGATGGCCTCCGGCATCGAGCGAAACGGCCGAGGGTTGTCGCTGGGCCCGACAGCACCCTCGATCACCCACTTGTTCGCCCCCGTCAGCAGGTCGATCTCCCACTTGACGCGCGCGGGGTCCATGTCCCAGCCGCGGCACATCGGGTCCTGGCCCTTGGCGGAGGGGCAGGAGGCGATGCTGAATCGCCTCCCGTGGTCGAGGGACGAGGCGAACACCTTGTGTTTTGGAACGCGCAGCCAGGGGGGCAGGGGCTGCAGGTCGAAGTCGCGATCAAACGGATCGTTGTCCGTCCGCTTGTAGTCGAGGACGTGGCAGCCGAAGAGGGGATGGGTGGCAACGAGGAGGTGGTAGGCGCCCTGCTCCCATGCGGGTGCGTCTCCTGATTCGGCGCACCGGTGGCCGAGTCGCGTGAGCCCGCCGTCGCGGTTCATCAAGCGGATGTAGCCAAGGTGCCGGATGAGGTTTCTGCGCCCACGCTCCGAGAGACCGGGCAGGACCTGGTCGATCACTCCCTCGTCCAAGCCTCCGTGAGCACGGCCCGCAGCGCAGAGGAGCTGGAGCTCGGGTCGCCGTTCCCAGACGGCCAGCTCCGCGAAGACCGCGATGTCGACGACCTCGACGCTGTCCGTGAGCCGCGCCTTCACTTCCGTCCTCCCCCCTTGACCACCGGCGTTGCATCGGCGAACGCCAACAGTTCCTCCGACGGGCAATCTTCCGCGAAGTACTTCCGTTTGCCAAAGACGACGAGCAGGAACCGGGCGCGCGTGATCCCGACGTTGAGCCGGTTGGGGCTGTCCATGTGACCTGGACGGGTCGTGTTCCGCAGACTCAGGAAGACGAGGTCGGCCTCACGCCCCTGGAAGCGATCCACGGTCGCGCAGACGAGGCTGGTGTTGGGCAAGCGGAAGCGGGTCTCCGCGCGCTGCATCCCGGTCAGCCGGCGGAGCATGTCGCGGGTTCCGATCTCCTGGCGGTTGTAGAACGACAGGCAGGCGACCTCCCAGTCCCGTCCGTCGGGGCGCCGGTGCTCCTCGGCCCAGTCGCGCCAACGCAGCAGCCACTTGTGCATCGCCTCGATCTCAGCCTCGTTGAGCCCTCTCTCTTCCCGACCGCGGACATCCACCCAGACCCGGCGGGCGGGCAGGTC
>CAYFOA010000053.1:14266-16080 GCA_964344575.1 uncultured Rickettsiales bacterium | reverse complement strand
CACCCGACCTTGTCCTCCCGGTTGTCGATGGTGTTGGCGTCGATCAGCGCCTGGCCCTCGTAGAACTGCTCTCGCGGCAGCGCCGAGATGTCCGGGTGCATGCGGTGCTGGTAGCGCAGCAACACGGCCCGCTCGTCCCAGACGTCAGCCGGAATGGCCTCCGTGAGCGCGCTGAGCCGTCGGACCCGGTGATCGATGCGGCGGACGCGGACGGCCTCGATGACGCTCCTGACGCCGACGTCCCGGATGGCCTCGATGGCGGACGGAACCCAGGTGGCGGGGGGCTCGGCGACCGGCATCAAGCCGTCGACCTCCTCCTGGCGCCGCCGCCGCTGCTGATCGTTGCGCGCCGACGAGAGCTGGTGGACCCGGCCGAGCCGCCATGCGATCTGCTTCGCCCAGGACTCCTCGAGGAAGAACTCGCGCTGGCGCGCCGCCAGCTCTGCCGCGGTGTGGAAGCGGCGTCGCTTCTCCCGGACGGGCTTTCGGAACGAGCCTCGAAGCTCGTGCCATCGCGCCGCGCGATACGCGAAGGAGGAGTCGTCTGGCCAGGGCTGGAGCGTCAGACCGTCTGGGGGGAGGTGGCGTTCCAGGCGCTCCCGAAGGTGGGGCGGGAAGAGGACCCAGTCCGCCGCCGCCAGCCGGAGCCCTGCGGTTTGCCCCGATTCGATGTCGGTGATCGACACCTCCTCCTCGGCCGTCTTAGCGGCCGTGACCCGGGCGAATTCGGGAGTCCGGTCCCCGTGCGCCCTCCGCGCGCGCAGCTCGACCGCCAGGGCATCGAGGACGTCGTCAGGCTCTTCGACCAGCCAGCGGACCCGACCGACGCCTGCTTCTGGACGTTGGAGGCGGAACAGCAGCGTGAGCGCTCGCTGATAGGCGTCGCCGAGGCTCTGGTCGTTCTCGTCGCTCACCTCCGCGATGCTGGCCTCGAGGTCCTTCGGCTCGGAGAAGGGGGGCAGCTGGCGGACATCGCCGACGACGATCCACTTCTTGGCGAGCTGGGCGGGGACGAGGAACTCCTGGAACGTCGTCTTGCTGGCCTCGTCGACGATCAGCACGTCGAAGTGCGGCCAGTGGGGGCCCGCGTCGTTGTCGTCCTTGGTGTTGGAGCGCCGGATGTAGGGATGGGCCAGGATGCCGGTCGATGTCCCGCAGGTGAGGTTGACGGACGCAAGCAGGGTCGACTCGGCGACCAGCTCGAGCGCGTCCTCATCGAGGTCGGGGAAGACCCCAGCGTCCTGCCATGAGGCGACGAGCTCGGCGATCCGCTCGTCGATCTGCACCGAGCGCACGGCCTTGTCGACCCGGTCCACCAGGCCGATCCGCACGGCCTCGACCTGGTCGAACCGCCCCACGAGCCGTTCGAGGACGTTGTCGACTGCGACGTGGGTCGTCGAGCAAAGCAGCACGCGCGCCCCACGGTCGATGAACTGGAGCACCAGCTCGCAGATGGCGTGGGTCTTCCCGGAACCGGGCGGCCCCTCGAGGAACGCGAAGTCGTCAGTGCCCAGCGCCTTCTGGACGAACTCCTGTTGCTGCTCGGTGCCGGTCCACCGGGTGTCGTCCAGGAGATACCAGCGCTGCACCGGGGCGGGGCGACACGATTTCCACCGCACTCGGGCCGGGTCCTCGCACAGCGTCAGCAGGCCGCGGTGGTGCGGGAGGGGGCGGTCCTTGATCCGGTAGACGGCCTGCCGCTGCCGACGCAGCCCCGACGTGCTCGACGGGATGAACAGGGTCGAGCCCTCCGGGGGGAGCCGGTCCAGCTCGAGCTGGTAGTTGTCCCGCCTCACTCCCCATACCTTGAACGT
>CAYFOA010000053.1:9380-14236 GCA_964344575.1 uncultured Rickettsiales bacterium | reverse complement strand
GGGTTGCGCCCCTTCCGAGTCCGCACCTCCCTCACGCCCTCTTCGCAGTAGGCCGCGCGAATGTCGACCGCGGCATCGGAGTCGACATCCTCCGGCTGGAGGAGCTGAATCCAGACTCCACGGCGTCGTCGTCTCCGCCCCTGCTCGTCCCCCCAGGTCCAGCGCACCCCGTTGTCTGCCAGCAGGAGGTCGGCGTCGGGTGGGGTCGCGAGGCTGAGGCTTCGCTGGCCCGTCCACTGGATCGACTCGCTCCCGAGCCGGAGGGACCGTGCTCCCTCGTGGGGATCGAGCTCACTGTGGGGCATCACGACCCCGCCCCCGCGAACCTCGGCGATGTCCCGCCCCTCGACGATCAGGACGAGGCGCGTGGGCTGGTCTCGTCGTTGCAGGAGGCGAGCCTCCGAGCCGTCCTTGCGGCGAACATCGAGCTGCTCCGGCCAGCTCGCGTCTGCCCGACGAAGGCTGCACGGGCGCCCGGCCCAGAAGACCTGGTCGCCGTCTTCGAGCTCCTCGTCGAGGGTGATGAGGACCAGCTCGCCCGACTGCTCGACGCGGGCCGGACTGACCGGCCGGTACTGGGCGCCCACGAAGAGCGGCATGTCCGGGATCTCTCCGGTCCAGCCGCTCAGCTCGTAGGTGACCCCGGACGACTCGACGACGACCAGGGAGTCCGCAGGCGCCAGCTTGATGGGGTACTCGGTCGGAACCGGCTCCCAGCCGCAGACCGACCGGGCTTCGCGACGCACCGCGGCCGTGATCGCCGACTTCAGATAGGCGGTGTAGGGCCGAAGGCTCTCATGGGCCTGCGTCGACAGCGCCGGAGCAACCCGGGGATGGGAGCAGGCGGTGAAGTAGAGCGGCTTCACGACGAGAGCCCGCACTTCTTGGCATCGCCGGCACTCACCGTCCCCCCCACCGCCCCAGGATCTCCGTCGCCATCTCCAGCAGCATCGTCCCCCCCTCGTCCAGTCGGTCCACCTCGGGCAGCCACCCCTGGAGCCGGCCGTCGCGGAACGCCGTCCACTCTGCCCCTCGCGCCCAGACGGAGACCGCGCCATGCCCGCGGCGGACGCGCCCTTGGCGGGCCACGGGCTCCAGGACCGAGTCGAGGAACTCCAGTTCGTCGGACGACCGCTCCACCCGTCCCGGCCGGAACGCCCGCAGCTCCAGCCCGTCGGCCCTCGGCTGCACGAGGATGCGCCAGTTCAGGAAGTCCTGGTCGAGCTTGTAGGTCTGGCGCTCGCCGAGGTCTTCATCGAGCAGGTCCCCGAGGTCGTTGGCCAGCGACTCCGCGGCCTCGACGAACCCCGCGGCGTGCGGGAGCTCCGCCCCGGCGAGGCGCTCGGTCAGCGCCTCCCGGCGGTCGTGGCGGAGCTTCTTCGTCTTCTTGCCCCGCGGCAGGTTCGCGAGGAACCGCTTGTCCTGGCCGACCGACGCCGCCGTCGTCGCCTTGCGGACCTCTCGAAGCGGCCGCAGCTCCTGCTCGACGAACTCGTTCGGCTGTCCGGCGAGGACCGCGTCCAGCGCCCGGGCGGCGGCTTCGTGGTCGGCGGCCCACATCGCGCGGCGGGCGGCTCGGAGCGACTCCAGGTCGAGCTCCTCGTCGTCGCGGGCCTGCACCAGCTCCTTGCCCCTGAAGACGAGTCGGACGAGCTCGACCTTGAAGGTCCCTGGCCCAAGCCAGACGCTCGCCGCTGTCGCGGGGCTCAGCCCCAGGGGCCGGTACCGCTGCCAGGCGCGGTAGATGTCGAGCAGCGTGTGTACGCCCTCGTGCAGCCCCTTCTCGAGGCTGCCGGGGTTCTCCGTCGCCTTGACCTCGATGAGCGGGCGAACGCGGATGTCCGCAGGTTCGACGCAGATGAAGTCCGGCGCGCTCCCGAGCGGACGGCAGATCGCCAGGTGGCCGAGCCCCCAGGGCGGCAGCGTCTCGACCACCGCCAGCGCCACGCCCTCGCCGATCTCGCCCGAGCCGCCGATGCCGAGGTACTTCTTCGCCTTCAGCCCCAGGGCGAGCGGGTCGTAGAAGCCGGGCAGCGCGCGGCGGGCGCGCCAGTACGAGTCGAGGATCAAGTCCGGCAGCGGCAGGAAGCGCTCACCGCCTCGGAGCACCCAGTCCCTGAGTTCCTGGCCGAGCATCCCCGTGATCTGACCCGTGAGCGGCGTCTTCGCCTTCGCTCTCGCGACCAGGCGCTCGGCGTGCGCCCGGACCCGGCCCTTCTCCCAGGACTGGAGCGCCTTCGCGGTGAGGTCAACCTCCCAGAGCGACCACTCGATGTCGTATGCCATCCGCTACCCGTCGTCCTTCGCCAGCGGCTCCAGCTCCTCCGACAGCCCCAGCTCGCGCAGGGCCAGCCGGGTCTCATCGAGGCGCTGCTTCGTCACGCCGCCCGCGGGCTCCACCTCCAGGTCGAGGACGACCCGCAGGCCGCCCGTCGTCGCGAAGCGGGCCATGACCTTCGTGTAGAAGTTCATCCACTTCTGCGGGGAGATCTCCCCGCGCCAGCGGAAGCCCGTCGACGTGGACGGCTGGCTGTCGTCCTCCCCCGTCTTGTCGTCGTCCCCGTCCTTCGCCTGGTCGTCGTTGCCGCCGTCCCGCGCGATGAGGACGCCGGTCTTCGGGTCCGGGTCGGGGTACTTGAACGGGTCCCTGCTCCCGGTGTCGTCCGCGTCGGTCGTGCCGCCGTCGCCCGTGTCGTCGTCGCCGTCGCCGTCCTCTTCCGGCTTCGGCGCATTCTGCTTCTCGACGTACGCCTGCGCGTCCTCCTTGCGGATCAGGAACACGTCGTCCGTGACCTCGACCTCCAGCACGCTGAGCGGGGTGCCGAACACGAACGGCTTGTAGCTGCCGTCCCCCAGCTTCGAGACGTACGCGAACACGCCGGCCTCGACGCCCCGGGAGACGGTCTGCTTGACCACGTCGGCGTTGAGCAAGCGCGGGAACTTCGGCGAGGCCGAGAACGCGTCGCGGACCTGACGGGTGCTCCACTCCGGCAGCGCCGGTGGCCAGTTCCGCACCAGGAAGTTCGGGCTCACGCCGTCGACCACGAGGTCCTCCTGCTGCAGGCGGCTCAGGACCAGCCCCGCCAGCGACTCGGCGGCGCTGGAGTGGACCAGGCCCAGGTCGATGTGGCGGAGGTTGTTCGACTCGTCCAGCAGGAAGAGGTTCTTGTAGGCCCGCCAGACGGCCTCCTTGAGGTCCCGCTTCGACCGCTTGAGGTTCTCGTCGAGCTGCCGGCCCTGCGCCTCGTCCAGGCGGAGCGAGCTGGACTCGGCCTCGATGTCCTCCCAGGCCAGGAGCCGCCGGGCCTCGTCGTTGAGCCCGCTGGGGCCGTCCGCGACGCACCAGACCACCGCGCTCTTGTAGGTGCGCGCCGTGCTCCCGTACTCCTTGGTCATCGCCTCGAGCTTCTTGCGCGTCGCCTTGTCGGACGCCTCCAGCTCGGGATCGGCGACGGCGAGGGTCAAAGCCACCCGGTCGGGGACCTGGCTGCTCTTCTCGGGGAAGAAGACCCGCTCGACCCCACGCCCGGCGCCGAAGACCTTCTGCACCTCGGCCCGGACCCGCTGGCGCACCGCGTCGCCGCCGACGCTGGCCCGCCGGTCGGCCAGCACCTTGTTGAGGTTCGGCTGGAAGCTGAAGCGGTAGCGGTTCTTCTGGGCGGTCAGGTAGTAGCAGCCGTCGATGAGCGCCTCGAGGCAGTTCTCGACGTTGCCGATGTCCAGGGCGGGCTCGGCGACCGCGAGGCGCACCTCGGGCAGCGTCGCCTCGCCGCGCTGCTGGCCCCCGTTCGACTCGAAGAAGATCGAGGTGGCGACCTTCTGGTGCAGCCGCCCCTTCTTCACGTCGGCCGAGGCGGCGTGGTCCAGGCGCAGCGCGTGGGCGTGCTCCTTGCCTGAGATGTCCGTGGTGACCGCGGCCTCCAACCGCTGCTCGCCGAGCTGCTCGAACAGCGCGGCCCGGAACAGCGGGTTGTGGATCGGCGCGGTGCCGAGGGTGATCAGCGGGTCCTTGTGGGCGCCCTTGTAGCCGGCGTCGTAGGCGCTGGAGACCCACAGCGCCAGCAGGCGCAGCACGCCGCGGGTCTGCTGGAAGCGCGGCAGCCCGCGCCACTTCCGCTCGAACACCGACAGCACGGACGGGTGGAACGGGTACGTCGACGCGAACGCGGCGTGCGCGTTGTCGACCGGGAACCAGTTCGGTACCTGGTGGCGGTGGGCCGTCACCCACTCCGCGAACTCGCCGGAGACCTTCGCGCCGTCGGTGGGGACGCCCTTCCACTCGAAGAGGCGGCGCCGGATGATCTCGGAGGTCTCGGTCTCGGCGGACATGATCACGGCCTTGCCGAGCCGGTCGAGCAGCTTCTTGAGCCGCTCGAAGTCCGCTTGGTCCTCGGCGTTCATCTCCAGCTCGGAGGCCGGGATGGACACGGCCAGGACCACGTCGTCGCGGGAGCGCGCGACCTCCGAGAGGTTGTGGAGGAATGTGTAGAACTGGGCGGCGAGGCCGCTCTTGCGGCTCCGGCTGATGTAGTTCATCAGCTCGTCGAGCAGGATCAGCGTCGGCCGGTCGCGGGGCAGGAAGCGGTCGATCACGTCGCCGCCGGGCGCGACGAGCTGCTTCTCGTGCTCGGCGACGAGCGAGAGCCCGTCGGCCTTCATGAGCTGCCAGGCGATCTCGCCCCACGGCGTCTTGCGCAACGGCTCCCCCGAGTCGCCGCCGCCCCGTCCCACCAGCGAGTCGAACTCGGTGCCCACGAACACCGCGGTCGCCGCCTCGGGCACACCGGTGACGCCCGCCTTGGACAGGATCTGGCGGACGCCCTTCCAGGCGGAGGCGGACGGGCCGCCGGTCGCGA
>CAYFOA010000053.1:0-9370 GCA_964344575.1 uncultured Rickettsiales bacterium | reverse complement strand
TAGAGCAGCGTCAGGGAGTGGGTCTTGCCCCCGCCGAACTGGGTCGAGAGGTTGAAGATCGCCGAGGTCTCGACGCGGATGCCGTTGAGCCGGCGCGCGACCTCGGCGGCGAGGTTGCCCAGGTTCGTGGTCAGGTAGGTCCGCTCGAAGAACTCGGCGGGGTCCTGGTAGACCTCGGGGGCTCGCCCGTCGCGGACCTGGTCGAGGTGGACCGCGAACTCGGATGCGTCGAGGGGGCGCCCGTCGCGCAGGTCTTCCCGGGGGGTCACCACCTTGTACCAGGGCTTGAGTGCCATCGATTCTGCTCCTCAGTCGGTCGAGAACGGCCGGAACTCGGCGGTGTTGGGGTCGAGCATCCAGGCGCGGAAGAAGCTGTAGGGGAAGGAGGCGGCGTCGCCGCGGGTGCCGACGACGACCAGCGTCTCGCCGCCCAGGGCCATGCGCTCGGCGATGGGCAGCGGGCCGATCACCGAGCGGGCCAGCTCGGCGACGAGCTCGGCGCCGGCCCGAAGGTCGGGGCGGTAGCAGAACACCGCGCGCAACGGCGCCCGCACGGAGAGCACCTTCCACAGCGAGTACGCGATGCGGCTCGCCCGGCGGGCGTTCTCGAGCTCGATGGTCGCCGCCGGGGTGCGCCAGCCGACCTCGCCGGCGTCGAACGCCATGACGTCCTGGCCGAGGTACTCCTGGCGCGCGACGGGGAGGACCCCGCAGCGGTGCCCCTTGGCCGCGCAGGCGTAGCCGAGGTCGGTCAGGGAGCCGACGACGGCCTCGGTGAGCACGCGGGTCCAGGTGGACAGGTCCCCCGCGATGGAGGCGGCGCGCAGGTCGGCCGCGCGGGCGCGGTCCCGCTCCAGCAGCGCGTAGAGCGCGGCCAGCCAGCTCCGGGCGAGGGACGAGGCGCTCATCCGAACCCCAGGCTCTTCTTGCGGGCGTGGACGCCGTCCACCCAGCGCTTCTCCTCGGAGCCCGCCGGGTAGAGGGCGGACAGCGCCTGGGCCAGCTTCCAGAAGCGGGGCTCGCGGCCGACGCCCTCCTCCACGAGGAAGCGCTTGAGCGCGTCGGAGCGGCCGGCGCCGAAGAGGATCATCGCCTGGTGGACCCGGTCGAGGGTGGTCTCGCCGGTCGCCGGGGCGCCCAGCTCGCCCCAGGCTTCTCGCTCCTCGGCGGCTTCGACCTCGGCGAAGAGGCCGATCTGCTTGGCGCTGCGGCGTGCGGCGCGGGTGGTGGGGACCTGTTCGGCCTTGTCGAAGAGCGAGGCCGCGCGCTCGGATAGCGAGAGCAGGCGTCCAGTGTCGCCCTTCACCACCACGAGGTTCGCTAGCTCTTCCAGGTGGGCGCCAAGCCCCTGAGCGATCTTGCGCGCAGCGTCATACTCCAGGCTGTACGTGACGCCGGTCGTAGCCTTCTCGTCGGCATCCTTCTTGCCGTTTCCCTCGGAGGACGGCGACGTGGAGAGCGTCCACAGCCACATGGCCGTGAGGCGGGCGTCGGGCTCGAATCCCGACGTGTCGGCGTCGTCGAAGATCATCGTGAGTGCCTCGCGAGCTACCGCCGCCCAGACCGCCTCGAGGTACTCGCCCAGCTCCACACTCTCGCCCGACACTTTCTCGACTCGGGAGTAGCGGGAGTAGACCTCCAAGGCGGGACCCAAGCAGGCGAAGATCGCATCCGCTCCAACCACCCCCTCCGCCGCGAGTCGCGGCATCCACTCGTGAATCCGGATTGGCAACTCCCTGAGCACTCCGCGCCAGTCGCCAACAAGGTCGTCGCGCACCGAGCCGTCCGGGTTCTCCCGAGGTCGGCAAACCAGGTGAACTGATGAGCCAAGGACAGCAGACCCCCTCGCCCGCAATCGCGATGCCATCTCAGTGTCAATCGGCCAAGAGCCGGTGATCACCCATCCTGCATTGACGAGCGCGGACAGCATTGCTTCCCAGCCGGCCGTCGACTTATTGGCGAAGACGACCACGCCAACGCCGGACGGCTTCACGACTCGACGGGCCTCCGCCAATGCACGCTTCATCTGCTCTTCGAAGAACGTTCGGTCCTTGTGGCGGTACATAGCCGCCCGGTGGGCAAGGGTGACGCACTCCTCGTCCTTGGGCGTGAGGCTTGATCTGAATAGGTCCGGGTGCGAGTCGGCGAGATTGCGCCGATGCCATACGTAGAAGTAGTCCGACAGGTCGGCATAGGGGACGGCGTCGTAGTACGGCGGGTCCGTGAGGAGTGCATCTGCCGAGTCGTCGGGCAGCGGGTGAGCCGTCGCGGACGCCTGGAGCGCTTCGCCGGCGGCCATATCGCTTGCTGCGAGGTTGTCGCAGACCCGGGCGACCCACTCGACCGCACCTGCGAAGTTCCCTGTGCTTGCGGAGAACGGATTCGCCTCAACGTAATCCCAGACCATCGGAAGCGCCTGGCGCTGGAATGTCCCCTCAATGGTCCCTCGCCCCTGGTTCCACCGCGCCACGGAACTCCACGCGTTTGTAGCTCGCGCGAGGACGCATGCGAGAGCGGTCTGCACAGCGTGTACGAACTCAGGCGAGTGCCCGTCTGCCTGCATTTTCTCCGGCAACTGCTCTCTCAGGACTGCCCAAAACGTCGTGAGAGCGACCTTCTGGCGGGAGCTGAAGAGGTCGCCCCATCGCTCCATTCCGTACAGCACGACGTTGAAGAACCCGCGGAGGTGGTTCAGGTGTTCATCTGGAACCGCCGAGTCGCCCAGCGTTCGGGCCTGGACCTTCGCCCGACCCACCGCCTCGAAGTCACTCTCCCTCGGCGCTCGGAACTCCCGTGCTCCCCGACCGGTCGGCTCCGAGACCACTGCGATCAGCTGCGCCTCGTCTGCGCCGCCCCGTAGGCGAGCGAGTTGGCGCCGGACGCTCTCAACGGGCGTCGTGTAGGAGCACAGGAGGCAGGTTGCAGCCCCACCCTTAGATGTTGGCTTTCCTAGCTGTCCCTTGGAGGCGCGGAAGATCAGCTCGGCCTGAACCTGCTGCTCAGACCCCTGGCCGACCTTCGTCCAGCGGAACCCGACGGGTTCCCCCTTTCTCGTTAGCCAACACGACCGCACGAGCGGGAGCTGGGCACCGCAAGCCGGTCCTTCGCAGCGAATCGTTCGAGCCCACAGGTATGCGATGGGCCGACGCCCCTCCACGCCCGGGTAAAGCCCCTCCAGCTGACGGCGGGCCTCCTCGAGGATGAACGAGCCGTAGGAACGAACCGCTTCCGCGAGGTCAACGCCGTGCCGTGGGATGTACTGGAGCAGCACGCGGTTGATCAGGACCGGGATCGGATTCAGATCGGTGGCGACTGCCGTCGCTCCGATCCGCTGCGCCTCAAGCGGAAGGGCACCACCACCAGCGAAAGGATCAATGACCTGAGGTCCCGAGCCGCCGTCGCCGCCAGCAGAATGGGATGCCGACGTGAGCCTCCTGGCTGTGTCGAGAAAGGGCTTCGAGTTCGACGCGTCCCAGTTCGCAAAGGCACCGAGAAAGCGAAGCATGGAGGACCGCAGAGTGGCGAGGTTCTCGGCGGTGTCAGCAGCCAGAACTCCGGACTTCGCGAGCCTCTGCCAGTGGCTCCAATCCTCGCCGACCAGGGTCAGCAGAGGCTTGTTGGTGGAGCACTTGCTAGCGAAGTCGAAGAGGATCTCCGCTACCTCGTTCCGGTAGGAGGCTGGGGCAGCTTCGTCGCACGGATCGATCCAGAGCGCGGCGCATGCGACTGACCTACACGCGGCGAGGGGACGCCTCGCCCACCAGATGTGGAGAGTCGAGATATGGCCCTGCCGAATCATCTTCTCCCTGCGCGCGTGCGCCGAGATCCGCTCAATCGGCAGGTCAACCTCGATCAACCGCCTCGGGTATCGCCGCTCAGCCTCCATCCGCGCCTCCCATGATCTGCTTCGGCCCCACGCTGTAGTGGTCCACCGCGACGACCGGCTTCCACCCGAGCCGCGCCGGGTCGCGCACGATCTGCAGGTCCGGCGTGGACGCGCAGTTGAACACGACGTAGAGCCAGTAGTCGTTCGTCAGCCGCTGCGCCGTGCGGAACTCGTTGGGCGACAGCGCCACGCCCCCGACCTCGGCGCGCCCCTTGACTTCGATGAACCGCACGTCGACGAACGAGTCGGGCTCCTGCGGGTGCGGCTTGCGTGAGATCAGGTCGAAGCCGCGGTTCTCCGATTCCACGCTGACGACGACCCAGCCGCGCGCCTCCTCGTGCCGGATCGCCTCGTCGACGGCGATGCGCTCGATGTCGTCGTCGCGGACGATGGGCTTGATCTCGGGCGTGTTGCGCTGTGGGTGGGAGAGCACCCAGGCCCGCCCCATGTGGGTGATGTCGCCGATGGTGCAGTGCCGCTCCATCTCGAGCTGCTCGCGGCGGACCTCCAGGCGGCGGTTCAGCTCGTCCAGGTGGTTCTCGGCGATGGCGATGTTCCCCGCGAGGCCGGGCGTCGTGTCCCCGCTCTGCTGTCGCGACACCAGCTCGGCGAGCTGCAGGTTCTGCCGGTGGATGAGCTCGCCCAGCGAGATCTCCATGTGGTCGCGCACGACGGCGTTCTCCCGCGCCCGGTCCTCCGTGATCTCGCCGAGGAACGGCGTGAGCGCCCGCTCGATGAGCGCGAGCTCGACCTTCTGGCGGTCCGGCAGGCCCGAGGGCACGGCGGGTGCCTGGAAGCCCTTGGGGGCCGGGCTCAGGTCGAGGAAGAGCGTCGGCTGGCGGATGGTCAGGGTGCCGTCGATGTCGGCGCGGACGACGAACAGCCGCCGGTGCAGGGTGTTGCCGCGGCCGTCCTTGATGGACGCTCCGAACACGTCAACCCGGTAGGGGTGTGCCGTCTGCACGTCGAGGAAGAGCGCGCCGCGCTCCAGGTCGTCGCCTACGCGCTCCTGGACGTCGGCCCTTACGACCTCGAACAGCGGGTGGCCGGGCGTGACCCACTCCAGCGTCGGGTCGTCGCCGAGGATCACCTTGTCGAAGGTGACGCGTTGGTAGGTGCGGCCGAGCCGCCCGAACCGGGGCTCCAGTCGCTCCCCGAGCGTGATGAGCGTCCTCGGCAGCTTGCCGACCCGGTACACGCTCTTACGGCCCCGGACCTCCGACGCGGCGAGCCCGGCGACGGGCCCCGCGTCGATGAAGAAGTCCTCGATGACCTCGGGCACCAGGCGCCGCTCCTTGGCCTCCGCGGACTTGCCGACGAGCGCGCCCAGGTTGAGCTCCCGCTTCGCCAGGCCCTCGAGGGTCGAGTGGGTGATGCGCCGGAAGCGGTCCGGGTTGACCTCGCGGACGATGCGCTCCTCGATGCCGGGCGCGGTCATCCGCCGCGCGTACATGTCGCGGAACAGCTTCTCCAGCAGGTTCGACGGGAACACCTCGCCGACGACGTCGAAGACCTTGTCCGAGCCCAGCTCGTTCTTGATCTCCAGCAGGCGCGTCAGCAACTTCTGGAGCACCCGGCCCTCGCGGGTGTTCATGGCTACGAAGTTGAAGATCAGGCAGTCGTGCTGCTGGCCGTACCGGTGGATGCGCCCCATGCGCTGCTCCAGCCGCACGGGGTTCCACGGGATGTCGTAGTTGATCATCATCCAGCAGAACTGGAGGTTGATGCCCTCGCCGGCCGCCTCTGTCGCCACCAGGATCTGCGCGTCTTCTCGGAACTCCCGCTCGGCGTAGATGCGTGACCCCGGCGTGTCGCGGTCCCCGATCTTCATCCCGCCGTGAATCGTGGTGACGGACAGCCCCCACTCCCGGAGCTTGCCCAGCGGCCGGCCCTCTCTTCCGTCGCCGGCGAGGTAGTACAGGGTGTCCTTGTGCTCGGTGAAGATGAGGAGCTTCATCTTCTTGTCCGCGAAGATGTTCTGCTCCTGGAGCACCTCGCGCAGGCGCGTGAGCTTCGACTCGATCTCGCGACTCTCCAGCAACCGGGCGTGGTCGATGAGCTTGCCCAGGCGCTGGATCTCGTCGCGCAGCACGACCGGGTCGACCTCGAGCACCACCTCCTCGAGCTGGGTGCGGATGTCGTCCTGCTCGTCCTCGGTCAGGTCGTCGAAGTCGTCGGGCAGCCGGCGGGCGATCTGCTCCTGACGGTACTTCTCCGGGTCGTCGAGGATGCGCTGCCGCTTGTCCCGCATCCGCTCCAGGCTGCGACGGACGGCGTACAGCGACGACGCGAACCGGCGCTGGAGCATCGCCATCGTGAAGCCCATAGCGCGGGCCTGCGGGGAGTCGCTCGCCGCCGCGCGCGTCGACTGGTCTTCGACGTACCGGGTCAGCGCGTCGTAGAAGTCGAACTCCTCGCCGTCGAGGTCGAACTTGGCGGTCCGCACCTCCCGGTTGGTGAACAGCGGGTGGACGTTGCCCTCGGTGTCGGGGAAGGTGACGAGCGCCTCCTTCGTGCGCCGCAGGTAGAAGGGCGCGTCGTGGCGCCGCATCGCCTCTTCGAGGCTCTTCACGTCGCCGTAGACGTCGCGGTCGAGCAGGCTCAGGAACAGGCGGAAGTTCTCGGGGTCGCCCTTGTGGGGCGTGGCCGTCATGAGCAGGTAGTGGTCGGTCCGCTCCGACAGCGCCTCGCCGAGCTGGAAGGCGAGGGTCTTCTTGTCGGTGCTGTAGGCCGCCATCTTGTGGGCCTCGTCGACGATGACGAGGTCCCAGCGGCTGCGGAGCAGGCTCTCGCGCGCGTCGTCGACCCGCGAGATCCACGAGACCGACGTGACGACCTGGTTCTTCTCCTGCCAGGGGTTGTGCCCGTACTGGCTGCGGAGGACCTCGCCGCGCATGACCTCGAACTGCTCGCGGAACTTGTCCTTCATCTCCCGCTGCCACTGGAAGGTCAGGTTGGCGGGGGCGACGATGAGGACGCGGCTGACGAGGCCGCGGATCTTGAGCTCCTTGAGGAGCAGGCCCGCCATGATGGTCTTGCCGGCGCCGGGGTCGTCGGCGAGCAGGAAGCGGATGCGGGGCATCCCGAGGAAGTACTCGTAGACGGCCTCGAGCTGGTGGGGCAGCGGATCGACGCGGGCGGCCTCGACGCCCAGGCGGAAACGGGTCGCGTCGCCGTCGAACGGCTGCTCCGAGGGCGTGACCGAGAGCTGGGCGACCTGCGCCGCGCTCAGGATGGGATCGTGCACCTGGCCGGTGCGGACGCCGCGGCCCACGAGCTTGACCGACGGCCCCAAGGGGATGGTCGTGATGACCTCGACCGGCTCGGGGAGCAGGGGGCCCCGGACGATGGTGCCGGCGGTCAGCTGGTCGAACTGCGTGGTCACTCGGCTCCCCCCTCGCGCTGCTCTCCAAGCTGCTGCTCGACCCACCGATCCAGGTCCACCCGGCGAATCCGCCACTGGCCGCGGACCTTGAACGCGGGGAGCTCCCCGCGCTGTGCCATCGAGTAGACGGTCTTGTCGGCCAGCTTGAGCAGCGCCGCGACGTCGCGGATGGTCAGGATCTCGTCAGGCATCGTGGCGCAACTGCCGCGGCTGGACGGCAAGAAACTCCACTCTATTCCATTCCACGGGGGTGGGTGCTGACGTGGGGAACTTGCCCTGCCGGCGGGGTCGAGTGCGGTCGCTCAGGGGGCGTCGGCGATGGCCTGCACCAGCGTGTCGAACTCGCGGCGGAGCCGGGCGTACCGCCTCGCAAGCGTCGTGGCCGCGCGCTCCACCTCGGCGAGCCGCCGCTCGGGCGGGGTGGGCGTGGGCCCGTGGTGCTCGAGGTGGTCGAGCCGGCTGTCGAGCCGGTAGACCTCGGAGCGCAGCGAGTCGAGGTCGGTCTTCGTCACCAGCTCGGGGAGCAGCTCCTTGAACGGCTCGGTGGCTGTCTCCACCCGCTCCTCGACCTCCTCGACCGTCGCCTCCGCGCGCCGCAGGTTCCCCTCCAGCCGGTGGCGCAGGTCGAGCAGCACGTTGCGCTCCCGCTCGGCGGCGTCGATGTCCGCCTCGAGGTCCAGCAGCCGCTCCTCGATCCGGGCGAGCCGATCCGGTGCCGGCGGATCGGGGACGGCAGGCGTGGCGGACGGCGCCGGCGTCGTGTCCGGGCGGGGGGGCGTCGGCGTGGGCGAAGCCGGCTCGGGCGCCGTGTCGATGGGATCGCCGCGTCGCCGCGCTCGGCTGGCCCTCGCCCGACACGCCGCCGAGCAGTACCGGGCGTCGGAGCGCTTCGCCTCGAACGGCTTGCCGCAGTCCTGGACGGCACAGGTGCTACGCATCGGTGACTCCCTCCGGCGCCAGCCGCGACGAACCGTACCCGCAAGGCGCACGATCCGCGGCCGGCGCGACAGGTGCGGCTGCTGCGCTTCGGTTCGCGCACGACTCGTGCGGGTTCGTCACGTTCGGCGTCACGGCTGCTCCTCGTCGGTCAGCCATCGGTCGACGATGGCCAGGACGATCCGGTCCAGGGCGGCGGTCGCGACCGGCTCTTCGCCGGGTGGCTTGGGGATCTGCCCGTAGATGGCGCGAAACCCCCGGCCCTGCGCCTCCCGCACCACCTGTACGGCGAGGCGCGTCAGGTCGCCGTGCGCGCCGATGAGCCGGGCCTTGAGGAACGCCTCCTCCAGCTCGAAGACGTTGTCGAAGGTCGGGGTGTTCCGCCCCGACTCGATGCGGGACAGCAGGCTGCGGTCCCAGCCCATCTCCTCGGAGAACCGCGCCTGGGACTTGCCGGTCTCCTGGCGGAGCCCGGCGACGATGCGGCCGAAGATCGTGGAGAGGTCGACGTAGGACTCGGTGCTCATGGGTGGCTCCGCGATTGCTGAGTAGAATCTACGCAAACGAGTTGATCGTGTCCAGTCTGTCGGAGTAGATTCTACTCACTGGCGCGGACATCGATGTGCGCGCTGCCGGATCTCAGCCCGTGACGACGCACGCGCCGCCCCAGCCGAAGACCGACGACAGCGACGCGATCCGTCGCCGTCTCGCGCGTCTGTTGGCGGTGGGTGGGGTGCGTGCGGCGAAGCAGGCCGCCGATGCCGGGCGGAAGCGGAACGAGGACGCCGGCGAGGAGGCGCCCGATGCGCTGGCTGGCTGACGCCCGGAGGCCCGTCACCGAGGTCGCCGCCCAGCTCGGACTCGAAGGCGACCAGCGGCGGGGGTTCCCATGCCCCGCGTGCGGGGTGGAGAAGCGCGACCGCCGCCGGGGAGCTGTCGGTGTGCGCGGCGACGGCAAGGGTTGGCGGTGCCATCGGTGCGGCGAGGGCGGCGACGGCTTCGACCTGGTCGCCTGGCGGCTGTGCGGGCGGCGGTTCCGGGACCTCGACGCCGACGGACGACGCGCCGTGCGGGGGTGGTTCGGCGCGGAGCGCGCCTTGCCCGCGGAGTGGCGACCGCCCCCGCCGCCCCTGCGTCCGCCGCGGGCCGAGGTCGAGGCGCTG
>CAYFOA010000052.1:0-40280 GCA_964344575.1 uncultured Rickettsiales bacterium | reverse complement strand
CGCTAGCTGACGCCTACCCGGCGCGGCCAGAACGGGGCGCGCCGAGCGGATACTGTTCAGCGGCGGCGACGAGCGAGGGGGTTCCCCCGTGGATCTTGAGTCCTCGCCTCACGAGATCGCCTCCAGGACCGATCGCAGCCGCGCGCCAAGCGCCTCGATCCGCAGATGCCTCTGGGCGAAGTCACGTGCTCCCGCGCTGAGCGCGAGAACGCGGTCAGCGTCCTCCGCGAGCTCTGCCATTGCGAGTGCGAAGGCGTTGACGTCGACTATCGCCTCAGGGAAGGCGACGCCGTCCGAACGCGCCAGGTGAAGCGCAACCGGCACGCGCACGCCGGTGATGCCCGGCAACACGAACTCGTCCATGGGCGCGTGGTCCACGCTGACCACGGGCAGGCCGGCCGCCAAGCCTTCCAGCATCGGAAGCCCCAGACCCTCCAGCTTGCTGGGGAACAACAGCACCCGACCCGCGCCATACAGGCCCGGCGGACCGACCGAGGCGACCCGCCACTCGATTCGGTCGTTCTGCTCCAGGAGGTCCCGCACCAGCGGCGGCAGATGCTCCGTGCCGACCTGAGCATGAATCAACAAGGTCGCATGGCGCACGCAGACCGAGATTGCATGAAACGCCAGCACGACGGCGGGCGTCATCTTCCGGAAGCCGAGCCCCAGCCAGCCGGCGTTGTGGAAGAACGTGAAGGGCCTCGCGTCGCTCGGCTGAGGGTCGAACGAATCGACATCGACGGCAAACCCGATGTACTCCGCGGCGCAGCAGTCCCGCACGAGGTCATACGTCCGGCGCGTCGAGCACAGCACCGCATCGAACAACCCGAGGCGGTCGCGCCACGACTCGCCGAACCAATCGAGGTAGGTCACGACGCGGGCTCCCGCGGCAGCAGCAGAACGGACGAGCGACCATTCGTGTTCTTCGTTGAACACCACGATGTCGAGCCGGTTGTCGACCACCCACTCCGCGAGGGCCTCCCGCGGGACCTCGTAATCTGGCCACGTAGTAAGATGCGCGTGCGCCCACACGCCGGCAGTCTCCAACCTCCGCTCTCCGAGAACCGTCGCGGTCCGAGCGAAGATGAAGACATCGGCCCACGGCTGCATCGCTGCTGCGAGCGTGCGTGTCACGTGGGCTTGGCCTCGCTCGAACCACAGTGTCAGAAAGCCGACCCTCATCGCCACGGGGCAGTATGGGTGCGGGCGGCCGATTGAGCGAGGACGAGAACGAGAACGAGGTCGAGAACGAGAACGAGGCCACGAGAACGAGTTCGAGCGTCTCAGTCCAGCGCGATCAGTCCCTGCTGCATCGCCTCCCGCAGGATCGCCCCGAACTGCGCGTCGTCCACATGCCCCGGCGCCAGCGCCTTCAGCCCCTTCACCGTGGTCGCCCCGTCCACCAGCACGAGCACCATGATCGCCGACTGGCTCAGCCCCCGGGCGTTCACCAGCGCCTCGGGACCGCCGATCAGCCGCGGGACGCGGTCCAGCAACGTGCCGAGGTCCGGCGCCGGGATCTTGACCGCGGGGTGCTCGCCCGTCGGCTCGCCCACCACCTCGTACTCCCCTGTCGGCTCCGCCACCACCTCGTACTCGTCGCTCGCGTCGGCCCCGCTCAGCCACGCCTCGTCGGCAGCCGTCAGCGAGTCGGCCGGCGACGGCGGCGGCGGCGGGGGGGCGGGCTTGGGCGCCGAGCGCTGGGACACCGGCTTGCGGGGCGCCTTCGGGGCGGCCAGGACGTCGGGGGCGGCGGGAGCGGCCGGAGGCGGGGGGGTCTCGACCACCGCGGCGGCCGGAGCGGGAGCGGGCACGGGCGCGGGCACGGACACGGGCACGGGGGAGGGGGCGCCGGGTTGGGCGAGCTCCGGCCGGATCCGCGCGACGAGGTCGTCCGCGTCGATCTTCAGCGCCCCCGCCGCGGAGCCCGCATTGGTCGTCTCCGGCGGCGGCTTGTACAGCGAGCGCCAGAACCCGGGGTCGTTCTCGGTAGGGTCCACACTCGGATCCTACCCGTCCGCTAGGATCGTTGCGGATGGCACTCTTCCGAGGCGGACAGGACAAGGTCAACAAGACCGAGGCGATCCGGGGCATCCTCGACCAGCGCTGGGACGACCGCGAGGAGCTGTCCAAGGCGCTGCAGCAGCTCGCTTCGATCCGCTCCATCGAGCCCGGCGATCTCATCCCCCTGCTGACCCGGAACGACCCCACCATCCGCGCCTTCGCCGAGGTCCAGATCGGGCGCAAGTTGGACTCGCGCACGTTGGATCAGCTGATGAAGCGCATCGGCTCGATGACCACGCGGACCCAGTCCCTCGTCCTCCACACCATCCTCCGGACCAAGCCGAACATCTCGCTCCCCGTCGTCCGCAAGTTGGTCGAGTCCGGCGAGAACGACGCGCTCGGCAACCTCGCCCTGGACGCCATGGCGAGCCTCCCCGGCCACCGCGTGGGCAAGGAGTTCCTCAGCTTCCTCGCCCACGAGAAGGCCGACGTCCGGCACATGGCGCTGGTCAAGATCTCCGAGTCCGACGCCCTCAAGGAGCAGGCCTCCATCATGAGCCGCCTCCTCGCCATGATCGACGACGAGGAGCAGCGCATCCGCCTCCGCGTCCTCGATCTCGTCGAGGAGGTCGAGCCGTCGGAGGCCGTCCGCATCTCCCTGTCCCGCCTCCGCGACGAGTCCCCCCAGGTCCAGCAGAAGGCCGTCCGCTCCCTGTCCGCCGCCCTGGAGCGGCTGGAGTCGTCCGAGGGGGCCGCCGAGGAGCAGCTCTTCGGCCTCCTCACCGACGGCAGCGAGGCCGTCCGGGGCGGCGTCGTCGACATCCTCATGAAGCGCCCCGACCGCGACCGCCTCCTGCGGAAGCTGCTGCTCTTCTGCAAGGGCGTCATGGGCTGGGTGCGCGAGCGGACGCTGGACTCCCTCCGCCGCCACGCCGAGGACCTCACCGGCCCCGTCATCGCCCTGATGGACGACGAGGACGAGGACGTCCGCACCATGGCGCTCCTCCTCGGCGCCACCCTGGAGGCCCCCGAGGCCGTCCCCCACATCGCCAAGCTCCTCCGGGACGACGACTGGTGGCTCCGCATGATCGCCGCCGAGACGCTCGGCAAGATCGGCGATGTCCGCGCCGTCGCCCCGCTGATGGGGGCGCTGGACGACGTCGAGTGCGGCCAGGCCGCCATCGAGGCGCTGGCGTCGATCGGCGACAAGCGCGCCACCTCCGCCATCGCCCGCCAGCTCAG
Organism: uncultured Rickettsiales bacterium; assembly: GCA_964344575.1. Taxonomy (GTDB): domain Bacteria; phylum Myxococcota_A; class UBA796; order UBA9615; family UBA9615; genus JAAESI01. The sequence continues at coordinate 37,034 of CAYFOA010000052.1, read as the reverse complement.
CCGGGCCGAGGTCGAGGTCCGCGTCGAGGCGATCGAGGCGCTCCGCCGCATCCGCGACGAGCGCGTGGTCCCCGTGCTCGAGCAGTGCGCCGAGCGCGACCCCGTCGCCGCCGTGCGGAAGCGCGCCGACGAGGTCGCCACCGAGCTGTCCGGCGGCATGGGGAAGCGCGACAGCCGCCAGTTCCGCATCCCCGAGGAGCACCGCGAGGACACCCTCGACAAGCTGAACCGCGTCGAGATCCTCCTCGTCGAGACGCGCGAACGGGAGGGGAGCGACCTCCACCTCCTCGTCGGGAGCGCCCCCACCGTCCGCATCCACGGCCGCCTCCAGCGCCTCAACGAGCCCGCCCTGAGCGACGAGATGGTCCGCGGCCTGCTCTTCCCCATCCTCGACGACAAGCAGCGCGCCGTGCTCGAGCGGGACAAGCAGCTCGACCTCTGCCACGCCATCCCCCAGGCCGGCCGCTACCGGTGCAACGTCTACGAGGAGTCCAAGGGGCTCGCGGCGAGCTTCCGCGTCATCCCCCAGATCGTCCCCACCCTCGACGACATCGGCCTCCCCGCCCACCTCGGCGACCTCGTCAACTACCACCAGGGCCTGATCGTGGTGGCCGGCCCGTCGGGCTCGGGGAAGTCGACGACGCTGGCCGCGCTGGTGAACCTCTTCAACGAGCAGAAGCGCTGCCACATCCTGTCGCTGGAGGACCCGATCGAGTTCGTCCACCCGGCCAAGGGGGCGCTCGTGACGCAGCGGCAGATCGACCGCCACACGGAGTCGTTCGCGGCGGCGCTGCGGGGCGCGCTCCGGCAGGACCCGGACGTCATCGTGGTCGGCCAGATGCGGGACCCCGAGACCGTCCGGCTCGCCATCGAGGCGTCGGAGACCGGCCACCTCGTGATCGGGACGATGAACACGACGTCCGCCCCGAAGACGGTCGACCGGATCGTGGACAGCTTCCCCGTCAGCGAGCAGTCCCAGATCCGGACGATGCTGTCGGAGACCCTCAAGGCGGTCATCGCGCAGCAGCTCCTGCCGTCGGACGACGCCGAGGAGGGGCGCGTCGCCTGCTTCGAGGTGATGATGGGGACGCGCGACATCCGGCTCCTCATCCGCGACAACAAGACGTTCCAGATCCCCGGGCAAATGCAGATCGGCGAGCGCTGGGGCCACCTGACGGTCGACAAGGCGCTCGCCCGGCTGCTCGAGGCGGGCCGCATCTCCGCGGACCAGGCGTACGCCCGGGCGCAGAACAAGGAGCTGTTCGAGGCCAAGCTCGGGACCCACCACCTGCGCGGCAACACCGAGGCCGAGGCGGTGGCGGAGTGAGCGTCAGCGGCCGCCGCATCGACCGCTTCCTCCGCCTGATGGCGGACCGGGGGGCGTCCGACCTGCACCTCTCGGTGGGCCGCCCGCCGATGTTCCGGAGCGGCGGCGAGGTCAACCCGATCCGCTACCGCGTCCTCAGCAACCGGGACTACGTCGAGTTCATCAAGCCGATCGCGGGGGCCGCCCGGTGGCGGAGGTTCCAGGCCACCGGGGACGTCGACTTCGCCTACGCCGTGCCCGACGTGGCCCGCTTCCGGGTCAACCTGATGATGCAGGAGCGGGGCTTCAGCGCGGTCTTCCGGATCATCCCCACCCGGCTGATGAACTTCTCCCAGCTGGGGCTCCCCCGCGCGGTCGAGAAGCTGTGCCGGATCGAGCGCGGGCTGGTCCTCGTGACGGGCCCCACCGGCAGCGGCAAGTCGACGACGCTGTCGGCGGTGATCGACCGCATCAACGAGGAGCAGGAGATCCACATCATCACGATCGAGGACCCGATCGAGTTCGTGCACCCCTCGAAGCGGTCCATCGTGAGCCAGCGCGAGATCGGCCGCCACGCCCACGACTTCGCCAGCGCGGTGAAGGCCGCCGTGCGGGAGGATCCCGACATCATCCTCGTCGGCGAGATGCGCGACCTCGAGACGATCCGGACGGCGCTGGGCGCGGCCGAGGCGGGCTTCCTCGTGTTCGGGACGCTCCACACCAACAACGCGGCCAAGGCGGTCGACCGCATCGTCAACGTGTTCCCCCAGGAGGAGCACGACGGCGTCCGGAACGCGCTCGGCGAGTCCCTCAAGGGGGTCGTCGCGCAGCAGCTCGTCAAGAAGATCGGCGGCGGGCGGGTGGCGGCGCTGGAGATCCTCTTCGCGACGCCGGGCTTGTCGAACATGATCCGCGAGGGCCGGACGACGCAGATCACGTCGATGATCCAGATGGGCCGGAACCTCGGCATGCAGTCGATGGACGACGCCCTGACGCAGCTCTTCGCCGACGAGTTCATCACCGCCGACGCGGCCTACGAGAAGGCCGTCGACAAGGGCGCGATGAAGGACAAGCTCAAGCAGCTCGACCCCCGCGCGGCGGCGCAGATCGTCGACGACGAAGGCGCCGACCTGGGCTGACCACCCGACGGGCAGCGCTAGGATGCCCTCCATGCGCCGCGCCGCCGCCCTGCTCTCCCTGCTGCTGCTCCTGCCTTCGCTGTCCGCCTGCTCGGACCAGGACTGCGCCCCGATCACGCCGGTCGACGACGACGACGACACCTACGTCGATCCCTTCGCGGGGTGGCAGGACGCGACGCTCGAGCCGGCCTCCGTCGAGCTCACCGACGTCCCCTTCGGCGGCTCCGAGACGGTCACGCTGACCCTCCGCAACGACGGCCAGGCCGACCTCGAGATCGAGGACTTCGGCATGGACGACTGGTCCGACGCGAGCTGGAACGTCGACCCCGGGACGGTCCCCGACGTCCTCGAGCCCGGCGAGGAGGCGACGATCGACGTCGTCTTCGTCAACGACCAACCCCAGGACAGCGTCGCCGCGTTCGACGTCTACACCAACGACCCCGACGAGGAGCGGGTGTCGGTGGCGCTGCTGGGGCGCGCCGACGACGCGCGGGCCGACGCCCGGATGACGCCCGTCGTCCTCGACTTCGGCTTCACCTTCACCGGCACCCCCGCCGAGGACGCCGTCACGATCGCGAATCAGGGGACGTCGACGCTGGTCATCACCGCCGCAGAGCTCACCCAGAGCGGCGAGGCGTTCGTCGTCGAGCCGTCGCCGGCCAACCTCGCGGGCACCGAGATCGCCCCCGGGGACGACGTCACCCTCGCCGTCACCTTCACGCCGACCAACGTCCAGCTCGCGTCGGCCCAGTTCACCGTGTGGACGTCCGACCCGCAGCGGCCGACCATCACCACGCAGATCCGGGGCAACGGCGACGGCGCGGTCGGCTGCACCCCGCCGACCATCGAGATCACGTCGTCCACGGACCCGTTCGCGATCGAGGTGGGGACCGACGCGCACCTCGAGATCAGCGCCACCGTCACCGACGCCGACCAGCCCGCGTTCCCCCTCCTCGTCGAGCTGTTCCGCGACGGCGCCCTCATCGAGGACGAGGACAGCTTCACCGGCGGCCTCGTCGAGTTCGACATCGACGTCGACGACTACGAGGTCGAGGACGTCTTCGACGAGTTCCCCCGCGGGCTCGCCACGTTCGAGCTCCGGGTCACCGACGCGTGCCCCCTGTCCGCGTCCGTCAACCTCGTCGGGACCGTCGACGTGGGCGCCGCCATCAGCCCCGACGACGCCGACGGCGACGGGTACGCGACCGCCGACGGGGACTGCAACGACGCCGACGCGAACACCTTCCCGGGCCGGCTCGAGGACGCCGACGGCGTCGACAACGACTGCGACGGGACGACGGACGAGGGGACCGTCGCGTACGACGACGACGGCGACGGCGCCTCCGAGGACGAGGGCGACTGCGACGACACGGACCCCGACCGCGCCCCCGGCGCCGACGAGTCCCCCAACCACCTCGACGACGACTGCGACGGGGACGTCGACGAGGGGACGAGCTTCTCCGACGACGACGGCGACGGCCTCAGCGACATCGCGGGCGACTGCGACGACGCCGACCCGCTCGTGTTCGCGGGCGCGATCGAGTGGTGCGACGGGCTCGACAACAACTGCGCGGGCGGCGCCGACGAGGAGTGCAGCGAGCCCGACCGGGCCCCCCAGATCGTGGGCGACGTCGTCACCGACAGGTTCCAGATCCCGCTCGCCACGACGGTCACCGCGACGGTCCGCGTGCTCTCCGACGACCCCGATCTGACCTACGCGTGGGTCACCGACAAAGGGAGCTTCGACGGCGAGACGGACGCCGCTACCGTGACGTGGCGCGGCCCCGCGGACGTGCCCAGCAACGAGGCGCTCGCCGGCTCGTTCGCGAACCTCCAGGTCACCGTGACCGACAGCCGGGGGCGGGCCGTCAACGGCTTCGGCGTCCTGCTCCTGGACGAGCAGCGGACGACGGGGTTCAGCGCCGTGGGGGGCGGCAACACCTGCGGCTGCGCGGTGGCCGCCGCGGGCCGACCGGGGGGGATCGCGCTGGTGGTCCTCGCGGCCGCGGCGCGGAGGAGGAAGACGTCATGACCCGAGCCTGGATCCTCATCGCCGCCGCCCTGCTCCTCGCGGCCCCCGCGTCGGCGGGCGAGCTGGCCGGCGTGGCGATGTCCGACAGCGCCACCATCGGGGGGAAGTCGATGACCCTGAAGGGGCAGGGGCTCCGCACGAAGTACAAGTTCAAGGTCTACGTGGCCGGGCTGTACATGACCGCGCCGTCCGAGGACGTCGTCAGCGGCAGCTCGGCCCGCGCCATCCGGATGCACATGCTCCGGGCGCTGGACAGCTCCAAGGTCGCCGACTCCATCGAGGACGGGTTCCAGAAGAACTCGGCGCCCCAGATGGGCGCCCTGCGCGACCGCCTCGACGCGCTCAAGGGGATGTTCCCGTCCGTCGAGAAGGGGGACGTCGTCACGCTGGCGTACATCCCCGGGCGGGGGACCGTGGTCACGTCCGGCGGCGAGGAGCTCGGCGTGATCGAGGGCGAGGACTTCGCCCAGGCGCTCTTCAAGGTCTGGTTCGGGTCCGACCCCGTCCAGGGCACGCTCCGCGACGGCATGCTCGGCAAGTGAGCGCCGGCCGGTCTAGGCGCGGGCGAGCTCCTCGGCGATCAGACGCAGCCCGAGGTTGGGGCTGACGAGGCGGGTCTTGATCGCGTAGCGGACCCCGTCGGGGGTGGGCTGTCGGTCGCGGACCGTCCCCATGATGCGGATGTCGAACTCGCGCATCGCGTCGTTGACGGCTCGCCGGACCTTGACGCTGATGCGGACGTCGGCGTCGGGGCCGTAGATCGTCTCCGGGGCGCGGATCAGGAGCTCGTTGCCCTCCGCCCGCTCCACCAGGCACTTCACGTCGCGGCTGCCGACCCGTGCGCTCGCGACGACGTCGCCGAGCCGGACCGCGAAGGCGTAGGACATGCAGAACCTCCCCACGGCCGCCCTGGCCGCTCAGGTCCACATTCTAGCTCGCCATTCTCATAATTTTGAGAATTTCGATCAAATCGTCCGAAGGAAGGCGATGAGCGCCTCGCGCTCGGCGGCGTCGAGCTGCAGCCCGTGCTCGTGGCCGGGCTCGTCGCGGTCCGGGTCGAACATCTCCTCGAGGGATTCGATCGCGCCGTGGTGGAGGTAGGGGGCGGTCCGTCCGACGCCGCGGAGCGACGGGATCCGGTAGAGGCCGGTGCCGCGGACGGGGCTCTCCCCGGCGGTCGGGTCGGTCTCGATCTCGTCCACCGTCACCTCCCGGTCCGACGTGTACAGCGGCGGCGTGTGGCACTCGTCGCAGGCGGCGTCCTCGAACAGCGCGGCCCCCTCGTCGGCGAGCGCGGACGCCTCGTCGTCCAGCGGGGGCGGCGGCTCCAGGCTCCGGTAGTACTCCGCCAGCGCCCACGCGAGGACGCGCGGGATGCGGCTCCGCTCGTTGTCGGCGGTGATGAAGAGCGTCTCGCAGCGGACCGCCATCGTCGCCGTGCCGGCGTGGCGCCAGTTGGCGGTGTGGTGGAGGAAGGGGACGCCGGCGATGCCGCCGAGGTCGGGGAACGCGAACGGGTTGAACGCCCCGTCCGCCATGACGTCCGACCGGCCGGGGCCGAGGCGGTCCCAGTCGCCGGCGGGGGTCGAGTCCAGCTCGGGGGGGAGGTCGCCGGGGGTGAGGCCGTCGGCGAGGAGCCGGGCGGCGCCGACGTCCATCGTCCGGCTGGCGAGGACGGCGGACGGCGCCCCGGTCAGGGGGTGGGCCGAGGCGTGGCACTGGGCGCAGGTGTTGCCGACCACGAGGTCCCCGTCCGACGTCTCGAACACGCGCAGGCCGACGACCGCGTCGTCGTCCCACAGGAAGCCGCTCTGCTCCAGCCCGTCCTCGACCGTCAGCAGCGCCGTGTACGTGGAATCGAAGCGGAGCGGGTACTCGAAGAAGACGCGCTCGCCGAGGGCGACCCACTCGGCGGTGGTGGCGGGGAGGTCGTCGGGGACGAGCGTGGTCAGGGGGGCCGCGTCGTCGCCGGAGGGGTACGGGTCGCCGGACTGCGCGGCGGCGACGTCGGCGGCCGTCAGGGGGCGAGAGGGGTCGTCGCGGGCGGGGAGCAGCGACCACCCCTCCCCCTCGAGGCCGTAGCGGTCGAGGCGGCGGGCGGCGTAGGCGTTGTCGGTCGTCGTCAGGTCGCGGAGGAGGATCGCCCGCCCGTACGCGACGTCCTCGACGTACGCGACGGGGTCGTCGGGGAGCGTGACCGGCGGCTCCTCGACGGGGACACCGTCGTCGCACGCGGCGAGCGCCGGGGCGAGGGCGAGGGCGAGGAGGAGGCGCGGGGGTCGCACGGGGCCAGCCTAACGCCTCCGCGGGGACCGCCCCGGGCATCCGCCTCAGGGAGGGGCGGCGTGGGCGTCCGGCTCGACGACGGCGACGGCGCCGGAGCGGGCCAGGCCGCAGAGACCGCCGTGGGCGGGGTGGGGACCGGCGCGCCAGAAGCGGCAGCCGTCGTGGGCGCAGGTGGGGCGCGGGGCGGGGCCGCCGGGGGGGACGTGGGCGGGGCGGAGCAGCGACGCCGACGCGGGGGTCGGGGCGGCGGCGAGGGCGGCGGCGACGCAGCCGCCGAGGAGGAACGAGCGTCGGGTGGGGGTCATCGGGGCGCCTCCGAGCGGAACAGGAACCGGAGCGGGTGGTCCTTCGGGCCGCCGACCTGCTCGACGAAGACCACGCCGTCGACGGCCGCCCCGTCCACCGTCCCCGTCGCCCGGGCGGGGCCGACGTGCATCGGGCCGGGGAACACGGCGAGCTCCTGGGCGTCGTGGACGGACCGGACGACGAGGTCGAAGCCGGCGCCGGTCAGCGACCACGCCACCGGCCACCGGCGGCCCGTCGCAGGGCTCCGCCAGGTGGCCTCCGGGGTCAGCTCGATCGCGTCGACGTCCAGCGGAACCGGCGCGCCCCCGCGGTCGCTGACCCAGGCGAGCAGCGTCGGGGCGACGTCGGTCCGGAAGACCCGCACGACGACGAACGAGCGGCCGTCCTCGAGGTCCCCCGAGAGCCACACGAAGCCGGTGACGTCGTCGGTGTAGAGGCGTCCCCACTGGTGCTTGAAGAAGCCGGTCCCCTCCACCCAGCGGACGCGCCGCCCCTGCTGCCAGCGGCCGCTCACCCGCATCCCCTCCTCCTGGTACCAGAGGTGCCGCGTGCCCGGCGCGAGCTCGACGGCGGCCCCGCTGGAGGGGAGGGTCGCGGGCTGGGCGGCGTCGGCGCGGAGGGCGATCCGCGTCCCGCCCGCGCTCGCCTCGAGGCTGACCGAGCCGCCGTCGCGGGCGATGCGCCAGCCCCCCTGGCGGAGGTCCAGCCCGCTCCCCGCGAAGCGAGGCTTGCGGAGGACGGGCCAGCCGTAGCGGGCGCCGCGCGCTGTGCCGCCGGCGTCGACGACCTGGAGGTAGGCGAGGTGGTAGGGGTTGACGACGGGCGCCACGGGGAGGCCCGCCACGCGGTCCAGGTCGGTCCGCTGGACGACGAAGCCGGCGAAGACGTGCAACGGCTCCCCGGTCTCGACGTCGCGGGCGTCGGCGTGGAGGTGCCACCACTCGGTCTGGGCGTCGGCGTGCGGGCCGTGGTCGTCGGGGAGGAAGACGCGCGCGTCGGCCGGGACCGGCTTCAGCGAGGTCGTCGCGCACCCGGACGCCCCGGCGGCGAGAACGAATGCGAGAACCGAAGCGCAGGATGCGCGAAAGGTCGCGTGACGCCGAAGGCGGCGCGTCCGAAGGATGGGCGCCAGGACGGCGCCCACAACGAGCACGGGAACACGCCCCATCAGGCTGCCCTCCGCTTCCGCGCGAGATCCCGCCGGACGAGCCGCGCCGTCTCCCGCCCCGACCGCACGGCCGACTCCATGCAGGGGAAGCCGAGCTCGTTCCGGACCCAGTCCCCCGCGAGGTAGAGCCCCCGCAGCGGCGTCCGCGGCCGCGGCTTGAACCGGAGCGAGCCCGGCTCGGCGTCCCAGTAGCGAGCGTGCGGTCCGGGGTGGCGGAGCACGCGGGAATGCAGGACGCCGTCGTCGTCCAGCTCCTCGAACCCCGCGACGCGGCGGATCGAGGCGAGGGCGCGCCGCACCAGGGTGTCGTCGTCGTCGTGCTCGAACCCGGTCATCTGACCGGCGAAGTGCAGGACGGAGCCGACGTTCGGGTCGTCCCGGTACTCGGCGTAGCCGGGCTTGTTGTCCAGCGCGAACCCGAGCGGCGGGGCCAGCCCCCCGATCACGACGCCGGGGCGGCTCCGGGCGGTGCTGCGGTGCCAGATCTGGAGCCCCAGGGGCGCGATCGTCTTCAGGCGGCGGACGCCCGCCAGGCCCGGCCGGGCGGCGAGGTCGTCGGGGAGGACCTCGGCGAAGGCGGACGCCGGCACCGCGACGATCGCGGCGTCGAAGTCGGTCCGGACGCGCTCGCTTCCGGGGGCCGTGGGGACGGACCCGAGGTGCTCGCCGCCGGCCCCCCCGTGGGGCAGCGGCGTCGCGGTCCGCAGCCCGGTGAGGCGGCGCCCGTCCCACGTCAGCCCCGTGAGCTTCGTGTAGCGGGTGATCCGCCCCCCCAGCCGCTCGATCCGGGCGGCGATCGGGTCCCACCACAGCTCGCTCATCCCGCCCGTCGGGTAGGCGGTCACGTACCGGCCCGGGACGGAGATGGCGGCCTTCAGCGTGCGGAGCATCGCGTAGGCGCTGATCTCGCCGGGCCAGTTCAGCTGGACCTCCCGGTTGGCGCGGAAGAGGTTGGTCGCGGCGGCGGAGACGGGCAGCCCACGGGACAGCGCCCAGGCGCTGAAGCAGACGTCGTCCAGCGACTCGGAGATGGGGCCGCCGATCTCCAGCGCCATCTCGACCACGAACGCCGTGATCGCGTGCTTCTCCGCCGGCGTGAAGCCGCTGTAGCGGATCCACTCGGCCGCCACCTTGGGGAGGAAGGCGCCGACGTGGAGCCGGTGCGTCCGCTGGTCGCGGTCCTCCCAGTAGAGGTAGTCGCCGCGGCTGCTGACGAGCGTGTCCGCGGGCCGCACGCCGGACCGCCGCAGGAGCGCCCGCAGCTCGCGGTAGAAGCCGAGGACGACGTGCTGGCCGTGCTCGACGACCCGCCCCTCGGAGTCCCGCCAGGACATCGCCTTGCCGCCGAGGTGGTGCCCGAGCTCGAGCAGCTCCACCTCGTCCTTGCCGCCGCCGCCGTCGAGCAACGCCTCGGCCGCCGCCAGCCCCGCCGGTCCGCCGCCCACCACCAGAATCTTCGCCATCGTCCGGGTCCTCCGGCCGACACGCTAGGGAGACCGCCGCGGGGGGCCAGGGAACGATTTGCCTGATCCGATCCGCCGCGTGCGAGCACGGCGTCCGGATCTAGAAGACGCCGGGCACGAAGAGGTGCGGGACCTCGGCGGTGTAGCGGTCCCAGTCCTCGCCGTACTTGCGCCGGCAGCGCTCGATGTCGCGGCGCGCGCGGTGGCCGATCATCACGACGAAGAACGTCACGTAGAAGTACGGCAGGAAGTGGCCCAAGCCGCACACCAGCCCCCACGACAGGGCCATCAGCACGTCCGCCGTGTAGTGGATCTTCCGGGCGTAGCGCCACCACCCGTCCATCAGCAGCTTGTTCCCGTGCGCGGTCTGCAGGTACCGGGGCTCCTTCAGCGTCCCCCACGGCAGCTGCGGGAACGCGTACCGCTTGATGTACGTCCCCCGCTCCATCATCCGGAACCGGTTCCGCTGGCTCTGCGACGTGTCCCACACGTAGTACGCCCCGAGCAGCAGCGCGAAGAGCCCCACCATCGCCCCCGTCGGGTGCTCGAACGGGGGACGCGAGGCCAGGTAGGCGCTGCTGAAGGCGTACACGAACGGCACCCCGGCGAAGTTCCAGAAGATGAGCATCCACCCCCACTTCTCGTAGAAGATGTCCCACGTCGTGGGGATGCACTCCTCGCCCTTGTGGCAGGCGTTCGCGTAGAGCCCGTGGGCGACGATCATGAAGATCATCGGGGTGCTGACGGAGCCGTAGGTCGCGTGCTGGTGGGCGGCCGCGGACAGGGTCAGGAGGAAGAGCAGGATCCAGGCGATCCGGATCTCCGCCCACATCTTGAGGTCGAGGCGGCCGATGCGGGGGTTGAGCCACGCGCCCATGAAGAAGTCGTAGGCGTGGTTGCCGGAAATCCGGTGGGTGTTCTTCGTGACGTGGGCGCCGACGTACGTGGCCAGCGCGATGAGGTCCCCGGCGAGCATGGCGACGGTCATCAGGGGGCCGAACTGGTCCCACACGCGAGTGAGCGGGTAGGCGCCGCTGAAGTGGGCGACAGCGACGAGGATCAGGGTCGCGTACCAGGCCCACAGCCCGTTGACGAGGTACTCCAGCCGCTCGCCGCCGCGGGACGGCAGGGGCAGCCCCATCACCTTCAGCCCGGGGAGCGTCGCCGACAGCAGCGCCTGGACGACGACGAACGTGCCGTAGACGGCCACCGCCTCCCCCGTCGGGGCGGCGTGGGTGACGACGAGGTCGACCATCCGCGTCAGCCACGGGAGCGCGTCGGCGAGTCCGTCCGGCAGCGGCATCGCGCCCCCCTCGAAGCGCCACGCGATCCAGAGCCAGTACAGGAGCAGGTGGGAGCCGAGCATGATGCCGACGACCCCGGCGGGTCCCCCGAACTCCGTGACCGCGTCGGCGTCCAGCGCCCGGTCGATCGCCTCGCCCCGCTCCGTCACCGGGTCAGTCTAGAGGCGACGGGCCTGACGAGCCTCATGGCGTGCCGCCCCGGTCGGTGGCCGGATCGGGGCCATGCGCGTCGCCGTCATCGGAGCGGGGGTCATCGGCTGCGCGATCGGCTGGGAGCTGGTCAGGGCCGGGTTCGACGCCGTCGTCATCGACCGCCACGGGGAGGTCGGGCACGGCTCGACGTCCGCGTCGTGCGGGATCGTGCGCCGCTTCTACTCGCAGCCCGGGATGATCGCGATGGCCCAGGAGGCGTGGCACGTCTGGGCCGATTGGGCCGGCCACCTCGGCGGCATCGACGACGACCTCGCGGTCTTCGAGCGTCCCGGGGTGCTGCTGATCCCGCCCGGGGTCGACGACGGCGTGCACGCGATCATCGCCCGCATGAAGGAGTGCGGGGTGCCCGTGCACCTGCTCGACGCGAACGCCGCGGAGGCGCGCTTCCCGTTCCTGACGGCCGACTCGTTCTTCCCCCCCGTGCCCGCGGACGACCCCGCCTTCTTCGAGCCGACGGGCCGCCGCATCGCGGGGGCCGTGTTCGAGGAGGACGGCGGCTACGTCGTCTCCCCGGGGCTCGCGACGCACAACCTGCGGCGGGCGGGCGAGCGGGACGGGGTGACGTTCGCGCTGGGCACGCCGCTCGTCGGGGTGGAGCGCCCCCGCGGGAGCGGCGGCCGGTTCGCGCTCCGGACCGCCGCCGGCGGTTCGATCGAGGCGGACGCGGTGGTCAACGCGGGGGGGCCCTGGTCGGGCGTGCTCAACGCCATGGCGGGGGTGACGCTGCCCCTGGAGACGCGCCCCCTCCGGCGGGAGGTCCACGCGATGCGGAACCCGCGGTTCGAGGCGGGCGGCGGCGTCCCCGTGGTCGGCGACCTCGACGGCGGGATCTACTTCCGCCCCGAGTCCCGCGGCCGCGACCTCATCGTCGGCTCGGCGGACCCGGCGTGCGACGCGTTCGAGTGGGTGGACGACCCCGACGACTTCAACGACAGCATCACGGACCTCGTCCACGACCGGCAGACGCTGCGGCTGATGAAGCGCTTCCCGGACGTGCGCCGCGGCCCCGCCCGGGGGATCGGCGCGCTCTACGACGTCACGGTCGCGGACTGGTACCCGATCATCGACAGGACGGACCTGCCTGGCTGGTACGTCGCGATGGGCACGAGCGGCAGCTCCTTCAAGACGTCCCCGGTGATCGGTCAGCTGGTGGCGAAGCTGGTCGCGGAGTGCGAGGGCGGACGCGACCACGACGCCGACCCGCTGGTCTTCGAGCTGCCCCGCACCGGCCGTCGCGTGGACACGAGCTTCCTCTCCCGCCTGCGGGGGGCGAACGAGACGACCGGGACCGTCATCGGGTGAGCGAGGGCTCGAGGCCGCGCCGGCGCGGTCAGCCGTCGAACTCGGGGCACTCCGAGTAGGAGCCGTTCCCCGCGGGGTCGTAGCCGGCAGCGGAGGACTCGCACGTCCCCGCGGCGACGTAGCTCCAGATGATGTCGGCGCAGGAGCGGGGCTGCAGCGCGACGTCGGGGAGGTACGCGCCGGCGAGGTCCTCGGCGATGACCGTGAGGCAGAACGGGCCGGGGTCCGGGGAGCCGCACTCGTGGCAGGCGACGCCGTACGTGTCGAGGACGAACTCGCACGCCGCCCCCTCCCCTCCCCCGAGGCTGCCGTCGAGGCTGCGGGTGTCCATCGCGGCGGAGAGGCGGCCGTCGACGAACGCCGACAGGTCCGGCTCGAAGCGGCCGTCGAGATCGACGTCGTTGAGCGTCGAGGGGGTGTTGTCGATGTCGAGGTGGAGCGTGATGGGGCCGAGCTCGATCCAGGGGTCGAGCCACGTCGCGGGGGTGTCGTCCGACGTGCCGTACTCGGTGTCCACGCCGGCCGTCATGTTGAGCGACTCGTTGCACAGGTCCTGGATCACGTCGCCCGCGTCGTTGGTCTCCCCCGCCCCGCCGACGAGGTGGACGCCGGGCTGGGCGGCAGCGCCGAAGTCGCTGTCGTCGGTGACGCTGAAGAGGAGGTACTCGTCGGTCAGGAGCGTCGCCAGGAGGCCCCCCGCGCCGGGCGGCTCGACGAACGTGGCGGCGCCCAAGTCCAGCGAATAGACGCGCCCCGGGAGGAGGCTGACGTCGTTGACCGGGTCGGCCTCGGGGAAGGCGTCGTCGTCGTCGGAGCCGGACGCGTCGTCGTCGTCGTCGTCGCCGGAGCCCGCCGCGTCGTCGTCGTCGCCGGCGCCGGACGCGTCGTCGTCGTCCGCGCCGTCGTCGTCGTCCGCGCCGAAGTCGTCGTCGTCGTCGCCGCCCGTCGCGAACGGGTCCGCCGAGTAGCAGCCCACCGCGCAGGCGAGGGTGAGAAGCAGCAGCCAGAGCCTCATCGCTCAACCTCCGGGGGCACCGTAACGCGGGCCGTTGAGGGGAGGTGTGACGGAGATGTGGAGGGCCCGGCGGCGCGCGTAGGATCGGCACGACGGTCGCACATGCGCCCCCCGATGCTCCGCCGCCGCCCCGCCGTCGCGCTCGCCGCCGCTGTCGCCCTGCTGACGGGCTGCCCCCCGGCCGAGGACCCCTGCGCCGACGCCGCCGAGGAGCTCGGGTTCGCGCCGTGCGTCCTCCGCGTCCCCGACGTCGCCACCTGGAAGGCCGTCTCCATCGAGACCGCCGCGATCGACCAGCGGCGCGTCGGCAAGCACATGATCCCGGCCCACGACGACGCCCGCCTGCCGACGCTGTACGTCGACGCGAACGAGTTCGACCTCCACTTCGACTTCATGGTCCGCGTGTTCGGCGAACGGTTCCCCGCCCTGACGCCCGTCGAGTACGTCGAGATGGTCCTCGACCCCGACGCGCGGGAGTTCTACACGGGCGTCGTCATCGAGTACGTCGCGCCGGACGGGAGCCCGTCGTACGGCTGGACGATCTGGGACGACCTCACCGATCCCGACCGCGCCCTGACCGTCGCCGAGCTCGAGGCCGCGTGGGAGGGGATCCGGGGGACGTGGGACGTCGAGCCCTTCGCGTGGGCGCCGTCGAGTGAGCGGCAGCGGCGGGACGCGCTCTTCTGGGAGACCGACGTCCCCATGACCCAGCTGCAGTCCAACGTCGCCTACGAGGCCTACACGCAGGCGACCGGCTACGGGACGGTGCGGCTCCTCCCGGTCGCCGAGCTGGCCGACGCGATCGCGTCCGCGTCCATCGGCTTCCAGGATCTCCTCGTGCTCGACGACGCCCCCCTGGACGTGGAGCGGGTCGTCTCCGGGGCGGTGACGGCGGGGCGGCAGAACGAGCTGTCGCACCTCAACGTCCGGAGCGCGGCGCGGGGGACGCCCAACTGCTACCTCCGGGACGCGTTCACGGAGCTGGCGGAGTGGGAGGGGGAGCTCGTCGCCCTGACGTGCGGGGCGGACGGGCTGACGATCGAGCCCGCGACGGTCGACGAGGCGGAGGCGTGGTGGGCGGCGCTGCGGCCGGATCCGGTGGACGTCCCGGAGCCGGACGTGAGCTTCGACGGGCTGACGCCGCTGCTGGACATCCCCACGTCCGCCGCCGCCGCCCGCGCCGCGTCGCTCGCCCGCTACGGCGCCAAGGCGAGCGCGCTGGGGGCCGTCTACCAGCGGATCGACGACGACCTCCAGCTCGACGGGTTCGCCGTCCCGTTCGCGTACTACGACGCGTTCATGGCGTCCCACGGGTTCGCCGCGACGCTGGACGAGTGGCTGGCGGACGAGGAGTTCGCGGCGGACGCGGCGCTGCGCCGGACCCGGCTGGAGCAGCTCCGCGCGGGCATCGAGGCGGCGGACGTCGACCCGACCCTGATCGACGCCCTCGCCGCGCAGATCGAAGCGACGTGGGGGACGGACGACCGGATGGTCCGCTTCCGCAGCAGCAGCAACGCCGAGGACAGCCTCCGCTTCAGCGGCGCCGGCCTCTACGACTCGACGTCGGCGTGCCTCGCCGACGAGCTCGACGGCGACGACACCGGGCCCTCCCGCTGCGACCCCGACCAGCCCGACGAGCGGACGCTGACGCGGGCGCTGCGGCGGGTCTGGGCGTCGCTGTGGACGATGCAGGCGTACGAGGAGCGGGCGTGGTTCGGGATCGACCACGCGCAGGTCGCGATGGGCGTCCTCGTCAACGACCGGAGCAAGGACGAGCGGGCCAACGTCGTCGTCTTCACGGGCGATCCGACCGGGCCCGGGGACGACCGCTACGTCGTCAACGCGCAGGCGGGCGAGGCCAGCGTGGTCTCCCCCGAGCCGGCGCAGGTCACCGAGAAGGTGCTGCTGACGATCGAGGACGGCGCGGTGGTGGACATCGAGCGGGTCCGCGAGTCCAACCTCGTCCCCCCGGGGGGCGTGGTGCTGGACGACGACCGGCTGCGGGAGCTGGGCGCCGCGATGGCGGTGGTGGCGGACGTCTTCCCCGTCGACGAGGAGCCCCCCGCGGGCGGCGTCGTGCTCGTCGACAGCGAGTGGAAGGTGCTGTCGGACGGTCGCCTGATCGTGAAGCAGGCGCGGCCGTTCCTCCGGATGGAGGAGTGATGCGGGCGGCGGCGGCGGCGGCGTGCGTCACGGCGCTCCTGCTCGTCGGGTGTCCGCCCGGCGACGACGACGACGCGTCGGAGGACCCGACCCCGCCGGTGGGGGGCGGCCCGCACCTCGTGCTGCCGGAGCCTCCGGAGGGCTGCCCGGGGGGCGGCGGAGGCGAGGGCGAGGGCGAGGGCGAGGGCACGCTCCGGGTGGGCGGCGCGGCGATCTACTGCGCGACGTTCGACGAGACCCGGAACCTGGCCCAGGAACGAGCCGCGAAGGCGCTCCTGTGGCTCCCCGAGGGGGACCTCGCGTTCCCCCTGGAGGAGGGCGCGTACCCCTGGCGGCTCCCCGCCTGCGCCCGGTTCGCCGACGGCCGCGAGGAGTTCGCCGAGGAGGACGGCACGCTGACGGTGAGCCCGGAGCTGCCCGGCGACCGGTACCGGCTGACGATCCGGCAGCCGCTGGGGGACGAGGAGCTCCTGATCCAGCTCTCGGGGCCGGCGGCGGACCTCGCCGCCGGTCCGGGGCTCGACGGCGAGCACGTGGGGCTCGCGACGGAGACGGACCGCGACGTCTCGATGCAGCTCGGCGCGCTGCTGCTGGACTCCTGCACGTTCGCGCGCGTCCCCGCCGAGCGGCACACCGTGATCTTCGAGGGGGGCGGGGTCGAGCTCGACCTCCGGATCGGGCAGTCGTTCGCGTCCACGCAGCCGGCGATCTTCGTGGGCGGCGAGGGCTCGCTGGACGGGGAACCGTTCGCGGTCCGGGACTACTTCGACGCGATCTACAGCCCCGAGCACCACCACTTCAGCCGCGACTTCGTGCTCATGCTGGACGACGACCGGGGGCTCCTGATCGCGGACGCGGACCCCTTCTTCGACCCGCCTCCGACGACGGTCCGCCTCGTCGACGGGCTGCTGCAGACGGTCGAGGAGCGGGCCGTGACGACCGAGGACTACGACCCGACCGTCATCGAGTAGACTCCGCGGCCATGCCGACGTCCCGCATCGCCTCCGTCCTCGCTCTCCTGCTGCTGTCCCTGTCGCTCCTCGGCTGCGAGGCGAACGCCCTCCGCGACGCCGAGCTGATGGACAACCCGGACGGGTACGAGTCGTTCCTGGCGAAGTACCCCGACTCGCCCGAGGCGCCGCGCATCCGGGAGCGGATCGACGAGCTGAGGTTCCTCCACGCCAAGGGGGCGAAGTCGTCGCAGGCGATGCGCGACTACCTGACGCACCACCCCGACGGCGCGCACGTGGACGAGGCGCGCAAGCTGGAGGACGAGATCGCGTACCGCGAGGCGGCGCACGAGCACACGCCCGACGCGTACGTCGGGTACCTCGACAGCCACCCCGACGGCGGCTTCGTGGAGGAGGCCCGGTTCGCCCACGACCAGCTGACGTACCTGCCGAAGCTGGACATCGGCGAGATCACGGTCGAGCCGATCAACATGGCGCGCGACCCCAAGGGGCCGATGAACGGCTACGAGGTGACGGCGGACGTGACCAACGGCGGCCACCGCTCCCTCCGCACGGTGGAGATGGCGATCGACTACCTGAGCAGCGACGGCAAGGCGGTCAAGTCCGACAAGTGGTGGGCCGTCGCCCCCGACCTCGGCGGCTTCCCCACCCCGCCGGAGATGAAGCCGACGCTCCACCCCAAGCAGTCCCGCCAGTTCAAGTGGACCACCGCCGAGGTCCCCGACGGCGCCGCCGCGGGCAAGTTCGGACTGCGCGTCACGAAGGTCGGCTTCCTCAAGGACTGAGGGTAGGCGTCGGGGGGCGTTGCTCCGGCCCGCCCTGCGCCTTAGGGTCCTGCGGTGATCAGTCCTGAGCTTGCCGCGGTGGATCCGCGCACCATCCCCCTCTTGGCTCAGGGGACCTTCAAGCTCCTCCCTGCCGCTCGGGTGCTGGCGATCACGGGAGCCGCTCCGAAGGAGTTCCTTGTCTTCGGCACCGCGATGGATGCGACGCCGGCGGAGGTGGCGCAGTCGCGATCGTGGTCATCCGCCTTCGTGGCGAAGGGCAGGAAGCGGCTGCACTGCCCTGAGTGCGCCACCGAGGAGGCAATCTCGCTCGTAGGTCGCACCCTACCGCTCAAGGTCGCGAAGTCCCGCTTGGTCCGGGTACCGACGCCAGCCGGCCCGGAGGTGCGATTCCTCTCGAGGTTCTTTCTGGCGCCGAACGAAGAACTCCTTCACGGCAACGAACTCGCAGCCATCTGGATGAACGTGCAGCAGCGGGAGTTGGAGTCCGTCTTCCACGGGACCCGCAGCGAGGAACAGAGCCTCTACAACGTCGACGTCATCGTCGAACTGCTGCGGAATATCGATCCGCACCATGATCCTGAGCCCCTCATCGACTCCTTCGCGCGGATGATGGCCTTCGACGCGCTCGTCGGAGCGAACGACCGGCACGCGAAGAACTGGGGCGTCATCCGAAACACGGTCATCGACCAGCCCGTGCGATTCGCACCGGTCTACGACACGGCAAAGGGACTGTTTTGGGACCACTGGGAGGACCGCCTGGTGCAGGAGGAGGGGCGCGTGAACGAATACGTCCGACGCTACGCCGCGCGGTCGACACCGCTCATCGGCCTCCCAAAGCAGGCAGGAGGTACCCGGATCAACCACTTCGACGTCATCACTTTCATGGTTCAGGAACGTCCCGAGCTGTTCGGTTCGGGAATACGCCAAGTCGTCCATGCGTATCGTCCCGACGACGTTGCTCGGCTCTTGCGGAGACGATTCCGGCATATACTGACGAGGCGGAGGCTCCTGTTCATCGACACGCTGCTGCGGCATCGGCATGCCCGACTGATTGAGATCACCACTGGCCGGAGGCTCAGGTGAGCAAGGAGACCAACGGATGGCTCGCGTGGTTGAGGACCTTCTTCGCCGGTGACGATGGAGAGCTGCCAACCGCCGCTCCGGGCTCATCCGACCATGTCCTCGTCGTCCTCCAACGAGTCAATGACGAGGACATCGAGATTGGAGTGCTTGCACGGGAGGACGGGACGTTCGTGTTCAGTTACATCCCCACGTACCTGGGGCGACAGCAGCCTCGACCGATCTCAGCGTTCCCCTCGCTGAGCCCTGAACCTTACCGCTCGACCGAGCTGTGGCCCTTCTTCGCAGTTCGCATCCCGCCACTCGACCGGGACGACGTGCGGGAACTCATCGAGGCCAGCGAGCTCGACCCCACCGACAAGATCCGTCTGTTGGCTGAGACGTCGCCTAGATCGATTACGAGTCCCTACGTCTTCGAACTGAGACGTCGATCTGCGTCCGGCACGTTTCGCGCGTTGGCTCACTGAGCGCGGCCTACAGCCGCGTGGAGTCAGTCCGCGGAGCTGGGACAGCCTCGCCGGCCGCCAGTCTCTTGAGCCAAGGCCGAACTCTGTCGTGAGGAACTGCCTCATCCCGCGACCGATACCGGTTCCACCGAACTGCATCGGGTGAACGCGCTCCGGCCCCGGAGACTCGCTCGCGGTCCGAGATCTCCTCTCGCATCTTGCACCTGCCGTCCCCGCCACTGAGCGACTCGGTTCCGATTCGGCGACACGAGTAGGATGCCTCAATGCCTAGGCTCCGTCTGGTTCCTCTCGCCTCGCTCCTGCTGCTCCTGGGCGGCTGCATCACCGACGTCAGCGTCGGGACCCGGCCCAATCCCGAGGGGAACGAGGCGGGGGAGTGCTCGGACGCGGCGGACAACGACGAGGACGGGGACTTCGACTGCGACGACGAGGGGTGCGCCGGGTCGCCCGACTGCTGCCCCGACGACGACGGCGACGGGGTCTGCAACGAGGACGACGTCTGCGAGGGGGGGAACGACGAGGTCGACACCGACGGCGACCTCGTGCCCGATCAGTGCGACCCCTGCCCGAACGACGTCAACGACGACTCCGACGGCGACGGCGTGTGCGACTCCGACGACGAGTGCGACGACGGCGACGACACCGTCGACACCGACTCCGACGGCGTCCCCGACGACTGCGACCCCTGCCCGTTGGACGACCCCGACGACACGGACGGAGACGGCATCTGCGACTCCGAGGACGACTGCGACGGCTCCGTGGACACCGACGGCGACGGCGTCGGCGACGAGTGCGACGCCTGCCCCGGCGGCGACGACGGCCTCGACGCCGACGGCGACGGGGTGGCCGACCACTGCGACGTCTGCGCCGACGGCGACGACCTCCTCGACTTCGACGGCGACGGCGTCGCCGACGCGTGCGACCCCTGCCCCCTGGACGACCCCGACGACTCCGACGGCGACGGCGTCTGCGACTCCGACGACGAGTGCGAAGGCGGCCACGACGGCGTCGACACCGACGGCGACGGCATCCCCAACTTCTGCGACCCCTGCCCCGACTCCCCCGTCAACACGGACAGCGACGGCGACGGCATCTGCGACGCGGAGGACGACTGCGACGACTCGATCGACGCCGACGGCGACGGCGTGGGCGACGAGTGCGACGCCTGCCCCGGCGCCGACGACGGCATCGACACGGACTCCGACGGCGTCCCCAACGGGTGCGACGAGTGCCCCGGGGGCGACGACGGCGTCGACACGGACTCCGACGGCACGCCCGACTTCTGCGACGCCTGCCCCGCCGACAACCCGGACGACAGCGACGGCGACGGCGTCTGCGACTCCGACGACGAGTGCCCCGGCGGCGACGACGCCGTGGACACGGACAGCGACGGCACCCCCGACTTCTGCGACGACTGCCCCGAGGACCCGCTGGACGAGTGCCTGTCGGCGCCCGGCATCTGCCAGGCCCCCGCCGTCGAGGTCTCGACCGCCCCCGGCGGCGACATGATGCTCTGCGACGACCCCGGCAACTCCACCTGCGAGCAGGACTTCGAGACGCTCTGCCCCGTCGGCTGGCACCTCTGCACGATGAACGAGTTCAACGAGCGGAACGCCGGCTGGACGGAGCCCGCCCTCGGCTCCCCGGAGCGCGCCCTCGGCGTCATCTACTGCCGCAGCCCGTCGTCCTCGGCGGGCCACTTCACCGTCCCCGACAGCGGCTCGGGGATCAGCACGCTCGGCGACGACGAGGTCTTCAACTGCTACTTCGGCAGCTCCCGCCCGTCGTGCACGGCGTCCTACGGCTGCAACGAGACCGGCGCCCGCGCCCTGTGCTGCCTCGACTCCCCGCTGTGCGGCAACGGCGTCGTCGACCTCCCCGAGGAGCAGTGCGACGACGCGAACAGCGACGACAGCGACGCCTGCCTGAGCACCTGCACGTGGCGCGTCCCCACCGCCCACGGGTTCAGCGGGACGAACTGCAACTGAACGAGGCCTTGATCAGCTGACGCGGACGCTCCGCAGGGCCGGCGTGAAGCCGGTGACGCCGGGCTCCTTGCGGAGCAGCTCGACGGGGATGCCGCCGTCGCGGAGCTGCTGGCGGACGCGGGCGATGACCGTGTTGATGCGGGACGTCGGCAGCGTCCGGCCGCGGGCCCCCCAGAGGCCGATGGCGAGGTCCTTGTCCCCCACCCAGGGGTCGTCCGCGCGTCCCAGGAGGTAGTCGCGGTGGCGGTTCGCGAGGAGGTAGAGGAGCACCACCCGGGACTCCCCCTCGAACTCCACCCGCCGCCCGTGCGCGTCCTGGATCGACGCCCGGCGGGGGGCGCCGTCGACGCAGGTCACCGTCACCGTCATGTCCCCGAAGACGGTCGACTCGGTGTCCGTCGCCCGGCCCGTGTCGCCGATCTCGTGGAACGAGCGGCCCGGCACCGAGCCCCCCGGCGTCGACGCCACCCCCGCCACCGCCAGCCGCGGCGACCGCCACCGGAGCCGCACGCTCGCCGCGAGCTCGATCTCGTCCTCCGCGCCCACCGCCACCGCCTTGCCCGGCGCCAGCATCCGCCCCCCCACCCGCGTCCCCAGGCTGCTGCCGACGTCCTGCACGAACACCCGCCCCTTGCTGCACCAGGCGAGCAGGTGGTGGCGGGAGACCGCGGGATCGTCCAGCTCGATGTCGACGTTCGCGCGGCCGATCAGGGTGGGGCGCGGACCGAGCCGGCCGAGGGTCACGTCCCCCTCGCCGTCGCAACGAATCAGCTCCACGCGTCTGTAGTCGGCCACCCAACCCTCCGCGATCCAAAGGATATCGAGGACTTCCGGGCCCCCGGGAGACGAAGTTCAGCAAAAGGGGTGAAGTCGCCCTGAAGTCGTCCCCCGATCGGGACCCTGGTAGACGATCCATGGGGCCGGAGCCCCGCGAAGTCCATCACACCTGGGCGGCGGAATCGCAGGGCGGGGTCGGCAGCAGCCGGCCCCGCCCTCTCCGATCAGTCCCAGAAGTCGTAGAAGTTGAACCAGTTCAGCGGGTGCTCGCGCGCCAGCCGCTCGAGGCGGTCGGCGAACGCCTGGGCGTGGCGGCGGACCCCTTCGTCGCGGTCGGCGCGGTCCAGCTCGACGACCTCGAAGAGGGGCTCCGCGAGCAGCGTGTAGCGGTTGGGCTCGTCGTACACGCAGGCGCAGAAGACCACCGGGCAGCGGAGCGCCGCCGCCAGCAGCCACGGCCCCGCCGCGACCTCCGCGGGCCGCCCGAAGAAGTCGACCGTGACGGTCCGCCCCCCCGCCGCGCGGTCGGCCAGGAGCGCCACCCAGGCGCCGTCCGCGACGAGCCGGCGGAGCTTGAGGATGACGCCGGGGTCGCCGTCCCGGAGCTCGACGATCCGCTCGGCTACGTGCGGCGCGGCCCGCCGGAGCATCCCCGCGATCCGCCGCGCGTGGGCCGTGTACATCGCCGGGTGGACGTCGAGCGTGTGGTCCCGGCTGAACGCCCCCATCGCCTCGAAGCTCCCCAGGTGCGCGCCCACGAGGATCCCGCCGGACCGCGCCTCCACCTCCTCCCGTCCGGTGTACGTCAGCTCGAACCCGCGGACGTCGCCCCGGACCAGGGCGAACCGGTCCAGCGCCACCGTCCCGAAGGTGAAGAAGTGGCGGTAGACGTCGGACCGGCCGTGGAGCGCCAGCCACGCCTTCGACGCCCGCCGCGCGGCGCCGCCGAAGAGGACGAACCAGAGCATCACGAAGCGGAGGACGAGCCGCCCGACGCGGCGGCCGAGGAGGCGCGTCACCCCGTCGAGCAGCGCGATCCCGAGGGACGAGCCCCGCTCCTCGGACTCGTGCCAGTCGCTCATCGCCCCGTCAGCCGCCACCACAGGGACCGGAAGAAGAGCCGGCAGTGCATGCGGCTGAGCGCCCAGTTGCTCCGCCACGGGCGGAAGTGCGTCACGCCGCCATCGAAGTAGCGGACCTTGCTGTCGAGGTGGACCAGCGGGGTGCCGCGCCAGGCGAGGCGGACGGCGATCTCGGTGTCGAAGCCCATCCGCCGCGCCTTGCACCCCGCCGCCAGCGACGCCCGCACCGGGTAGACGCGGAAGCCGTAGAGCGGGTCGCGGATGACGCCGCGGCCGACCTCGACGTCGACCCAGAAGACGCTGATCTTCCGCCCGATCACTCGACTCCGGGGGGCCTCGGGGCCGAAGACGGGGACGCCGCAGATCAGGGCCTCGGGGGCGGCCTCGGCGGCCGCGAGGAAGCGGGGCACGTCGTCGCTGTCGTGCTGGTCGTCGGCGTCGATCTGGAGCGCGTGGGTGAACCCCCGATCGGCGGCCCGCTGGAGCCCCGCGAGCACGGCCGCGCCCTTCCCCCGGTTGGCTTCGAAACGCACGACGTCGACGCTGTCCGGGAGCCCGACGACCGGCGGTTCGCTGCCGTCGTCGACGACGATGACGTGCTCCAGGTGCCGGTGCAGCTCGCCCACGACGGTGCCGAGGGTGTCGGGGTTGTCGTACGTGGGGACGACCGCGCAGGCCGAGAAGCCGCTCACCTCAGCCGGCGCGGACCACGGCGGCGACGAGGTCGACGACGTCCTGCACGGTGCGGACGGACTGGAAGTCGGCCTCGGGGACGATCTTGCCCGTCACCTCGCCGATGTGGGCGCGCATGTCGGCGGCGTCGAGGCTGTCGAGGTCCAGCTCCTCGAAGAGCGTCGACGTCGCGGCGACCTCGTCGCGCGGGATCTCGAACAGCTCCTCGAACGTCCCCCGGATCGCCTCGAAGATCTCCTCGTGCGTGCTCGACGCCGTGATCATGCTGCCTCGCTGCGTTCCTTCGCCTCCGCCACGAGCTCGACGTAGCGGTCCTTCAGCTCCCGGGTGATCTCCCGGGCGGTTCCACCCTGTTCGGTGGGGTGTATCACGGGCAGGAACTCCAGGGTCAAGTGGAAGCGCCTTTGTGGGACCTCCCACCACTTCTGGCCCTTCATCAGCGTCGGCGGCTCGCACGTCAGGAACACGGGGACGATGGGGACGCCGCCGGCGTCGAGGGCCGCCGTCACCGCGCCCCGCTTGAAGCGGTTCAGGCCGTGGCGCGGCGACCGCGTCCCCTCCGGGAAGATCAGCATCGGGACGCCGTCCTTCAGCCGTCCCACGATCGCGTCGAGCTCGGGGGGGACGTGGCCGCCGTGCCGGAGCAGCGGACCGACGAAGAAGCTCCGGAACAGGCGCGGGTTCACGCAGCAGCAGACGTCCGGGATCGTCCCGAGGATGAACAGGACGTCGATCAGCGTGGGGTGGTTGGCGACGACCACGAAGGCGCCGTCGGGGAGCTCGGGGAGCGACTCCGGTCTCGTGTAGCGGGCCAGCCCGGTCACCCGGAGGACGCCCAGGAACGACCGGTAGCAGCGGAAGAGCACCTTCCGGGGGGGGATCCCGAGGAGGTTGGTGATCGGCAGCAGGACGCGGGAGATCAGCCCCGAGCCGACCGTGAACCAGGCGAAGCAGGCCCCCGTCACGAGGGACCGCAGCCAGCGCGGCATCAGCCGGGGGTCGCGTCCGGGCGGCGGAAGATCAGCGAGGTGTTGATGCCGCCGAACGCGAAGTTGTTGTTCATGACGAAGGTCGGGCGGGCCTCGCGGGGGGCGCCCGTCAGGTAGCTCAGCGGCGCGCACTCGGGGTCGACGTCGTCCAGGGTCCGGGTCGGGGCGAGGAAGCCGTCGCGCATCATCCCGAGGACGAACGCCGACTCGATGGCGCCGCAGCCGCCGAGGGTGTGGCCGGTGTAGGACTTCGTCGAGGAGACGGGGACGCCGTCGCCGAGGACCGCGTACGTCGCCTTGGACTCGGCCTTGTCGCCGACCTCGGTGCCGGTGCCGTGGGCGTTGATGTAGCCGATGTCCGTCGCGTCCAGCGCGGCGTCGGCGAGCGCCCGCCGCATCGCCCCCGCCATGCCCGAGTCCGACGGCGACGTCAGGTGCCCGCCGTCGCAGTTGGTGCCGTAGCCGACGATCTCGCCGTAGACGCGGGCCCCGCGGGCGCGGGCGTGCTCCAGCGACTCGAGCACGAGCGTCCCCGCCCCCTCCCCGACGACCATCCCGTCCCGCTCGGCGTCGAAGGGGCGGGGGGTCTGCGAGGGCGACTCGTTGTAGCGGACGGACGTCGCGAGCATGAGGTCGAACACGCCCGCGACGGTGAAGTGGAGCTCCTCCGCGCCGCCGCAGATCATGACGTCCTCGAGCCCGTAGGCGATGGACTCGTACCCCTGGCCGATGGACTGCGACGCGGACGTGCAGGCGCTGCAGATGGGGACGACGCGGCCGGTGATGCCGAAGAGCTGGGCGAGGTTCGCGGCGCAGGTGTGCGACATGAACTTGAGGTAGGAGCTGGCGAGCAGGCCGCTGAACGAGTTGGTCGCGTAGAGCTTCCGGTAGTAGGACTCCTCGGCGCTGCAGGAGCCGTCCGTCGAGCCGTACGCCAGGCCGACGGCGCCGCTGCTGACGAAGTCCGCCGCCAGACCCGAGTCGGCGATGGCCTGCTGGGTGGCGTAGGTGGCGAGGCGGGCGACGGGGCCCATGGTCCGGAGCTGCTTCCGGGAGTAGCCGCTGATGGTGTACGGCTGGACGGGGGCGCCGAGGCGCGTCTCCACGCCGCCGTACTGCGTCCACTCGTCCATCGTGCGGACGCCGGAGCGGCCCTCGGCGAGCGCGGTCGTGACGGTGTCGAGGTCGTTCCCCAGGGGGCTGACCAGTCCGACTCCGGTGACGACGACACGACGCTTCATGGGTTCCCTCCGCCCGCGCGGCGCGGGATGGTCTCATGGTCGACGTCGGTCGCCAAGGCCCGCGTGAGGACGAGGCCTGCGGGGGCGAAGAGGAGCGCGAGGAGGACGCCGATCCCGGCGGTCGCGCCGATCGCGCGCAGCGCCGGCTGGCTGCTGATCGCGAGCGCGCCGAAGGACAGGACCGTCGTCCCCGCCGCGACGACGATGGCGCGGAGGGAGGCGGCGAACGCCGTCGAGGACGTCCGGTGCTCGACCAGGAAGACGCCGAAGTCGACCCCGATCGACAGCACCAGGAGCGTCGACGCGAGGTGCAGCAGGTGGGGGCGGACGCCGAGCGCCGACAGCGCCGCGAGCGACGTCCCCGCCGCCAGGAGCGCGGGCAGGAAGGCGGCCAGCGCGGGGCGGGGCGCGCGGTAGCGGAGGAGGAGGACGAGGCCGACGAAGACGAGCCCGAGCAGGACGAGGCGGGTGGTCCGGACGCGGTAGTCGGCCTGGATCGCGTCGAGGAACGCCGCCTGCTCGAACAGCACCACGTCGTCGCCGAGGTCGGTCAGCCGGGCGCGGACCGCGGCGGCGTCGGCCAGCCCCCGCATCCACGTCAGGACCGCGACGCGGCCGTCGTCGGTGGGGAGCACGTGGGGACGGAGCAGCTCGCCCGCCGCGCCCTGCGACGCCTCCGCCCACATCAGCGGCGGCGGCGCGGCGCCTCCGACCTCGTCCAGGAACGGCGCGAACGCGGCCGCCTGCAGGCCGGACGCCGCGAGCAGCCCCTCCCAGTCGTGGGCGCCGTAGATCTCGGCCGCCCGCGTCGTCTGCGTCCGCGCCGACGGCAGCAGCCCCGTCAGCGCCCGGAACCCCGCCAGCTCGCCCGCCGCGACCGCCGCGTCGAGGCGCGCCGCCGCCGCCTCCACCACCGGCAGCGCCGCGTCCACGTCGTCCGCGAACACGACCACCAGCCGCCCCGGGTCGTCCCGGGCGATGCGGGCCGTGATGCGGGCCTCCTCCGCCTGGAGGTCCTCGTCCATCGCCGACAGCGCGGTCACCGTGTCGTTCCAGTCCAGCCGGGGGAGCGCCCACGCGCACGCCCCGACGGCCACCGCGACCAGGATCCAGACCTCCAGCCGCGAGGCCGCGAGGCGGGGGGCGAGGGCGGCGAAGCGGGGCAGCGGCTCCGGGTCGCGGGGCCCGAGGAGGGCGGGGACGAGGACCAGCGTCGTCGTCAGCGCCGCGGCGACCCCCACCGCCGAGAAGACCGCGATCTCCCGGATGCCGGGGAAGGACGTCAGCACCAGCCCCGCGAACCCCGCGACCGTCGTCCCCGCCCCGAGGAACAGCCCCGCCCGGACGTGGCGGGCCGCGCCGTCGGGGTCGCCGCCGGCGCGGTAGTCCACACAGACCCCGAGCAGCGAAGCCCCGAACGCCAGCGTCAGCCCGTGGATGCGCCCCCACAGGAGCAGGCAGGCCGCCAGCCCCGCCAGGACGCCGACCCCCGTGGGGAGGAACGCCAGCGCCAGCGCGTGCAGCGATCGGAACGACAGCGCGAAGAGCAGGACGATCCCCAGCGCCGACAGGATCGAGATGTTCCGGACGTCCGCCCGGATCGCCCGCTCGGCGCCGACGGCGTAGAAGTGGGCGCCCGTCCGGAAGGCGTCGACCTCGGCGAGGGCGTCCACCGCAGGGGCCGCGTCCTCGAACTTCAGGGGCGAGCCCTTCGTCCGCGCGAACACGACCGCCGCGGCCCCGTCCGCGGTCACGAGGCGCCCGTCGCCGTCGATCGTCAGCCCCCCGCCGGCCGACTCCGCCAGCGCCAGCTGCCAGCGGTCCCACGCGCCCACCGGATCGGCGAGGAGCTGCCGGCGCTGCGCCAGCGTCTGCGGCATCGTCGCCCGGGCCCGGAAGTCGACCGCCGCGGGATCGGCGAGGGGCGGCGCGAGGTGGTAGCGCCACGGGAACAGCGCGTCGGTCACCTCGGCGAGGCGGTCGGGCTCCATCCCGCCGACCACGCGCTCGAAGCGGGGGTCGTCCCGGAGCGATTCGGCGAGCGCGGCCGCCTCCGCCGCGGGATCGTCCCCCTCGAACAGCAGCACCATCGTCCGCGCCATCTCGGACGTCGCCAGCGCCCGGGACAGGCGCGCCAGCCGCTCGTCGTTCCCCTCGGGGAGGAAGTGCGTGACGTCGGCCGTGATCGCGAACTGCGTGGCGACGAACAGCCCGAGCGCGGCGATCGCCGCGGCCCCCAGGGCGAGCCGCGCGCGGCGGGTCATCGGGTCAGCCGGCCCCGCCGGCGTCCAGGCGGGCCTTCAGCTCGGCGACGCGGGCGCCGAACGCCGCCTTGTCCGCGCCCCCGAGGAGCCGGTGCTTGACGTCGTGCTCGTCCACCGGATCGAGCGTCCGACCGGAGCTGCTGTGGAGCTCGTAGTGGAGGTGCGGCGCCGAGCTGCGGCCGGTGTTGCCCGACTTCGCGACCACCTGCCCGGCCTTCACCTTGGTGCCGGGGGCGATCCCCTCGGCCAGCTCGGACAGGTGCAGCAGCTTGGCGACCCGGCCGTCCGTGCCCCGGATCTCGACGCAGGTGCCGTTGTACTTCCACTTCCAGTTCGTCCGCGTGACGGTCCCCGCGAACGGGGCGGTCACCGACGTCCCCACCGGGGCCTTGAAGTCCATCCCCGAGTGGCCGCGGCCGTCGCCGATCAGCGAGGTGATCTGCTCGTACTCGGCGATCGGCCCGTCCGCCAGGAACGCCGCCACCTCGCGCCCGCCGCCGTCGAACCAGCCCGGGAACGCCCACCCCGCGGGGGCGAACTGCCACGCCTCGAAGGTCTTGTCGAACTTCGCCGAGACGTAGCGCAGCGCGAGGACGTCGATGTCGACGGGGTCGTCGGGGTCGATCCGGTAGAGGACGTCGACCACGTCCCCGGGGCGGGGGTCCTTCGACAGGTTCAGGTTCCAGACCAGGATCCGCGAGACCGTCAGCGCCAGCCGGTCGCCCTCGGGGGAGCCCAGCTCCTTGACGAAGCCGCGGCTGACGGGGCCGTCGATCGTGACGCGGGCGAACTTCGCCGGGGCCTCGCCGTCGTCCATCGCCACCGCGCCGGTGGCCGGTTCGCCCGCGCCCCCGGCGCTGTCGTCGTCGTCCGCGGCGACGGGCGGCTCCGGCGTGGGCATGCCGATCGGGTCGTCGACCTCCACCACCGCCGGCGTCGTCACCTCCGCGACCGCGTCGCCCTCGCCCCCGCCGTCGCGGGTCGCGAGCAGCCAGACGTTCAGGAGCACGGACACGACCAGCGCCCAGTGGAGCCCCGTCATCCGCTTCCGCGGCCCCCCCACGCGGATGGGACGCGGTCCTCGTGCCCGAACGGTCATGCGTCGGGGGGTATTACACCGACTGCGCCGCCGACGCCATCCAAGCGCAGACGTCGTCCCACAACGGGCGCGCCCGGTCGTCGGTCACCACGGTCATGTGGTCGGGGTCGAACGTCAGCCCGTGGTCGCCTGCGCCCACGAGCCAGACCTCGGCGCGGCCCTCCCCGAGGCGGCCGATCCAGTTCGTCGCGCCGGCGTGGTGGGCCATCAGGCGGTCGCCCCGGCCGAGGACCGAGAGCACCGGCCCGCGGACGTTCGGGAGGTTCGCGAGGTAGTCGTGGCGGCCGTCCCGCGACGCCCACCGGCCGCCCCGCCAGATGCGGACGATGTCGCTGACGTAGTCGCCGCACTCGTCCACCGGGCCGAAGCCGACGCGGCGGGCGGGGAAGTGGCCGACGGTGCGGCGGAGGACGTCGAACGCGAGGATCGACCCCTGCTTCCGCCGGCGCCGCCACCAGCTCGGCTCGAGGCTCGGGATCCACGTGTTCGTCGACATCAGGACGTGGCCGTCGGGGGGCCGGACGTCGCCGTACAGGCCGCTCCCCGCCGTCGCCATCGCGGCGTGCCCGCCGAGGCTGTGGCCGACCCACCAGAGCCAGTCGCGGTCGCCCCGCCCGTCGGCCTCCGCCGGCGCCCGCGCGGCGCCCACGACGGCGGGGATGTCGAACGCGATGATCTCGTCGTAGGTCCACGATCCGCCCTCGGCCACGCCCGGCCCGCTGCCCCCGCGCCCGCGGAAGTCGACGAGGTGGACTTCCCAGCCCGCGTCGGCCAGCGCCGTCGCGAAGCCCGCCGAGCGCGGCCGGTCCATCGACCGCCGGTCCACCATCATCGCGTGCCCGAGGACCGCCGCCCCGAGGCGCGGGGCGGGGGCGGGGACCGGGATCCGGAGCACGTCGAGCTCCCACCCGTCCGCTGCCGTCACGCGGTACGTCGAGCGTCCGTCGCTCACGCGCCCTCGAAGTAGATCGCGCGGTACTCGGCGAACCGGCGGAACCCGAGCCGCTGGTACAGGCGCAGCGCCGTGCCGTTCTCGGCGCCGACGAAGAGCACCATCCGACGGTGGAAGCGGAGGAGCCGCTCGCACAGCCCGTGCGTCCCCGCCGTCCCGTAGCCGCGGCCGCGCAGGGGCGGCGGCACGTAGACGCCTTCGATCAGCGCCGCCTCGGGGGTCGCCGCGCTCAGCGCAGCCCGGAAGCGGAGCTCGCCGCTGTCGATCCAGACGTACTCCCGGCCCGTCCGGATCCGCCGCCGGAGCGCCGACTGGAACCCCGACGGGTCGAGCGCGAGGGGGTCGATGGCGAGCTCCTCGACGGTCACCGCGCGGCACGCCTCGCGGACCAGCTCCTCCTCCGAGTCGCCCGCGTTCCGGACCGGCGCGGAGCCGTGCGACGGGGAGACGAGGTCCATCCGGTGGAGCCGCAGCGTCGGCATCCGCTCGCGGGCGAGGCGGACCGACGGGAGCGCGTGGCGGCGGGCGAGGCCGTCGACCAGCGCCGCCACCATCGGCTCCGGGGAGATGACCTGCTGCAGGGGGGCCTCGGGCATGGCGTCGGCGAGGAGCTCGGCGAACGCGTCGATGGCCTCGGCGTCGTCCGACGACAGGACCGCGACGGTGCTGTTGAGGAAGACGCCCGTCAGCTCGGTCCCGCGGAACGACCCGAGGAGCTCGCCGGCGGCCGCGGGGAGGATGACGCCGAGCCGCCACACGAGCCCGCAGAGGTAGACGTCGCGCTCCGGCTCCTGCGCCAGGTAGCGCCGCACGCGGCCGCTGTCGGCAGCCCCCAGGGGGCGGAGGACGAGGTCGCTCACGGGGCCCCCCCGGCGGCGGTCCGGCCGGGCGCGGGGGCGGACGCCGGGGCCCGCCCGGCCCGCCACGCCCGCTTGCTCAACCCCGCGCACAGGTTCGTCGCCCGGACGCGCTTCTCCGGCGGCGTGGGGACGACCCCTCCGAGCACGAAGTCCCGCGCCCACGCGTTGACCTCGGCGCTGCACGTCACCCCGAAGTGGTCCCCCCGCCGGCCGAACGCGCGCCACACCACGAACGGCGTCCCGTCCAGCATCGCCGCCTCCGCCATGACCGCCTTGTCGTGCCCCCGCGCGACGCCGTCGCCGTCCGCGTCGTAGGCCGGGATCGGGACCATCGGCTCCAGCGACTCGACGCCGACGACGAGGTAGCGCGTGGCGAGGTCGTCCGGGGGGGCCGGGCCGAGGCCGACGACGAGCTCGGACGTCGGCCGGAGCTCGCACCCGAGGGCGCGCCAGCCGGGGTCGTCCCACACGAGGCAGGCCCAGTTCGCGACGCCGGTGCGCGCGCCCCGGTTGGGCGTCGAGATCATCACCATCGACCCCACCCGGGCGGCCAGCTCGGGGCGCGCGTCCTCGAGGAGGTAGCGCATGAGGAGCCCCGCCATCGAGTGGGCGACCACGTCGAAGGGGGCGTCGGGGGGGTAGCCGCGGGCCGCGAGCGCCGCCTCGATGGCGGGCAGGAGGATGTCGGTGGCGGTGGCGCGGGCGCTCCTCAGCTCCCCCGGGGCCCACTCCACGACGACGGGGTCGATGCCCCACGCGGGCGCGGCGGCCTCGGCGCCGCGCCAGAGGTCGCCCCGGCTGGCGAACCCGTGGAGGTAGACGACAGGCCGGTCGGCGGCGAGCGCGGCCGCGGGGGCGAGCCCCGCCGCGAGCGCGGCGGCCAGCCCGACGAGCCCCGCCGCCGCCGCTGCTACAGTCGCGCGCCGATGGCGACCGAGTCCCGGCTCAAGTGGCACCTGAAGCGCGCGGCGGTCGTGTTCGTCGTCAGCGTGGTCGTCGTCCAGGCGGTCTTCTGGTGGTGCGTCCGCCTCCCCACCCCGGACGTCGACGTCCCCCGGCTCCCCGCGGCGCAGGTCGACGGGCAGCGGGTCAGCCGCGACGGCGGCGGCTTCCTGGAGCGGCGCGACGGCTACTGGTTCTTCCTCCACCGCGGCGACGCCGTCACCCTCGGCGCCGAGCACGCCGAGCTGGGCGAGTTCCTCATCCAGCGGGTCGAGGACGCGATGTTCGCCGAGTTCGCCGACCAGATGCCGGCGGCGCTCCGCGTGCTCCTCCCCCCGGCGCTGCTGTGGAAGTACCGGCACATGCCGGCGCAGATCCCCGCGCACCAGCGGGAGGAGCTCTGGGGCTTCAGCGCGACGTACGCGGATCGTCACCGGTTTCCCCTCTCCGCCTACCGGCGCGGCATGTACTACCACGCCCTGCACGACATCACGCAGGCGCTCATCGGCAACCCGTGGGTGGACCCCGCCTACGCGGGCGCGTGCACGGCGTTCGCGGCGTCGGGCGAGGCGACGACGGACGGCCACCTGATCCTGGGGCGGAACTTCGACTTCGAGGTGTTCCCGCTGTTCGACGAGGAGAAGGTCGTCCACCTGTACGCGCGGGACGGCGCGATCCCGGTGCTGTCGGTCTCCTGGATGGCGATGGCGGGGGTGGTGACGGGGATGAACGCGGACGGGATCTGGATCTCGCTCAACGCGGCGGCCAGCGACGGCGTCAACTCCGCCGGGCCGCCCGTCTCCCTCTGGATCCGCGACCTCCTCGAGCAGGCCCGGAGCATCGACGACGTCCGCCGGCTGATGGCCGCGACGGACCCGATGGTGACGGACATCTACCTCGTCGGGGACGGCAAGACGGGCGAGGCCGTCGTCATCGAGCGAGGCCCGGCGGCGATGGGGGAGCGGGGGATGGACGCGACGGGGCGGCTGACCGCGGCGAACCACCTGCTCACGGACGCCTTCGCGGGGGACACGGCGGACGCCGACCTGCGGGGCCGGTCGTCCACGATCGCGCGCGGGCTGCGGATGGACGAGCTGGTGGCGGAGGCGCCGCTGTCGCCGGTCCGGGGGGTCGAGATCCTGCGCGACAAGCGTGCCCCCGGGGGCGGCCGGCTGGCGCCGGGGAACCGGAACGCGATCGACGCCGTGATCGCCACCCACTCGGCCGTCGGCGACGCCACGGATCGGATCCTGTGGGTCTCCATCGCCCCCCACACGGCGGGCCGGTACGTCGGCATCGACCTCCTCGCCGAGCTCGACGCGGCGGGGCTGGACACGTCGGAGTGGCGGGCGGGGTTGGCGGAGGGCGCCCGCGCCTGGGAGCAGACGGAGGCGGAGGACGACGACCCCGCGGCGGACTTCTACTTCGACCACCGCTTCCTCGGGGAGTACGGGACGCTGACGCTGCAGCGGACGCTCCTGGAGGACGCGCAGGCCTACCTCGACGACGATCAGCCGCGCCGCGCCCTGGACATGGCCCGCCGCGCCGAGGCGGCCCTCCCCGACACGACGACGGCCCCGCTCATGGAGGGCGACGCGTGCCTCGCCCTCGACGACGCGAGCTGCGCGCGGGCCGCCTACGAGACGTACCTGCGGCGCTTCCCGGCGCTGGGTCCGGACCACCGCCGCGTGGTCGAGTGGCTGGCGAGCAGCGGCGGCGTCCCGGAAGTGGAGCGACCCGACGGCCTCTGAGCCACTGAGGTGAGGCGACCCGCGGGCGGGTCAGTCCAGCTTCGCAACTCGGCCGTCGACCCAGTCGAGGACGCGGTCTCGGCGCGGCTCGATGCGCTCCTCCCAGATGTCTTCGGCGTACCAGTAGTCGGCCGGGCCCAGCGCGGCCAGGAAGCCGCGCGCGGCCGGCTCGACGGTGAGCAGGAACTCTATGTCGCGGCGGTCGTGCGGCCGCCACGCCTTCAGCTTGGCCGCGACCTGATCTCCTGCCGACAGCCGTCGGACCGTCAGGTGGGTCCACGGGCCGGCCAGCGACTCGGTCCGGCCCGACCAGCCCTCGGGGAGGCAGGGGAGGCCGGAGTTCACGATCTCCAGGAAGGGATCGCGGGGCTTCCCGAACTCGGCCTCCAGGTCCGCGAGGCCCTTCGCCTCGACCTCGGCGTGGCCTCGCACGACGACGTCCAGGTCCTTGGTCGGGTCCTTCTTGTTCCACGCGAGGATGAGCGGCGCTCCCCCCATGATCGTGATCTCGCAGGTCCGGTCTCGCTCGCCGAGCCAGGTGTCGATGTCGGCCAGCAGGGCGAGGAGCTCGTCCCTACCGGCCACGAGCACTCCGGAGCGTCTCGAGTACGTTGGCGACAAGGACGGCGGCGCGGCGGTCGTAGCAGATCTTCCAACGTCGCGAGAACGGGGGGAGACCTTCCCGCTCCGACGGCGCCGCGGGGCTCCCCAGGCCGTCCCACTCCAGCGAGTCGCGATTCGCCTCCAGCCAACGGTCGAGTCGACCATCCCGGAGCGCCGGCGTGCGCGGCTCGCTGCGGCCCTCGTGCTCGTACTCGCAGAAGTGGCGGGCCACCGCGATCAGCCATCCGAGGCGCTGGCGAACCGCGAGGACCTCCGCGTGTGCAGCCAGGAGCGCAGGCTGCATCTCGGCGTGGAGGAGGAACAGCGCCGCGAGGCGATCGATGACCCGAGGCGCCGGATCCCTGAGCGCCGCGACCAGCACCTCCTCGGGGCGACGCACGGCCCAGGGCATCCGCCCGGCGGCCAGGGGCAGGCCCAACCAGCGCAGCTCGGCGCCGAGCGCGCCGGAACGCCCCGACGGAGTCGCCTCGCCCCCGACGAGAAGGAGCGGGGGCACTCCCAAGGCGTCGCCGAGCCGCCGGATCACGGGGAGGTCGGGTTCGACGCGGCCGGTCTCGAGGGTCGAGAGCCTGGCCTGCGAGATCCCCGCCCGTCGCGCCAACTCGACCTGGCTCAGCTCACGTCGTTGTCGCCACCGACGAACACGCGGGCCGAATCGATCGTCACCAGCCATTCCTCTACGCTATCACTATTCCGATGAAATATCGGCAATCCGACAAAACATCGGTATTCCGATGAGCACTGGCACTCAGAGGAGGTGCCGAAGTCGCGATTCACACAAGCTCCGACCATCTCGCTCAGTTGACCGTGATGGCCAGCGAGTAGTCGTTCCCCTCGACGCTGCCGAGGTCCTCGAACAGCTCCACCCGCAGCACGTAGTCGCCCGTCACGGCCGCGCCGTGGGACAGGCTCTCGTCGTCGGTCAGGGTCTGCGCGTCCGCGACCGGGTTGCCGGCGGGGTCGAACAGCTCGAGGTCGACGTTCCCCTCGGCGTTCGTGAAGAACGCGTCCACGTCGACCGTCTGCCCCGCGGACACCGCGAACGCGTAGAAGTCGTCGTCGTAGGGGCAGCTCCGGAGCCCGGAGAGCGAGCCCGGCGCGACCGACGCCGCCGCCGCGAGCGTGTCGCTGTCCTCGTAGCTGTCGTCGGCGCAGGTGCTCACGCCCTCGGTCAGGTACAGGTTGTAGCCGTTGCCCCCCGTCGGGCCCGTGTCCGCCGTCAGCTCGATCTCCAGGTAGTACGTCTCCGGCGCGGGAACCGGCGACTGGTAGCTGAACGACTCGTCGTCCGTCTGCGTCACCGCGCCGTCGATCTGGGAGGCGGTGTTGTCGAGGAGGAACACGTCGATGTCGCCGTCGGCGTGGGCGAACTCGACGAGGACGTCGAGGATCTGGCCGTACTCCAGCGTCACCTCGAAGTAGTCCAGATCCCCCGGGCAGACCTGCGAGGCGCTGTACGTCTGGGGCAGCGAAGGCACGACGTTGGCGCCGCTGAGGGGGTCGTCGTCGTCCTCCAGGGAGTCGTCCACGCACGGCGTCCCGCCGCCCGTCTGCACGTCCATGTCGTACGTGTTCCCCTCGAGGAGGCCGAGGTCCGTCGCCAGGTCCACCGCGATGTAGTGCGTGCCCGACGCGGCGGCCGTCACGGAGACCGCCTCGTCGTCGGTGGTCGAGGCCGACACCCCCATCGACGCGAGGCTCGGGTCGAACACCTCGAGGTTGACGTCCCCCTCGTCGTGGGCGAAGAACAGGCCGACGTCCAGCAGATCGGCGGGGCCGAGGTCGACCGCGTACCAGTCCTCGTCCGAGTCGCAGACCGCCAGCCCCGTCAGCAGCGCGGGCGCGATCGCCGCCGCCGTCGCGTCCGTGTCGTTCTCCTCGTAGGCGTCGTCGCCGCAGGGGACCGTGGAGGGGCCGGACAGCTCCAGCGCGTACGTGTTGCCCGGCGTGCTGCCGCTGTCGGCGACCAGCGTGACCTGGACGAACACGCTCCCGTCCGCCGGCGCCGTGTAGGTGATGGACTCGTCGTCGGACGCGGACGTCGCGCTGGAGAGCAGCGCCGCGGCGACGTCGTAGAGGTGGACGTCGATGTTCCCCTCGGCGTGGCTGAAGGTCGCATCCACGTCGAGGACGTCGCCGCTGCTGAGGTCCACCTGGAGCCAGTCGTCGTCGGCGCTGCACGAGGTCAGGCTGCTGTACGTCGTGGGGAACGAGCTGACGACGGTGGTCGTCGTCGTGGGGTCGTCGTCGTCCTCGAGGACGTCGTCGGGGCAGGCGCCCGCGCCCGCGACGAGGAACGTCAGCGCGTACGGGTTGCCGGGGACGGAGCCCGCGTCGAGGTCGTTCCAGAGGTTCAGGAAGTAGGAGCCCGTGGCGGTCGCGGTGTAGGTGATCGACTCGTCGTCGGTGGTCGAGAAGCCCGCCGCGACGGGGGTGACCGTGCTGTCGAGGAGCTCCATCTCGATGTTGCCCTCGGCGTGGCTGAAGACGGCCTCGATCGTCAGCTCCTCGCCGGCGCTGAGGTCGATCTGGAACCAGTCGTCGTCCCCCTCGCAGGCGACCATCGCCGCGTAGGTGTCGGGCGGGGAGACGACGTTGGGGCTCGACGAGGGGTCGTCGTCGTCCTCGAAGGCGTCGTCGACGCAGACCGCCTCGGCGGAGTCGTCGTCGTCGCCCACGGCGGAGTCGTCGTCGTCGGGCACGAAGTCGTCGTCGTCCGCCGCGTCGTCGTCGTCGGGCACGAAGTCGTCGTCGTCCGCCGCGTCGTCG
>CAYFOA010000051.1:0-40419 GCA_964344575.1 uncultured Rickettsiales bacterium | reverse complement strand
GGTGGAGGACATCTCCATCTCCGCAGAGGTCATACAAGTCATCGGCATAGGCAGGAGGCGGCTACGTCCCCGGGCGGATCGTCCGGTACTCGCCGCCCCGGAGGTCGAACTTCGCCCCCTTCTCGCCCGCCATCCCCGCCAGCTCCAGCTGCCCCGTGCTGAAGAGCGCCGACTTCAGCGCCGCCCGCAGCTGCGGCTTCGCCCCGAAGCTCCGGACCAGCGCCTCGTGCACCCGGTTCGCCGAGTGGATCTCCTGCTTGTAGGCGTAGAACCCACCCTCGTACCGGTGCGAGCCCTCCACCGACGCGACCACGCCGAGCCGCTCCACCGTCTCCTCGATGTACGCGTCGACCTCCTTGTCGACCCCCGCCGCCCTCAGCGACGCCTCCATCTCGGCCCGGTGCGCGCGGACGTACTCCGCCGCCCGGTCCACCGGGAGCAGCCCCCAGTCCATCGTGAACCGGTCCGCCGCGACCTCCTTCCGGTACCACGTCGCCGTCGGGCTGAAGACGTCGATCCCCGGCGCCGTCAGCCGGCTCCCCGTGAAGAACACCCCGTCGGCGCAGTACGCCGACTCGACCATGTCGGTGTTGTTGTAGATGTCGTAGACCTCGA
This sequence comes from uncultured Rickettsiales bacterium, assembly GCA_964344575.1. Taxonomy (GTDB): domain Bacteria; phylum Myxococcota_A; class UBA796; order UBA9615; family UBA9615; genus JAAESI01. The sequence continues at coordinate 39,804 of CAYFOA010000051.1, read as the reverse complement.
TCCGCCGGACGACCTCCGCGGGGTCCAGGTCCGGCAGGTGGAGCACGACCTCGACGCCGTTGTCCCACAGGTCGATGATCGCCCGCGGCCGCTCCCCCTCCGCCACCAGCCAGGTCACGTCGTCGGCGCGGTGCTGGAGCCACCCGGGGAGCGCGACGTCACCCGCCGACGCGGGGAGCGCGACGCCGCTGAGGAGGACGAGGAAGACGAGGATCCGGCGCATCGCCGGGGACTCTACCGCCGTCGATGCTGCTGGGTCAGCTTGAACTCGACGCGCCGGTTCAGCGACCGCCCCTCCTCCGTCGCGTTGTCGGCGACGGGTCGGGTCTCGCCGTAGCCCCGCGCGGTCAGCCGCTCGGGGTCGATGCCGCGGTCGATGAGGTACTCCCGCACCGTCACCACCCGGTCCTGGCTGAGCGTCATGTTGTAGTCGTCGTCGCCTTCGCTGGAGGCGTGCCCCTCGATCGTGACGTGCAGGTCGGCGTACTTCCGGAGCGCCTTGGCCGCCTTGTCGAGCACCGGCTTCGCCGACCGTTTCAGGTCGGCGCTGTTGACGCGGAACTGGATGGCCGGAATCGCGCCCGCGAACTGCCGCAGGTCGTCGGGGATCTCGTCGGGGCAGCCGTCGTCGTCCAGGTAGCTGTTGAACGTCTCCGGCGCCGTGGGGCAGTTGTCGTCCGGGTCGAGGAACCCGTCCTGGTCGTTGTCCAGCTCGGGACAGCCGTCCATGTCCTCGTAGCCGTCCTTGTCCTCGGGGTCGTTGGGGCAGCGGTCGTCGTCGTCGCGGAAGCCGTCGCCGTCGTTGTCCAGCTCCGGGCAGCCGTCGCCGTCCTCGAACCCGTCGCGGTCCTCGGGGACGTTGATGCAGGCGTCGTCGACGTCGGGCACCCCGTCCTGGTCGTTGTCGAGGTCCGGACAGCCGTCCTCGTCCTCGAACTGGTCGTAGTCCTCGGGGTCGTCGGGGCACTGGTCGGTCCGGTTGGGGTTCCCGTCCCGGTCGCGGTCGGGGCCGATGCCGCCGCCGAAGTTGATGAAGAACCCGCCCGCCAGCTCGACGTGGTTGAAGTGGGCGTTCCAGTTCAGCGGCGTCGGCGGGTCCGTGTCGTAGTTCACCTCCAGCGTCGGCACCCCGTCCTCGGTGGGATCGCCGTTGCCGATGCTGACCTTGTAGCGGATGTCGAGCCGGAGCCCGACGGCGAGGTGGGCGCGGGGGTCGTCGTCCTTCGTGAAGAGGATGAACTTGGCGCCGCCGCCCGCCGCGATGAGGAAGTCGCCGTCCGCCGACCGGTAGGTGAAGTACTGCGACGCGGGCACCGCGACCGACGTGTCCACGTAGGGGTCCCGGTAGAAGTTGTCCGGGTTCGCCGGTCCCTGCCCCGACGCGTACGTCTCCCGGATGTTGTAGTGCTGGAAGCCGGCGCCGACCGCGAAGTAGGGGACCACGTAGGGGAACGGGAGGTGGAAGATCGCGTCGAAGTGCGCGTTGACGTACCAGGCGCGCCGGAGCGTGTCGAAGGTGCGGCCCCGGAGCACCCCGACGGACGTCTCGAAGCCGATGACGCGGGTGAAGTTGATGCCGAACCGCCCCCCCAGCGTGAGGCCGTCGCGGAGGTTCTCGAGCTTGACCGTCTGGTCCTGGTCGAAGCCGCCTCGCGACATGAACGCGTAGTAGCCGCCGAAGCCGTCCAGCTCGACCGACCGGGGGATGATCTGGGCGGACGCCGCCGACGGGATCAGCAGCACCAACAGGAGCGTCAGCAGCGAGGTCCTCATCCGATCTTGAAATCCTCGGGATCGAACTCGTCGTCGTCGGAAGGCGCCTCCGCCTTCTTCTTGCCGCCGAAGAGCGAGCCGAAGAGGCCGCCCTTCTTCGCCGGCTTCTCCGGCGCGGGCTTCGCCCCCCCGCCGCTCTTGTCGAGGTCGTCGGCGCGCCGGTAGTCGCGCACCGCCTCGGGGTTGTCCGCGTTCAACTTCAGGCACCGCCGCAGGTACCGCTTGGCGTTGTTGGCGTCCCCGAGGCGGAGGTAGGCCTTGCCCAGGAGGTGGTACGGCTTCGGCGCCATCTCCTTGAGCTCGATGGACTTCTTCATCAGCTCGATGCCTTCCATGGCACCGTCGGGGTCGTTGGCGAGGCGCGCGCGGAAGAGCGTGAACCCGTAGTAGGCGACGTACTCCGCCTCGTCCTCGTAGCCCTCGACCGCCTCCTTGAAGTGCCGCAGCGCGTCCTTGAGACGACCCTGATCCAGCGCCCGCGTCCCCTTCTTGAACGCGTTCTCGGCGGCCAGGATCTGCTGGACCTTCTCCATGGCGAGGTCGTTCTCGTCCTTCTCGCCGTAGATGTGCTTGCGGATGTACTTGTCCCGCGCCTCGTCGTCCGACAGCGTCTCGTAGGCCTCGCCGTAGTTGGCGAAGAGCGCCTCGGCCATCTTGCGGTACGGCTCCGGCTCGTCGAGCAGCGAGTCGGGGTGGTACAGCTTCGCCATCTGGAAGTAGGCCTTCTTGATCGAACCCACCGGCGCCTCGTGGCTGAGGCCGAACCAGTCGAAGTAGTTCGTGTCCACCATCTTGTTGAGCTCGGACCGGATCTGGCGGATGCGGTCCTTGTCCTTGGTGGTGAGCCGGTCCCAGTCCTCGCGCTCGACGACCGGCCCCTCGCCCCCGGGGGGTCCCTCCGGATCCTCGACCGCCTGCATCGTCTGGCTCTCGATCGCCTGCTCGTACTCTCCGCTGACGTCGACCGGCGCCGCCGTGCCGGGGGACGACCCCACCGCCCAGCCCTTCTTGCGGACGCCGCCGCGGGGGGACGCGGGCTTGGCCGCGGACTTCGACGGGCGGGACGCCGAGGGCGCGGGGCCGAGATCCATGTCGTCGAAGAGCCCGCCGAGGCCGGCGCCCCCCGCCGGGCCCCGGTCGTCCGCCGAGGTCACCTCGTCGGCGTGGCCGATGCCCACCTCGACCGACTTGAAGCGGCCCGTGGTCACGCTCATCGACTCGCGCGTGTGGGGCGCGATCTTGTGGAACGTGCCGCTGACGCGGTCTCCGGTGACGTCGTCGGACGTCTTCCGGTGGAACCGGATCTGCGACATGTCGACGCCGCCGACCGAGGGCATCCCGACGTCGGTGACCGCGTCCTCCAGGTCGACGTCGTCCTCCTCGCCGGGCGTGTCGCCGGAGTCGGGATCGCGTTGCTCCAGATCGCCCCACGGATCGAGCTCCGGCGCCGCCGCCGGCCGCCCCTCGAACGTCACCATCCCGGTGCGGTGGAGGAGGTAGAGGAGGCGGGCCGCGTCGTCGGCGGGGATCGTCGCGAACTCGAGGATGTCGCCCAGCGTCCGGCCGCCGTCGATCGACTCCCAGAACGCATGCTGGTGGGCGTCGAGGTCGTAGCCCACGATCGACTGCGGGAGCGGCTGCTGCTTGCGCGGCTTGCTCCCGAAGTGGGGCCTCAGCATCCCGCGGACCTCGTCGGGGTCGACCCGCTTGAACACGCCCTTCCGGAGCGCGGCGACGAGGTTCAGCTCCAGCAGCGTCTCCGGCGGCGCCTCGCCCGCGGGCTCCGCGACGATCCGCCAGTCCGCGTCGTCCGCCCACGCGAACGTGTCCACCACGAGCAGCGTCGCCCAGAGGCTGATCTCCCGGACCAGCTCGGGGACGGGGAGGACGCGGTCGCGGAGCATCACCTGCGCGGGCGTCAGGCCGTCCGCCGCGGCGACCCCGTCGATCGACTCCGCCACCGACGCCTGCAGCTTCTTCCGCTTCACCAGCATCGACGCGAACGACTCCGCCTTGTTCGACGTCGTCATCGCCGCGAGCTCGCCGTCGCGGAACCAGAACCGGCGCATGCCGCTGTCCCGGGCGACCTCCAGGATGGTCGGCTCGTCGCGGTTCCAGGCGTCGCAGAGGACGTCGAGGAAGGGGGTCTCGCCCAGGTTGCCGGACGCGAGGACGACGGGGGTGTTCATGCCGACGCGGCCTCCACGGACGCCAGCACCTCCGCGGCCGCGGCGGCGATCGCGGCGCGGTGCTCCTCGACGACCGCCCGGAGCGCCTCCGCCGAGCCCATCGCCAGCGCCGCCGCCACGCGGTCCGCCTCGTCCGACGGGAACGTCAGCGTGTCGGCCCCCCGCCCGCTGCGGAGGCGCAGGCGAGCCTCGACCCGGCGCAGAAACCGGTACCCCGCGGCGAGTCCAGCCGCCGTCGCGGGGGTCAGGTCGCCGGTCTGCGTCATCACGTCCAGGGCCTCCATCGGATCGGCCAACCGCGTCGCCGGGTGGCCCGGGCTGCGGGTGGTCTGAGCGCAGGCTACCGCGAACTCGACGTCGGTGAGACCCCCGTGCCCCGTCTTCAAGTGGACGCGGCCCCCCTCCTCGCGGGCCAGCTCGGCCTGCTGCCGGGCCCGCATGCGGCGCGCCTCGGCGACGATCTCCGCGCCGGAGGCGGGCCCCCGGGCGCGGGCCGCGGCGAGCACCTCACCGACCGCGTCGGTCAGCGCCGGATCGGTGGACGTCGCCACCGAGGCGCGGCAGAGCGCGAGGATCTCCCAAGGGCGCGCGCGCTCCCGCAGGTAGGCCGCGAACCCGCCCACGGGGACCACCAGCGACCCGCCGCTGCCGTCGGGCCGGAGCCGCATGTCGACCTCGTAGCAGCGCCCCTCGCGCGTAGGCGCCGCCAGCGCCGTGATCACCCGCTGCGACCAGCGCGCCGTCCACGTCGTCGGATCGAGGGGGCGCTCGCCGTCCGACGGCGCGTCGTCGCCGGCGCCGTAGAGGAAGACGAGGTCGAGGTCGCTCCCGTACGTCATCCAGCCGGACCCCAGGGAGCCGAGGCCGACCACCGCGAGCCCGCGACCGGGGAGCCGGCCGTGCCGCGGCACCATCCGGGAGGTCGCCACGCTCGCGGCCGCGCCCACGCAGGTCCGCGCCAGCGCGGTCAGGCGCGCGCAGGGGAGGCCCTCGTCGTCCGGGTCCCGCGACAGGTCGGCGAGCCCGATCCGGAGCAGCTCCGAGGTGTGGAAGATCCGCATCGCCGCCATCGCGTCGTCCGGGTCCTCCTCCAGCACCAGGGTCCCGCCGATGCGCCCCCGAAGGACGAGCGCGTCGAGGAGCTCGGGGTGCGCGCAGAGCAGCTCCGACAGGTAGCCGGACTCGGCGAAGAGGCGGACCAGCGTCCGCATCGCGCCGGGGTTCTCGGCGAGGAGCGCGTACGTCGTGCCCCGCGCGCCGACGCGGCCGACGAACGTCCGGAGGCGGCCCAGGGCGACGTCGGGGTCGGCGGACGAGGCGGCGAGCTGGAGCAGGCGAGGGGCCACCCGCTCGTACCGCCGCCACGCCTCGGGGAGCATCCGCTCGCGGCCCGAGACGCGGGCGAGCTGGTCGAGGAGGTCGCCCGCGGCGTCGGGGTCGTCGAAGCCGAGGGCGACGAGGTCGCGGCGACGCTCCTCCGGCTCGGCGAAGGGGTCGACGAGCGCGGGGAAGGAGGTCGAGATCGCCTCCGTCCCCGACAGCAGGCCCGCCCACGAACGCTCGACGACGGCCCGGTGCTCGGCCAGCGCCGCCCGGAGCGCGCTCACGTCGTCGCCGAAGTCGAGGAGCCGCGCGAGGCGCCCCCAGCCGGCCTCGTCGGACGGCCCCGGCAGCCGCTGCGTCTGCGCTTCCTGGGCCCACTGGAGGCGGTGCTCGGCGGCGCGCAGGAAGCGGTAGGCATCGGCCAGCGCGTCGGCGTCGACGTGGTCCGGGAGCACGCCCGCCGCGTCCAGCCGGCGGAGCGCCTCCAGCGTCCCCGGCACGCGCAGCTCGGGGTCGCGACCGCCCCAGATCAGCTGCTGCGCCTGGACGAGGAACTCGACCTCGCGGATCCCCCCCGGGCCCCGCTTCAGGTCGGACTCGAGGTCCCCGAGGCGGGCCGCGTCCGAGATCCGGTCGCGCATCGCGCCGAGGTCCTGGAGCGTCCCGAAGTCCATCGACCGGCGGTACCGGAAGGGCGCGATGCGGCGGAGGAGGTCGGCGCCGAGCTCGAGGTCCCCGCCGCAGGGGCGGGCCTTGAGCCAGGCGGCCCGCTCCCAGGTCCGGCCGTACGTCAGGTAGTACTGCTCGGCGGCGTCGATCCCGATGGACGGAGCCCCGGCGCGGCCGTCGGGGCGGAGCGCGAGGTCGACGCGGAAGCAGAAGCCGTCCGCCGTCCGGTCCGCCAGCGCGCCGACCACCGCCCCGCCGATGCGGTTCGCCCAGGGCGCGTGGCCCTGCGCCGAGATGATCCAGATCAGGTCGACGTCGGAGCTGTAGTTGAGCTCGCCGGCGCCGTGCTTGCCCATCGCGATCGCGACGAAGCGTCCCCCGTCGGGAGGCGGACGGCGGCCGATCGCGTACCGGATCGCGCCGTCGACGAGGGCGTCGGCGAGGTCCGCGATCGACGCGGCGATCGCCTCGACGCCGTCGGGCCCCTCGTCCAGATCGCGGAGGATCAACCCGCCGGCCACCCGGTACTTGAGGCGGCGGAGCGAGCGTCGGACGGCGGCGTCGGGATCGTCCGCCGTCAGCGCCTCGTCGGCCGCCGCCCGCGCTTCGGCGTGGAGGGCGTCCCGGTCGGGGAGCTCGGTCGTGAGCGACGCGGCGAGATCGTCGTGCCGGCGGAGGATCCGGGCGACCGCGTCGGAGGCCTCCGCGAGCCGCGCGAGCGTCACGTCACCGACCGGCGATCTCGGTCGTCTGGACCAGCGCCTTGCGCGCCGGCTCGAAGTTGGTGTCGAACTTCAGCGCCGACTCGAACGCCGCGATCGCCTCGTCGTAGTGCCGCTGGTCGCGGTGGATGATCCCGCTGAAGTACCACGCGATGGGGAGGTGGTCGTCCAGCTCGAGGCTCCGGTCGATGAGCGCCCGGGCCTTCGCGCGGCCACCGTTCCCCGCCGCCGCGCCGTCGCGCCGGTAGGTCGCCCACCCCTGGTAGGCGAGGTACTCCGCCGCCTCGGGGACCCGCTCGACGGCCTTGCCGAACGACAGCTCGGCCTCCCGGTACTCGCGCGTCTGGATGAACGCCTTGCCCATCTCGAAGAACATCGCAGCCTCGGTCTCGCGGGCCTTGCTGACCTTCCGGTAGACGCCCGTCAGGCCGCGCTCGAACCGCTTGGCGTAGGCCTTGCGACGCTCCTCGTCCGACAGCGTCGCGCGCGCCTCCGCGACCCACTCCTCCAGCGCCTTGGCCTTGCTCCGGACGTCGCCGGGGAGGTCGTCGGTGAGGCGAGCCGGGTCGAACCCCAGCGGGTTGGCCTCCAGCGCTTCGGAGATCTGCGCGTCGGACGCGTTCGCGTCGAGGCCGAAGATCTGGAAGAAGTCCGCCTGCCACAGGCGCAGGTAGCTCTGGATGACGGACTCGCCGACCTCCGTCAGCGACCCCCGCAGCTCCGGCAGCTCCAGGGTCAGCGGCCCCGAGGTCGTCTCCTCCTCGAGCGGCGGCGGCTCCTCGCGGACCGCGGACCGGCCGAAGCCGATCATCCCCGCGCGGTACATCAGCCACAGCGCGGCGGTCAGCTCCTCGGACTCCAGGATCTCCATCTCGGCGAGGTCCCCGACGGACCGCGCGCCGTTGAGGAAGCTCCCCAGGAAGCCGATGCCGTCCTCCTTCTTGATCTCCGCGAAGTCCGCGTCGAACCGCCCCGTGGGGACGACGAAGCGGTCTCGCAGCGGGCGGATCTCGTCGTCCAGCGGGCCGACCCGGCCGTGGGTCCGGAGCCCCCGCCAGATGACCGCGAGGGGCCGCGTCTCGAAGCTGCTCGTCTGCCGCGGGAACTCGTTGGTCAGCGACCACGCCCCCACGTGCCAGGCGAACGCGGCGATGACGCGGCGCTCCACGAGGCGCCGCAGCTGCGTGTACAGGTCCGTCGGCGTGAGGATGCGGCGGTCGGTCAGCGCGGAGCCGAAGTCCACCGACTCGGCCCGCATGTAGTCGACCGCGTCGGCGAACTGCTCCTGCGTGATGATCCCGTCCTCGAGGAGCATCGTCCCGAGGCGGTCGTGGCCGTCGCCGCCGTCCGCCCACACGGGGTGGCCGTTGAGCAGCACGATGTCCTTCCACCGCTTGCCGTCGCGGAGCATGAGGACGCCCGTGTGGCACGCGGCGCGGAGCTGGAGGAGGAGCGGGGCGAGGAACCCCTGGGCGACGTCGCCGGAGGAGGGGAGGTCCATCCCGGGGCGGTACTTGACCATCGACAGCTCGGACGCGGCGACGGTCGGGGCCTCCTCGTCGGCGACGCTGTCCGACGGCGCGATGCCGGGGACGAGGCGGGCCAGCCGGGCCCGGAGGTCGGGCATCGAGAACGGCTTGATGAGGTACGCGTCCGCCCCGCACTGGCGGAGGTTGCGCGCGATGGTCTCCTCGTCCTTGTAGACGGCCGACATCAGGACGACGGGGACGGGGGTGGGGGAGCCCTTGATGCGGGCGGCGAGCTCGAGGCCGTTGAGGCGGGGGAGCAGCACGTCGCTCAGGACGACGTCGGGGGGAGCGTCCTCGAAGGACGACCACGCCGTCTCGCCGTCCTCGGCCGCCCGCACGTCGAAGCCGACGTACGCGAGGTAGTCCCGGAGGATGCCGGCGAAGTAGCGGTCGTCCTCCACCACCAGGATGCGCGGGGCGCTCATGGAAGACGGGAACATAGCAGGGGCGGGATCGGTCTACCCCTGGTGTGACCCCCCATTCGAATCTAGGCTGATGTCCATGAAGAAGTGGATCGGCGCCGCCGTCCTCGCCTCGAGCCTCCTCTTCGCGCTCCCCGCGGCCGCGACGGACGCGCTCAAGCAGGTCCGTGCGCTCGAGGAGGTCCTGGTCGAGGTCGTCCAGGTGACGCAGCCCGCCGTGGTCACCCTCGAGGTCCATGGCAGCTCCCGGGGCGGCGGCCTCCCCGGGGTCGACCGGTTCTTCCCCGTCGACGGGATGGGGACCGGCTTCATCGTCGACGCCGAGGGCCACGTCCTCACCAACCACCACGTCGTCGACGGCGCCGATCGCATCGACGTCCTCCTCGAGGACGGCCGCCGCTTCAAGGCCGTCGTCGTGGCGACGTCCGCCGAATCCGACGTCGGCGTGATCCAGATCGTGGACCCGCCGGCCGACCTCCCCGTCGCCAGCCTCGGCGACAGCAGCGAGCTCCGCGTGGGGCAGTACGCGATCGCGCTGGGGGCCCCCCTGGGCTACGACCGGTCGGTCACCTTCGGCCACATCTCGGGGCTCCACCGCGCCTCGGTCGGCCGCAACGCGGGCCCGTTCTTCGCGCCGGGCTTCGAGCACCTCACCGTGCAGGACTTCATCCAGGTCGACACCCCGATCAACCCGGGCAACAGCGGCGGCCCGCTGGTCGACCTCGACGGCGACGTCATCGGCATCAACAGCGCCATCGCCGACGCCCCGGGGGGCGGCATGGGCTTCGCCATCCCCATCGACCTGGCGTGGCGCATCGCCCAGCAGCTCATCACCGACGGCAAGGTCACGGTCGGCTACCTCGGCGTGCGCGTGACGGACAACAACCCCAGCCTGGACGAGGTGTGGGGCCGCTCGATCGGCCAGGGCGCGCTGATCTCCGAGGTCTACGACGACACCCCCGCGGCGCGCGGGGGGCTCCAGCCGGACGACGTCGTGGTCTCCTTCGCGGACCGGAAGATCCGGACCGGCGCGGACCTCAAGTCGGCGTTCAAGACGTCCGTCGTGGGCGAGCCGGTGCAGCTGACCGCGTGGCGCCTGGAGCGGGGCAAGGACGTGCTCAAGACGCTGACGGTGACGCTGGACGGGAAGGTCCTGGAGCCCGACGAGCGGGCGCGGCGCGAGTCCGGCGGCGCCTCCGACGGGGGCGGCTGGCTGAGCCGCGAGCTGGGGCTGGACGTGGGGAGCGACGGCAAGGCCCGCAACCCCCGCAACCTCGTGATCCGCAACGTCGACCGCGGCAGCAAGGCCGCCGACGCCGGGCTTCAGCCGGGCGACGAGATCCTCGAGCTGGACGGCTCCAGCGTGGACAGCACCGAGGAGATCAAGAAGACGCTGACGGAGACGAGCAAGGACTTCGTCAGCGTCGTCGTCGAGCGCGACGGCAAGAAGCAGTACCTCTCGATCGAGACGCCCTAGCCCTCGGGGAACGGGGGGGGCATCACGCGGACCAGGACGATCGCCTGGGCCATCGAGATCGGGACGCTCAGCACCGCCACGAAGAACATCGTCCCGAACACCGCGGGGAGGCGGAAGATCTCGTCGATCGTGCCGTCCCAGATCAGGGCGTGGAGCATGCCGAGTCCGATCGAGGGGACGATCACCGGGATCCAGAGGAGGATGACGAGGACGACGATGTCGAGGCGGCGGCCGCGCATCGCGTCGATGCTCCGCTGCAGCGCCTGCGTCACCGTGATCGGGCGGCCCGCCATCCGCTGCGCGATCCAGCCCGCGTTCGCGATGTAGAGGTCGATCGACCGGAGGATCCCGGGGACGATGCAGAGCAGCGTGAACACGAAGATCTGCAGCGCGATCAGGATCCCCAGCCCCACCAGGGGGAAGAACCACTGGACCGCGTCCCGCATCGCCGTGCTCAGGTCGTGCCGCCCGTCCGACAGCCGCTGCAGCGTCAGGTGCATCACGAACGTCGTCCCCAGGATCGCGAGGAGGCCGACGATCGAGGCGTAGAAGGGCGGGTCCACGATCAGCCAGTCGACCGCGAACGTCGGCGCGTTGACGAGGAGGAGCACGAGCGACGCCGGGACGATGATCGGGCCGAGGTGGTCGACGACGTCCCGCAGGACCACCCCCAGCGACGTCGAGCTCGCGTCGTCCAGCTTGATCGTGTCCCAGCAGCGCTCGCAGATGGACCGCCCCATCCACGGCCCGAGGACGGCGAACGTCCCGCAGCGATCGCAGGGCGTCTCGGTCGTCAATCCGCGGCCGGGGCGGTGGAGACGAGGTGCAGCTCGTTCATCTGCCCATCATCCACCCCGCCCGGGGCCTCCGTCATCAGGCACGACGCCCTCTGCGTCTTCGGGAACGCGATGACCTCCCGGATCGCCTCGGTGTGGGCCAGCAGCATCACGATCCGGTCCAGCCCGAACGCGATCCCGCCGTGGGGCGGGGCGCCGTAGCTGAGGGCGTCCAGCAGGAACCCGAACTTCGTCCGCGCCTCCTCCGGCGTCAGCCCGATCGCCGCGAACACCGCCGACTGCACCTCGGGGTCGTGGATCCGGATGCTCCCGCCGCCGATCTCGTACCCGTTGCAGACCATGTCGTACGCGTCCGTCAGCACCCCCCCGGGGTCCGTCGCGACCCGGTCCAGGTGCTCCGCGATCGGGGACGTGAACGGGTGGTGCAGCGGGTCCCACCGCTCCTCGTCCTCGTTCCAGTCGAACGCGGGGAAGTCCACCACCCACGCGAACGCGAACGCGCTCGGGTCGATCAGCTCCAGGATCTCCGCCAGCTTGATCCGGATCCGGGACAGCGCGTCGTTCACCTGGCCGACGCGGCCGGCGCTCACCAACAGCACGCCCGCCTCGGAAGGGTCGAACCCGTTCCGCTCGGCGAGGCGGCCGATGATCGCGCCGCGCTGCTCGTCGGTGAGGAACTTGCCCGCCGCGCCGGTGACCGCCTCGGGGCTGACCTTGCCCCAGAGCAGCCCGCCGAGGCCGAACTGGCGGGCGATGTCGGTGAGCCCGTCGAGCTGCTTCCGGCTCAGCGTGCCGGGGACGTACATCGCCTTGACCGCGCCGTCCTCCAGCGCCAGCGCGCTCGCCAGCGGCGCCGCGTCGGTCCCCTCCAGCAGGTCGTTCACCGTCGCCATCTTCAGCCCGAAGCGGAGGTCCGGCCGGTCGATGCCGTACTCCTCCATCACGTCCGCGAACGACAGCCGCGGCAGCGGCAGCGCCACGTCCACGCCCGCGAACTCCTTCCAGACGCTCGCGATCCACCCCTCGAGGATGGGGAAGAGGATGTCCTTCGTGACGAACGCCATCTCGATGTCCACCTGGGTGAACTCCGGCTGGCGGTCGGCGCGCAGATCCTCGTCGCGGAAGCACCGCGCGATCTGCATGTAGCGGTCGTAGCCGCTGATCATGAGGATCTGCTTGAACAGCTGGGGGCTCTGCGGGAGGGCGAAGAAGCTGCCGGGGTGGACGCGCGAGGGGACGAGGTAGTCGCGCGCCCCCTCGGGCGTGGACTTGGTCAGGATCGGCGTCTCCACGTCCACGAAGCCGTGGCCGTCGAAGTAGTTCCGGGTCGCCAGGGTGACGTTGTGGCGGAGCAGGATCTTCCGCTGGAGGTCGTCGCGCCGGAGGTCGAGGTAGCGGTGCTTCAGGCGGAGCTCCTCGCTCGCCTCGTTGTCCCCCTTCAGCGCGATCGGCAGGGGCGCGCTCCGGGTCAGGAGCTGCAGCTCGCGCGCGACCACCTCGACGCTGCCGGTGGCGACGTTGGCGTTCCGCTGGGCGAGGTCGCGGACGCGGACGAACCCCTTGACCGCGACGACGAACTCGCCGCGCAGGGCGCCCGCCCGGTCGAACGTCTCGGGCCCGACCACGTCCGGGTCGAAGAGCACCTGCGTGACGCCGTAGCGGTCGCGGACGTCGACGAAGACGAGCCCGCCGAGGTCGCGGGCGCGGTCGACCCAGCCGTTGAGGACGACGTTCGCGTCGTCGTGGGACTCGCGGAGCTCGCCGCAGGTGTGCGTTCGGGGCCAAAAGGACATGGTCGGGGGACCTCCTGCCGATCAGGGAGCGGCGGAGGATAACCGACCTTCAATCGGCCGTCCCGATCAGGGCGCGCAGGAGTCGTTGGCCGCCGCGGGGGTGCCCTCGTCGCCGTCGCCGTAGACCGACGTGGAGACGCACCAGTTGGCCGGACTGGCGACCAGCGCCTCGGTCGGGGTCAGCGAGCCGTCGAACGAGGTGCTCTTGCCCGCGCCCGTGGGCCAGGTGTTGTCGAACTCGATCTCCGCGACGAGGACGCCGCCGGGGTCGGTGAGGAAGATCTCGTCCTCGATGTTGTCGAGGTTGAACCCGGCGTACTCGTACACCACCGTCGCCCCGCCGTTGGTGAGGAAGTCGGCGTTGTTGCCGAGCGCGATCACCCCGCCCGCGGGGACGATGACCGTCCCCTGGATCGTGTGCGTCTGCGGCGACGGGGTGTGGCTGTCGGAGATCACGTAGCCGTCGAGATCGACGGCGGCGGAGGTCAGGTTGATCACCTCGAACCACTCGCCCGAGGGGTCGGTCACCTCGACCGGGTCCTTCATGATCTCGACGATCAGGATCTCGCCGGGGGCGACCCCCTCGAACGGGTCCGCGCCGTCGCTGCAGCCGCTGTCGTCGGCGTCCGCGTCGGTGTCCCCGTCGCCGTCGACGCCGTCGTTGCAGTCCGTCACCCAGTAGCCGAGCTCGTACACGCCGACGGCGCAGTCGGGATCGTCGCCGTCGGTCCAGCCGTCGCTGTCGTCGTCCGACGAGTTCGAGCAGGTGCCCGCCCCCTCGGCGTCGACGAAGGCCGTCGTGCAGTCGCCGTCGGCGCTGTCCGTGTCGCCGTCCTGCTCGTTGTCGATGCCGTCGTTGCACTCGGAGCTGCCGAAGCCGCCCTCGGTGTCGTGCTCGTCGGACCCGATGCACCCGGGATCGTCGAGGTCGGTCCAGCCGTCCCCGTCGTCGTCGATCGTGTTGTCGCAGGCGGCCACCTCGACGTCGTCGGCGGCCGTGTCGCAGTGGGCGTCGAAGCCGTCGGTGTCGCCGTCGCCGTCGTTGTCCACGCCGTCGCTGCACTGCGTGGCGCCGGCCGCGCCGAGCTCGTCGTAGGCGCCGGACTGGCACTCGGGGTCGTCGCTGTCGGTCCAGCCGTCCGCGTCGTTGTCCGCGCCGTCGGCGCAGTCGTCGGCGAGGTCGCTGAACTCGCTCCCGTCTGCGCCGTCGTCGCAGGCCGGGTCGGCGATGTCGATCAGGCCGTCCAGGTCGTTGTCCGCGCCGTCGCTGCACTCGGTGTTCGCGACCACCGTCTCCTCGACGCCGGCGATGCAGTCGGGGTCGGCCGCGTCCTGCCAGCCGTCGCTGTCGTTGTCGACGCCGTCGTCGCAGTTCTCCGGCCCCTCGATGTTGTCGAAGCCGTCGTCGCAGTCGGTGTCGCCGGCGTCGACGGTGAAGTCGCCGTCGTTGTCGGTCTGGTCGTTGCACGCGCTGCCGCCCGCGGAGCCGGTCTCGTCGAAGGGGGAGACGATGCAGTCGGGATCGTCGCCGTCGGTCCAGCCGTCGCCGTCGTCTTCCAGGCCGTTGACGCAGTCGTCGGGGTCGGTGCTCGCCTCGTCGCCGTCCATGCCGGAGTCGCAGCCGGGATCGAGGGCGTCGACGAGGTTGTCGCCGTCGTTGTCGGCGCCGTCGGCGCACTCCACGTCGGCGTCGGTCCCGATCTCGGCGGTGGACGCGGTGCAGTCGCCGTCGGCGGCGTCGATCCAGCCGTCGAGGTCGTTGTCGAGGCCGTCGGTGCAGGGATTCGCCGTCTCGGTGGGCGAGCTGCCCGTCGCGCACTGCGGATCGTCCGAGTCGAAGAGACCGTCGGCGTCGTTGTCGGCGCTGTCGTTGCAGGGCAGGTCGAAGTCGAAGCCGCCCTCGGACTCGGTCTGCGCGTCGCCCTCGCAGCCGGGATCGTCGAGGTCGGTCCAGCCGTCGCCGTCGTCGTCGCTCCCGTTGCCGCAGAACGCGACCGCCTCGTTGTCGTCGGCGCCGTTGACGCAGTCGGGATCGAGCGCGTCGATGGCGAGGTCACCGTCGTTGTCGGCGAAGTCGTTGCACTCGGTCAGCCCGAAGACGGACGCCTCGTCGGTGCCGGCGGGGTCGTCCGCGCAGCCGGGGTCGTCGAGGTCGGTCCAGCCGTCGCCGTCGTTGTCCGCGTTGTCGCTGCAGGCCGCGGTCAGCTCGGCGTCGTCGTACCCGTCCTCGCAGTCGGGGTCGTTCTCGTCGACGAGGACGTCGCCGTCGTTGTCGACGCCGTCGTTGCACTCCGTGACGAGGCCGTCGGACTCGTCGTTGTCGTCGCCGTCCGCGCAGCCGTTGTCGTCGCTGTCGATCCAGCCGTCGTTGTCGTTGTCGGTCAGGTCCTGGCACTCGGCCAGCTCCTGGTCGTCGGCGCCGGTGTCGCAGTCGGGGTCCGCCGCGTCGATGTCGCCGTCGCCGTCGTTGTCGGCGCCGTCCGTGCACTCGGTCTGGCCGAGGTCCGTCTCGTCCTCGTCGGTTGTGTTGAGGCACCCGGGATCGGCGAGGTCGATCCAGCCGTCGCCGTCGTCGTCGACACCGTTGTCGCACAGCGGCGCCTCGGAGTCGTCGGCGGCGTCCGCGCAGAGCGAGTCCTCGGCGTCGATGTCGTCGTCCTCGTCGTTGTCGATGCCGTCGTTGCACTGGGTGGCCAGCGTGATGGCGGCCTCGTCGTCGCCGGTGTTGGCCTCCTCGCAGCCGGGGTCTTCCTCGTCGATCCAGGTGTCCGCGTCGTCGTCGACGTCGTTGTTGCACTCCAGCTCCTCCGAGTCGTCGAAGCCGGTGAGGCACTCCGGGTCGTCCTCGTCGACGAACGTGTCGAGGTCGTTGTCGATCTCGTCGTTGCACTCGGGCGGGACGATGGGATCGCCGTTCTCGTCGACGGTCGGATCGGTCTCGTCGTCGTCGAACTCGTCCTCGCAGCCGGGGTCGTCGAGGTCGATCCAGCCGTCGAGGTCGTCGTCCGTCGCGTCGTTGCAGTAGGCCTCCTCCTGGTCGTCTGCGCCGTTGTCGCACTCGGGGTCGTTCAGGTCGATGAAGCCGTCGCCGTCGTTGTCGATCGCGTCGGTGCACTGCGTCGAGCCGGGGTCCGTCTCCTCGTCGTCGAACTCGTCGTCGCAGCCGGGATCGGTGAGGTCGATCCAGCCGTCGCCGTCGTCGTCGAGTTCGTTGATGCACTGGGCGATCTCGTCCTCGTCGGCCGCGTCGGCGCAGCCGGTGTCGAGGGCGTCGATCGTGGTGTCGCCGTCGTCGTCGAGGCCGTTGTTGCAGGCGGTGGCGCCGAACCCGACCTCGTCCTCGGGGCCGAGGGGGGCGCAGTCGGGATCGTCGGTGTCGATCCAGCCGTCGCCGTCGTTGTCGAGGCCGTCCTCGCAGGGCGGGGGGGACTCGAGCTCCGTGTACGCGGTCTCGCAGTCGCTGTCCTCGCCGTCGGTGAAGCCGTCGCTGTCGTTGTCGAGGCCGTCGAAGCACTCCGTCGGGTTCGACGGGTTCGGGTCCTCGGTGGCGTCGGCGCTGTCGAGGCAGCCCGGGTCGTCGGTGTCGGTCCAGGTGTCGCCGTCGTTGTCCTCGCCGTCGGCGCACTCGGGCACGACCGGGGCTTCGCTGTTGTCGAAGCCGTTCTCGCAGTCGGGGTCGTCGGCGTCGGCGAGGGAGTCGCCGTCGTTGTCGCCGCCGTCGCAGCACTGCAGGGAGCAGGGGCCGGTCTCGGACTGGGTCTCCTCGGAGCCCGCGCAGGCGTTGTCGTCGAGGTCGATCCAGCCGTCGCCGTCGTTGTCGATGCCGTCGCCGCACTCGGGGTCGGGGGGGTCCCCCTCGTCGTCGCCGTAGCCGTTGACGCAGTCGCTGTCGTCGGCGTCGGTGTCGCCGTCGAGGTCGTTGTCCTCGTCGTCGTTGCACTGGGTCCCGGAGAAGGGGTCCTCGACGTCCTCGTTGTTGGCGAGGTCGTCCTCGCAGTCGGGATCGTCGAGGTCGACCCACCCGTCGAAGTCGTTGTCGAGGTCGTCGCCGCAGGTCCCCTCCGGCGGGGTCTCCTCCTCGCCGTCGAGGTCCGTCAGGGCGACCGTCTCGACGCCGCAGTCGGCGACCTCGACCGTCTCGGTGGGGGTCGTGACGACCGCCTCGTCGTTGGCCGTGAAGGCCGTCGCGTCGACCTCGAACGTGATGGGGACGTTGTTCTGGCCGAGGCCCAGGGCGACGGTCGGAAGCGCGGTCTCGTCCTGGATGCCGAAGGTGGCGAGGAGGTCGAGGACGCCGTCGCCGTCGAGGTCCTCGACGGAGATGGGGAGCCCCTCGAGGTCGCCGGCGGGGTAGGCGTCGCCGTCGGCGTCGACCAGGGCGCGATCCGGACGGAGCGCGACGCGGACGGTCGTCGCCTGCGACTGGAGGAGCTCCAGGTCGGACGTGTCGATCGTGACCTCGAGCCACGCGCACTCGCCGTCGATGATCACGTCGGCGCTGTCGTCGTCGTCCCCCGGGGGACACGCGGTCAGGATGAGGGGGGCGACGCTCAGCAGCAGCGCGGCGGGGCGGTTCCAGCGGGTCAGGTGGTGCAGCATCATCGTCTCCTCCCTACGGCAGCGACCAGGTGTAGGTCGCGGGCGGAGGGTCGGTCCCGGGGATGATGGTGGGGCCCGGATCGTCGGGCTGGTTGACGACGACCGCCGTCACGATCACGGCCGCGGCGACCGCCGCCGCGCCGCCGCCGACGCCGGCCCAGAAGCCGGGGCGCTGGTGGACGGGCTTGGTCCCGGCGCTGCTCGCCACGGCGCCGGAGAAGTTGAACGACTGCAGCCGCGCGGTCACGCGCGTGCGACGCCCCGCGTCCACCACGGCGGGCTGCACGTAGTCGGCGTGACCGGGGTACGTCGCCCGAATGGAGTAGGTCCCGGGCTTGAGCGGGCCGACGACCTGGCGGCCGATGCCGAGCTCGACGCCGTTGACGTAGACGACCGCGTCGCGGGGGGTCGGGCGGACGTCGAGGAGGCCCCCCTCGGCGAGGAGGACCGCGTCGATGGTGGTCTCCTGCCCCGGCTCGACCACCACCGTCTGGAGGATCTCGCTCATCCCGTCCTTGGTGATGCGGATGCCGTGGCTGCCCGGCTGGACCGGCTCCACCACCGCCGGCGTCGTGCCGTAGTTGCGGCCGTCGACGGTGACCGCCGCGCCGTCCGGCTGGGTCGTGACCTTGAGGGAGCCGAGCGAGCCGCGCAGCTTCACCCGGACGGGGGTCATGCGGGCGCTGGGGAGGTCGACGGTGCCCTCGTAGCGGCCGAACTCACCGCCCTCCACGACCAGGGTGTGGGCGCCCGGCTCGACGGGATCGACGACCGCCGACCCGACCCCGATCTCCTGCCCGTCGAGCAGGATGCGGGCGCTCTCGACGTCCGTCTCGACCTCCAGCCCCGGCTTGATCCGCTGGAGCGACGCGATGACCTCGACCGTCGCGTCCGCGGGGAGCTCGATGGTCTCGCGGTGGACCGCGAAGGCCTCGCGCTGGACCTCGATGACGTGCGTCCCCGCCGCGATGATCTCGACGATGGGGGCCTCGCCGAGGAGGTTCCCGTCGACGAAGACGACGGCGCCGTCGACGTTGCACTTCACGTCGAGGATGCCCTCCCCTTGAGCGAGCGCAGACAGGGGAAGGGAGGCGACGATCAGCCCGAGAGCGATCGCCGCGAAACGAAGGACTGAGTGGGTGCGCATCGGCTCCTGCTCCTACCGCCGCGTGGTCCGTTCAACCTCGACCGATAGTCGAAATTGTTGGGGTCTGGACACTAGCACGGGGCACGACAACGAGGATCGGACCCCCCGTCACACGAATCAGGGGTCCCCCGAGGGCCGGCCGGGGTCGCGGAAGACCCGCCCCTCCGGAGTCCGGATCGTGACGCGGGTCCGGTCGAGGTACTCCAGGAAGGGGATGGCGTGGCGGCGGGTGAGGCCGCTGACCTCCTTGAACGCCTGCGTGGTGACGAGGCCGTCGGCGTCGGCGGCGGCGTGGGCGCGGAGGCGGCCGACGAGCTCCTCGAACGGAGCGGCGGCGACGAAGTAGTCGTCGGCCACCCGGTGGAGCTCGCCCTGGTCGACGAGCCAGGCGAGCGCGTCCGGGGGGAGATCCAGGCCGCGCGCCGCCTCCGACAGCTTGGGGGGGTGCGCGCCGCCCGCGGCGAGGGCCGCGACGAGGCGGTCGAGGGCGGCGCGGGAGGGCGCGTCCGGGGCTGCGTCGTGCGTCGGGAGGGCCAGGCGGTCGCCGCGTCGCTCCAGTCCGGCGGCGTCGGTCAGCGCGCCGAGCAGCGCCGCGAAGACCCGATCCGCGGGCGGCGGGACGAGCGTCTGGCGGACCTCCGCGAGGAGCGGCCCGGCGAGCAGGGGGTGGGCGTCGTGGTGGACGCGGACGGTCGCCTTCACGACCGCCGTCCAACCGTCGACGACGCCGCGCCACGCCCACGCCGGCGGGTCCGTCCCCACCGCGACGGCGTCGCCCGCCTCGACCGCGGCCGCGGCCGCCGCCGCGAGGTCCCCCAGCGAGGGGGGAAGCCGGCGCCGCAGCTCGTGGAGGTCGACCGCCCGCCCCGCCGCCCGGCGCAGGAGCGCGACGACGTGGGCGGCCGGCGTCGCCTGGGGGTCGGTCCTCACGCCGAGCAGCGCCGCCGCCGCGCCCCGCTCCCGGCGACGGAGCAGCGGCGGCTCGGGGTCCACGATCACCCCCCCGCCGATCGTCACCATCGGCGACTCGGCGCGGAGCACGAACCGGTCCCCCGCCACCGCGCCCGCCTCCTCCTCCAGCGCGAGCTGGGCGAGCACCCCGGTCGCGCCGGGCATGACCTCCTCGGGGGCGGGCCCGCCGTCGGGGGCGATGAGGCGGACCGTCGCGATCAGCTCCGCCGTCCCGCACAGGAAGCGGACGCGGGCGTTGTTCGGGAGGGGGCGGGGGGCCGAGGGGAGGAGGTCGAAGACGACGTCGATCCGGTCGCCGCACGCGAGGGCGCGGGGCGTCGCGAGCCAGCTCCCGGGCGGGACCAGGGCGACGTCGACGGCCTGGAGGTTGACGGCGACCCGGGTCCCCCGCCCCACCTCGGCGGCGTCCTCGCCGTGGACCTGGACGCCGCGGACCTTGACGGGGTGGCGGCCGGGGAGCGCTTCGAGCGTCGCGCCGGGCCGGAGCCGGCCGCCCCGGGTCGTCCCCGTCACGACCGTCCCGAAGCCGCGGATGCTGAAGGAGCGGTCCACGGGGAGGCGGAAGACATCGCCGGGATCGCGCGGAGGGAGGCGCGCGGCGGCGTCGGCGAGGGCCTGCCGGACCTCCGGCACCCCCTCCCCGGTCACCCCCGACGTCGCGATCACGGCAGCCGACGGCCACGGCGACGCCTCCAGGAGCTCCCGGACGTCCAACTCGGCCAGCTCGACCAGCTCGTCGTCCACGACGTCCACCCTCGTCAGGGCGACGACGAGCTCGGGGACGGCGAGCATGGCGAGGATCTCGAGGTGCTCCCGCGTCTGCGGCATGACCCCCTCCTCGGCGGACACCACCAGCAGCCCCACGTCGACCCCGCCGGCCCCCGCCACCATCGTCCGGACGAACTTCTCGTGGCCGGGGACGTCGACGACGCCGGCGGTCCGTCCCCCCGGCAAGGTCAGGGGCGCGAAGCCGAGCACGATCGTGATGCCGCGCCGCTTCTCCTCGTCGAGGCGGTCGGTGTCCACGCCGGTCATCGCCCGGACCAGCGTCGTCTTGCCGTGATCGATGTGACCCGCGGTTCCGACGATCAAGGACTCCACGCTCATCGTATGCTTCCCCCATGGATCGCCCGACCATCGAGCTGGCCATCCGCGAACCGACCGGCCTGGAGCTCGGGACGTACGACGTCTTCGTCGTCCGCCAGAAGATCTTCGAGGGGGAGCTGCAGCCTCGCTGCGAGTTCCTCGACGAGGACGGACAGTGGAAGCGTCTGACCGAGCACGCGGCATTCTCGGAGGTCTTCTGGGTCCTCGGCAAGGACCCCGATCGCGAACGGGGCAAGCGGGTCGCGCGGTTCGGGGGGTGGCAGTCGTCCGGGCAGCAGAGCAAGCCCCAGCCCGGCAGCGCGATCCGGCTCGAGCCGGGTCGCAAGGCCCCGACCAGCGGGCGGGAGGACAAGCCCGGCAGCGGCCTCCTCAAGAAGGTCTTCGGCAAGAAGTGACGCGCGCGCTCGCGACGCTCGCGGCGGTCCTCGCGATCGCCGGCGCCCTCCTGCCCGCCGCGGCGCTCGCCGACGAGCTCCCCCCCGAGGCCGTCGAGCAGTGGGACCGGGAAGACACCGACACCGTCCAGCGCCAGCACTGGAAGCGGACGGCGCGGGCGATGCTGGAGCCCGACGTCGAGGGCTGGCTGCTCGGCAACCTCCTCCCCGTCGCCACGGGGGCGACGCTCGTCCTCGGCGGCGGCATCGTCGACGCCGCCTCGGGCGGCTTCGGCAGCGGCTACATCATGCTCTACCCGGCGCTCTTCCTGGGGGTGTCCTCGTTCGTGATGTCGTGGGGCATCTGGCCCTGCTTCGCCGTCGCCTTCGACATCATCGAGCGCGCCGGGGGCCCCTCGATGGCGATCGACATGCTGAAGCGGAACGCGAAGATCGCGGCCTGGAGCGCGCTCGCGTTCGGCCTCGCGGCGACCGGGCTCGCCCTCCTCGCCTTCGCCTGGTACCCGTTCGCCGTCGCGGCCGGGATCGCCGCCTTCTGCACCCCCTTCCTGGGGCACGCGGGGACCGCCTACGGGGTCTGGGCGAAGCGCTTCGAGCGGAACCTCGGGGGGCGGTCGCCGCGGCGGCACCCCGACGTCGAGGTCCACCTCGCCCCCACGGGCGTCGTCATTCGATTCTGACGTCGGACAGCTCGGCGTACCCCTCGCCCCGGAGCTGGAACCCGACGAACCCGCCCCGGTCGTCCACCGCCCCGAACCGGTGGGCCTTGCCGTCGACCACGACCTTGACCCCCTTGCCGTCGGCGACGACCTGGACCTGCCCCTTCTTCCAGCGGATCGGGGCCGTCCCCACCACCTCCTCGGACCAGCCGTCCTTCCGGTCGTAGCTCCCGCGCACCGTCTCCGTCATGCGGACGAGCCGGACCTCGGCCTCGTCCAGCCACACCATCCACTGCACCATCGGCCGCGCCACGACGCGCTCGCCGTCGTCGTTCTCCTGCTTGTCGACGCGGACGTCGCGGACGCCGAACGCGAACCCGACGCCGGGGCGGCCGCCGTTCCACCCCTCCTTCAGGATGCGGTCGTTGAGCAGGTCGTCGGGGCGATCGAAGCGGACCCGGAACGAGGCGCTCACGTCCTCCCGGGGGACCCCGTCCAGGAGCACGATGGTGTCGGTCTCGGGGTTGCTGTCCTTGTCCTTGTAGTAGCGGAGCGCGTCGAACCGGCGGGCGTCCTCGCGGGGACCCGAGCGGAGCCACCATGCCGCCTGCATCGTCCAGATCGGGTGGCGTCCGAGGAGGAGGTAGTCCTCGTCGTCGAACCCGTCCTTGCGGACCCGGTCGAGCAGCTTCAGCCCCTCCTCGTCCGGCGCGGCGCCGAGGAAGTGCTCCTCCGCCTGCGTGACGACCGGCAGCTGGGACCAGCCGTCGGCGATCGCGGCGAGGATCCACTCGCGGACCAGGGCGGGGTTCTTCGCCTCGGTCAGCAGCCGCTCGTAGTCGCGGTTCTTCTCCACCTCGCGGGCGATCCCCTCGAGGACGTAGGGGTTGTCCTCGCCCGCCGTGTCGCGGGTCAGGAGCGCGGTCGACTCGTCCAGCCGGAGGACCTCCCGCAGCTCCTCCGACAGGTTCTCCTTCTGCTCCTTGCGCCAGAAGTCGC
Organism: uncultured Rickettsiales bacterium; assembly: GCA_964344575.1. GTDB lineage: Bacteria > Myxococcota_A > UBA796 > UBA9615 > UBA9615 > JAAESI01. The sequence goes on along the minus strand of CAYFOA010000051.1, from coordinate 17,232 downwards.
CGGGCTCCAGCGCCATCCCGGCGTCGATCAGCTCCTCCCGGAGGCGGACCTCCTCGGCGCGGTCGAGGTGGAGCATCGCGGCCATCTCGCGGGGCCACCGGAGGGGGTCCACGAGCGCGTTGCGGCGGTTGTCGGGGTGGCCGCCGGGCCCCTCCCAGAGGTAGGCCACGGCGTCGGCGAAGTCCTCGTCGAAGGACTCGTCCTCGGGGAGCCCCCGGTAGAACTTGTCGCTGATGACGAGCGGGATCTGCGGCCACAGGCCGCGCGCCTCGGTGAAGTACGACGCGGCGAGGGTGTCGGCGGTCCGGGCCATCGCCCACCGGTCCTCGACGCGGCGGAGGTCGTGGAGCTTGCCCCGGTTCCGGCCGAGGTTGGCGTAGGCGACGGTCAGCAGGTACAGCGCGGTGATCCGCTCCCGCTGGGCGTCGTCGCCCTTGCGTCCGGCGATCTCGAACAGCCGGCCGACGATCCGGGCGTCCGCCTGGGCGGCCTGGAGCTTCTCCAGCCGGCGCATCTGCTCGCGGGCGGCGGCGAGCTCGTCCCGGCGCGACCGCAGCTCCCCGATGATCCGCTCGTACTCGGCGAGGGTGACGCGCGCGAGCTTGAAGTCCTCGTCGGCGGCGGCGGCCTCCCGGAGGCGGGCGACGGAGTCGTCGTAGGCCTCCTTGTCGAAGAGGTCGATGCCCTGGCTGAACGACGTGAAGGCGCCGAAGTCGGCGGTGTGGATCCGGGCCACCGCAGCCCGCTCCTTGGCGGCGAGCGACACCCCGAGGGCGACGGTCCCCCGCTCGACGTCGAACATGCGCGCGTCCAGCCGCATGCGGTCGCCGAGGACGGTGAACGAGCCGGCGATGAGGTGGGTCGCGCCGGCGAGCTTGCCGAAGCGGGAGGCGGTGTCGGGATCGACGGCGCCGGACGCCCCCAGCGCGATCTCCTCCTGGATCTCGAGCAGCCGCGCCCGCTCGACGAGCTGGATGGCGGCGACGGCGCTCAGGTCCGTCGTGAGCATGGACTGCAGCCCCTTGCCGAGGGGGTCGAGCTCGTCGTCGGCGGAGGCGTTGTCGAACTCGAGGACGGCCACCGTCACGTCGGCCGCCAGCGCGGGGGCGCCGATGAGGACGAAGGCTGCGACGATCAGTGCTCTCACGGGCCGTAGAGACTACCCTTCCGCCCCCATGAGCAAGAAGACGAGCAGTGGAGAGTTCGTTCCGGTCGGCGTCGCCGTCCTGACGGTGTCCGACACCCGCACCGAGGAGACCGACAAGTCCGGCCGGATCCTGGTCGACCGCGCGGCGGGCCTGGGGCACCGGATCGTCGCCAAGGTCATCTGCACGGACGACGCCGACGAGGTCGAGGCCCAGCTCCGGGCCTGGGTCGCGGACGACGACGTCTCGGTGATCCTGACCACCGGCGGCACCGGCATCACGGGCCGCGACGTCACCCCCGAGGCGGTGCGGCGCGTCCTGACGAAGGAGATCCCCGGCTTCGGCGAGCTGTTCCGGTGGCTCTCGTGGAAGACGATCGGGACGTCCACGGTGCAGTCGCGAGCGCTGGCGGGGCTGGCCGAGCAGACGCTGATCTTCGCGCTCCCGGGGAGCACCGGCGCGTGCAAGGACGCGTGGGACGGGATCCTGAGCACGCAGCTGGACAGCCGCCACCTGCCCTGCAACTTCATCGAGCTGCTCCCCCGCCTCGGGGAGAGCTGACGGCTACCAGAAGAAGCTCTTGTAGTCCCGGCGGAGGTGGACGGCGTACTTGGTGAACTCGCGGACGCCGATCTGGCGGCTGCTCAGGTACTTCTGCGTCAGGCAGGCGAGCAGCACCGCGGAGAACGCGGGGTTGGGCGGGAGCTTGACCAGCTTCTCCACCAGGGGCCGGGTCTGCGGCCACTGGAGCACCAGCCACGACAGCTTCTGCAGGTTCTCGATGGCCTGCCGGTCGTCCGACTTGACCGCCATCCCGACCGGCTTGTGGAAGATGTCGTGCTCGGTGACGCCGTCGCGGAGCAGCGTCCGCTCCTGGATGTAGTCGAGGATCTCGGTCCCCTTGTAGGGCTGGAGCAGCGTCGGCGAGTGCGCCATCGCGCCGATCTCGACCTCGAGGTCGACCGTCTCCCACGCCGTCTCCAGCGTCTCCGTCGGCGACCCGAACATCACGAACGACATCAGCCGGATGTCGTACTTCTTCAGCAACCGCCCGATGTCGCGGACGAAGTCGTTGCTGAACCGCTTCTTGAGGAGGTCCTGCCGGATCGTCTCGTTGCCCGACTCCAGCCCGATGGTGAGGCAGTGGCAGCCGGCGTCGGCGAGCGCCTTGATCATCTCCTCGTCGAGCTCGCTGTAGACCGCCGCGGTGAGGAACGGGACGCGGACCTCACGGGCGTACTGCTCCAGGAACTTCAGCGCCCAGCGCCGGTTCGCGGTGAACGTCTCCGCGGTCAGGGTCAGCGTCCGGAAGCCCCAGTCGGCCTGGAGGCGGCGGATCTCCTCGATGATCGAGTCGGGCGACCGGTAGCGGACGAACTTCCCCAGCCCCGAGACGGCCTTGCGGAGCGTGACGGCGTCGCAGAACGTGCACACGTGGGGGCAGCCGCGGCTGACGTGGACGCGCTTGTTGCTGAACTTCGCCATGACCGGGAAGCGGTCGTAGTAGATGCCGCGGTCGTGGAACGGGAGGGCGTCGATGTCGACGAGGCGGCGCATCGGCGGGTGCTGGGGGACGTCGCCGCTCATCCAGCTGACGTTGGCGATGCCGGCGAACTCCTGGACCGACCGCGCCCCCTCGTCGATGCGGTCGGCGACGTCGACGATCGCCTCCTCCCCCTCGCCCCGGCAGCTCAGGTCGACGCGCCAGTCCTCGACCAGCTCGGGGTGGAACGTCGGGTGGGGCCCCCCGAAGATGGTGAGGTAGCCCTTCGCCTTGCAGATCGCCGCGATCTCGAGGCGGCGGTCCAGCCCGATCGAGACCGTCGAGAACGCGCACAGGTCGGGACGGATGGCGTCGAGCTGCGCCGGGAACGCGGCCAGGTCGCGCTTGCCGTCGACGACCGCGAGGTCCGTCTCGTGCCCCGCGGCCTTGAGGCAGGCGCTCAGGATCGCGAGACCCGCATACTCACAGAGTGTGTCCTGAAGGAAGAGGACCTTCGCCACGCGGCGACTCTAGCGTGGGGCGGTGGGGGTTGCTGCTGGGATCGACGGCGCTCGGGATCGCGCTGCTGGTCCTCCTCGTCCGGCTCGTGGGGGCCGAGGACGTCGGCGCCGCCCTCGCCGCGGCCGATCCCGTCCGGCTCGCGCTGGCGTTCCTGCTGATCTCGACGATGACCGTGACGATGGGGCTGCGGTGGTGGGTCGCCCACCGCCTCCTCGGGCACCGGGGGCGGCTGCTGTCCCTCATCCGGGCGAACTGCGCGAGCAACGTCGTCAACTTCGTCGCCCCCGGCCACTTCGGGGAGCCGATGCTCGCCGCGTGGCTCGGCCGCAGCGGGCGCGCCCCGGGGGTCGAGGCGTTCACCGTGCTCGTCGCGTGCAAGGCGCTCGGCACGCTGCTGAACGGGGTCGTCCTGCTCGTCTGCGTGCCGTTGCTGCTGTGGGAGACGCGGCCCGACGACGCACGCTCCATCGTGCTCGTGACGGCGGTGTCCATCGCCGTCGCGCTCGCGGGGCTGGCGGTCCTGACCCACCCCCGGTGGGCGCGCATCCACCCGTTCGTCGCCCGGTTCCGGGACACGCTGGCGCTGTTCGCGACGAGTCCCCGCGCCGTGCTCGCGGTGGCGGGGCTGGGGCTCGTCAAACTCGTGACCGTCGTCTGGGCGGTGGCCCTCGTCTACGCCGCCCTCGGCGCGCCCCTGACCCCGGTGAGCGCGACGTTCCTGATGTCCGCCGACGCGCTCGGCAACCTCGTGAGCATCTGGATCCCGGGCAACCTCGGCGTCCAGGAGGCGATCCACAGCGGCGCGGCGGTGCAGGGCGTGGGCGTGGACGGCCCCACCGCAGTCGCCGCGTCCCTCGCGTTCAAGATCCTCCAAGCGCTGCACATCGCCGTCGGAGGGCTGCTCTTCGTCGCCCTCGGGCGCTGGGATCAGACCAGCCCGTAGCCCAGGTCCGAGGCGGCGTTCCGCAGCGGCGTCAGCAGCGCCGGGTCCAGCAGCGGCCGGTGGAAGACGGGGTTCGTCGGCAGCGCGCCCTCGCCCCGCTCCCAGATCGCGAGGCAGGGGTGGCCCCCCTTCATGCACGACGGGTAGTGGACGCCGTGGACGTGGGGGTAGGCCTCGTAGATCACCTGGGCCCAGCGCTGGGCGCGCTTGCGGGGGCCGGACGCGATCGCCTGCGACGCCCCCGCCCGGGTGGGCCACGAGCCGGTCAGGTCGAGCAGGGTCAGCGGCTCGTCGGTGGTGAAGAGCACCAGCCACGGGTCGTGGGCCGAGCGGTCGATGATGCGGGTCTCCTGGAAGACCTCGGCGAGGCACGTCGGGCCCGACGTCGCGCAGTAGATCACCGCCCGGTCCTGCACGCGGCCGGGGGGCTCGTGGTGATCGAACCGCGACGACGTCGGGCCGAACGTCCGGAGCGCGTTCCACAGCACGGGGTGGCGACCGCCGCGCATGTAGATGCGCCACAGCTCCGTCCCGGCGGGGAGCGTCTTCAGATCGGGCGGGACCTTCGCGAGATCGGAGGCCGCCGGCGGCTCGGGGAACTTCGGCAAGACCCGAGATTAGAGTCTCGCCGGGATCATTTCCGTCCCGTTGGGGTGGAAATTACAAGAACTTCGCGAGCTCGACGACGGCGCCGACCGGGTACCCGTGGCGGAGCCACTCGCGGGGGCTCACCGGCCCGTCCGCCTCGCGGGGGACGAGGTCGACGCTGGGGCTGCAGAACCAGCTCTGGATCGAGACCGGGTGCAGCTCGCCGTCGAGGTGCTTCACCACGTCCGCCCACCCCGGGACCGTCCCCTCGTTGAGGAACTGGAACTCGGGCAGGCGCCACCCGCCCCGGAAGCGGACCCCGTACAGCGACGGCGGCTCCTCCGTGAGGCGCTGGCGGATGCGGCTGGGGGCGACGCCGAGGCGCTGCGCGGCCGCCTTGGTGGTGATGCTCGTGGCGAGCAGCGCGCCGTACTCGGCGGCCGTCCGGTCCAGGGCGTCGGCGCGGCCGCCGGGCCGCTGTTCGAGGTCGAAGCCGCCGCGACGCAGCGCCGCCACCTCGTCCGCCGGGAGGTCGGCGGTGGGGTCGGCGGGGTAGAGCGTCGCGTGCAGGCGACCTACGGCTTCCTGAAGCATCTCGGCGAGTCCCTCCCCCCCTGTGGAGATCCCGTGGGCGTGCAGAAACGCCGCCGTGGCGTCTTCCATCAGGGGGTTGCTGGTCATCCCTAACGAATCCTAACGACGATAGATATCGTTAGCAACGCGAACCTTCGGTCGACAAGGGGGAAGATCAGGTTCAACGCACCGGATCGAACCTCGTGACTTCCCGCAGGAAGTCGTGATCGAGGTACTCGCGCTCGATCACGGTGGCCATCTCGTCGGCCGATCGGAACCGGTCGTAGTCCACGCGGATGACCGGCGTCAGACGCGCGATGTCGGCGATGAACTCCTCGTATCCCTGGTACAGCGCTTCGAGGTACTCCATCGAGATCCCCGACTCCACGCCCCGACTTCGCGCCTCGATCCGCTCCATCGACCGTTCGGGCTTCACGTCGAGGTAGACGATGACGTTCGGGCGGCACATGAAGTTGCTCATGTGGGCGAAGAGCGCCTGGTAGGTGCGGTAGTCGCGCTCCTCCATGAGGCCGAGCTGGACGAGCATCTTCGCGAACACCGAGTCCTCGTAGATGGTCCGGTCCTGCACGGCCGAGCGGCCCTTCCAGATGATCTCCTGGTGCTGCTGGAAGCGGCGGTTGAGGAGGTAGATCTGGGTGGCGAACGCGTACCGGGCGGTGTCCCGGTAGAAGTCCTCGAGGTACTCGTTGTCCTCGACCGGCTCGTAGTAGACGTCGATGCCGAGGTGGTCGCCGAGGGCGGTGGCGAGGGTGGACTTGCCGGCGCCGATCATGCCGGCGATCCCGATGAAGAGACGGTCGTACGCCATGGGCGCGGCTTGTACCGCTACGGCGTCAGTTCGAACACCCCGCAGTTGCTCCCGGCGAAGATCCGGCCGTCCACGGAGACCTCCAGGGACTTGACGTGGCCGCCGATGCGGCGGTCGAAGCGGACGCTCCCGTCCGTCACCGAGCGGCCCACGATGCGGCCCGTGTAGAGGTTCCCGGTGACCACCGTCTGCCCGTCGGGGGTCATCTCCACGGGGCGGACGCCGAACCGGTCGGGGAGGGATCCCCGGGGCTCCAGCGTCTCCGCGTCGAACGCGTAGAGGCGGCCGTCGAGGAGCCGGGGGACGAAGATCACGCGCTCCTGCCGGGACAGGGCGAGGTCCCACTGGTGGGTGCCGATCTCCGTCCACGCGACCGTGTCCCCGGTGCTCAGGTCGACGCGGCGGAGGTAGGGGTCCATCCAGAGGCCGACCGACCACGCCGAGCCGCCCTCGACGAGGACCTTGTTGGTCTCCGCGCCGCTGACGTCGAGCCGCTCGACCGTCTCCCCCGTGGCGGGGTCGATCTTGAGCAGGCGGCCGGCGAACTCGGTCGAGATCCAGGGGCCGTCGACGACGTCGGAGACGCCGCGGGCGGCGAGGCGGGTCCCCAGCGTGCCGGTCTCCGGGTCGAAGCGGGCGAGGCCGTTGCCCTGCTCCGAGTCGGACGACGCGAGGAGCACGAGGAAGTCGCCGTCGGGGAGCGCGTGGAGGATCTCCGGCTCGGTCCGGTCGAAGAGCGTGTCGGTGGGGCGGGCCGTCGAGATCCGCCTCTCGGCGCCGGTGCCCAGGTCGACGACGAGCAGCTCGCGCCCCTCCCGCAGCGACCCCAGCAGCGTCGCCCCGTCCGCCGACGCCTCGAGGTCGAAGGCCCCCGACGCGCGCGACAGCGGCTCCTCGGAGGGGCAGCCCCACATCGTCGTCGTGTAGTGCAGGCCGACGACGGCGAGGGCGGCGAGCGACGGGATCGCGGCGAGGTCCACCAGCCGGCGGGGGTCGTAGTGAGGCCAGTCGAGCGGACGCAGCCCCCGCCGCAGCGCCAGCCACCCCAGCGCCGCGGGTCCCACCACCGAGGGGACGACGACCAACGGCCAGTACAGGACGGGGACGCGCGAGAAGCGGGCGGCGGCGTCCGAGATCGCGTGCAGCCAGGGCGTCAGGATGTGGCCCGCGGCGCCCTCGACGAGGACGTGGAGGAGGACGAACAGCGAGACCACCGGCGCGCGCGGCAAAGGGCAATCCTCCGTTCCAGACACTGGGTTGGCAGGCTCTCCGTCCAGCGATCGCGATCGGCGTAATAGGTAAGTCGCCGATCCAGACACCGTCAGCAGGAGCGCGACGAGGAGCCACGTCAGCCGCAGCTGGGCGGCGAAGACGAAGAGGTAGGCCTGGCCGAGGAGCGCGAGGAGGCAGACGACGAGGTGGGTGGGGAGGAGCTCGCGGCGGAGGGGGCGGTCGCCGCGGAGCTCGATGGCCGCGGCCGCCGCGACGACGACCGCGTAGCCGGCCACGACCAGGGACGTGGGCCGGTCCAGCACCCGGCCGATGACCTCGAGGAGCACGAACCCCAGGTCCTTGACCCAGGCCTCGAAATCGGCGGACGCAAAGACCGCGACGGCGGCGACGCCGAGGGCGATCGTCGTCGCGAGTTGCCCCCGGTCGGGTCCCCTGCCAGCGGTCGGCACGTGCCGACGATACAATCACCGGCCGTGTTGGACCGCCTCCGCCAGCTTCGCGCCGCCATCCGCGCGCGCCACGACCAGGTCCGGGCCCTGCCGCTGTGGTTCCGGTTCCCCCTCCACATCGCGCTCTGGTCGCTCTTCGCCCTCGGCCCCGCCACCCGCATCGCCTACTGGCTGACGGTGGGGACGATCGTCGAGGCGTGGCCCTGGCAGCTGTGGGGCGAGCCCTACCTCGCGTTCGCCGACGAGATGCTCACGCAGGGCCTCTGGATGACGTACGTCGCCGTGGTCGTGGCCGGCTTCGCGGGCATCGGCTGGCTCCTCCGGGAGCATCCGCGGAAGTCCGGGATGGGGCGACGGCTGGCGTTCGGCGGCCCGATGGTGCTCCTCGCCGTCATCGGCATCGCCGCGAGCCTCCTGCTGTCCCCCCTGCTCGCGATCAACGGCGTCCGCCTCGTCCGCAACTGGCCGCCGCGGACCGACCACCTCATCCAGGACAACTGCGCCCACTGCCACAGCCCCCAGCGACCGCAGCACTACATCAAGCCGCCGGCGATGTGGCGGGCGACCGTGCGGCGGATGATCGAGCGGAACGAGGCCCCCGTCAGCGACCGGAAGGCCGAGCGCATCATCCAGTGGCTGCAGGACTACCGCTCGTTCAGCGACGGCTGGATGTTCCGCGCGAAGTGCGAGCGCTGCCACCACCGGACCCACATCCTGGAGACCGACCGGACGGCCGAGGAGTGGGCCTGGATCGTCCGCCGCCTCGAGTGGTTCAACGGGTTCGCCTACCGCAAGGACCAGCAGGAGCAGCTCGCGCGCTACGCGATGGAGCACCTCGCCGCCGACCCGCCCCCCGAGGGGACCCCCGAGCGGACCGCCCTGGACCAGCGCGTCGAGCTGATGGACGCCTGCAACCCCTGCCATTCGCTCTCCCTGGTGCTCGAAGAGGGGGCCATGGACGATCCCCGGGCTATGGTGGAGCGCATGTCGGAGAAGAACCCGACGCTCGTCCCCCCGGACCGCATCGACGCCCTGGCGAAGGCCTGCGAGGAGCTGCCCACGGACGAGGAAGGGTTCTGGGAGCTGTTCCCCCACGACGTCCTCCTGGAGCTCGAACCATGACCGCGAAACAAAAGCGCTTCACGCTCCTCGCCGTCCTCCCGTTCCTGCTGATCCCGCCGCTGCTGCTCGTCGCCAACATCCCCGAACAGGAGGAGTGGGTCCTCACCCCCGAGGACGCCAAGGAGGGGCCCGTCTACCTCGGCGACAACTGGTACCACCTGGGGATGAAGTCGGTGCACTTCCCGTGGAAGGGGAACGTCCACGTGTCCGACTTCGACGTCCGCCCCGGCGGCCAGTTCGTGGTCGACTTCGACATCCTCGCGGAGATGGGCCGGGCCGAGGGGTTCTACGACGAGATCGAGGCGATGTACGCCGTCCTCCTGGGCGAGCCGGTCTACCGCACCGACGGCCGCCGGACCGGCTTCACGGGGGTCGCGCTGACCACCCGGTTCACCGCCGCCGGCGTCCCCCTCGAGCACTACAACGGCACCGCCCCGGTGAGCGCCTTCGGGGACAAGCGGGGGAGCCCGTTCGAGGCCGTGGTGAGGTTCGACGCCAAGGACCTCGACGTCGCCTCCGACCCCAAGCACACGCGCATGAAGGGGACGTGGGTGGTCGACCTCGACGGCACGATCCCGGAGGGCTGGTACCGGCCCCACGTCGAGCTGTTCGTCGAGTTCAAGGGGTCCGACAAGAAGACCGACCTGCGCCACCTCGGCATCAACCTCGGCGCCTGGGTCAACGAGCGGGCGGACACGATCAAGCCGAAGATCCCGACCCCCCAGAAGCTCAACCCCGCCGACCTGCACGAGTTCATGAAGGACGCGCAGGTCCTCCCCAACGTGAAGGTCGGCAGCGCCGACCCGCCCCGCCTCATCTTCACGCTCTTCCATGACGTCGCCGCCCACGGCCAGTCGGGGCTGCTCGCGAAGGAGGACCAGGAGTACGCCGGCATCAGCAACCGGTCGCGGTTCTCGACCCCGTTCGTGCTCCAGCCGGGCCAGTGGGAGACCACGCCGGGGCTCCCCGCGGTGTTCCCGAGCACGGGGATGGCGGGGCTGTTCCAGGGCTTCGGATCCCTCGCGCGCGAGGTCGAGTCCTGGCTCGAGCTCGAGTCGGGGAGCTTCTCGATGTCCATCACGTACCCCGACGGCGAGGTCCACGACCTCGGCCAGAAGGGCATCGAGATGGAGGGCCACGACGGCCTCCAGCTGATGGGCGGCGCCTACGAGATCGACCTCAGCCAGACCGGCGAGTACTCGATCGAGATGCAGGGCTGCTTCCGCGACATCCTCGGCCGCGAGCTCTGCGGCGGCGGCACGTACGAGTTCACCTGCGCGCTGCCGATGTCCTTCAGCTCCGCGGTCAAGCCGGGGACGAACTTCCTCGTCGGCGCCATCTACCCCGCGGTCATGGACATCAACCCCGCGGTGGAGGCGGACGTCGAGATCGACCTCCACTACGTGCCCGGCTCCGACCCCGAGCGGGCGATCGACTACAAGATCACGGGCAAGTCGACGCGGTGGGGCTACTTCGAGCCGGAGGAGTTCCCGCCCCCGCTCGACGAGCCCGGCGAGTACTTCTCGCTCCTCAAGGTCACCTGGACGGACCAGTCCGGCAACCTCTGGATGGGCCTCCAGTCCAGCGGCGGCGTCGTCGCCCCGGTCGAGTCCGACATCCGGCTCCACGGCACGCGCACGTCCTTCTTCGACCCCCGCGCCGAGATGGAGCAGCTGGGGACGTTCGAGCGCTACTACGAGGAGTTCGAGGGGGGCAGCAGCTTCGCCGAGCACTCGGCGCTGAGCTTCTACGACCACACGTTCCCCTACCACTCCGGCGACGTCCTCTACGTGCCCACGACGTACCCGCTGGAGAGCGTGATCGGCCCGAGCCTCGCCATGAGCGCGGAGACCCCCGAACTGGTCGCGCGATTCGAGGAGCTGTACCTCAAGGACGGCCCGTTGCCGGCGTATCCCTACGCGAACCGGTGGCGTGAGATCTCCTACCTGCCCCACGTCTACAAGCAGTCCGAGGACAACTTCACGTACCACACCATCGAACCCGGCGTGATGGACAACGTCCCCGTCATCCCGGTGTCGAAGACCGGCTACTCGCCGTACGCGTGGCCCGAGGACATCGAGCTGGAGGCGTACACCTACCTGTCGGTCATCCGGCCGGGGCTCCCCATCCTGTCGATGGCGTACGCCGGCAACTACATGGCGCCCTGCTGGATCATCTCGCCGAACGACTACGGCTACCGCTTCCACAGCAGCCCCAACGGGGACCTGCCGGAGGACCTGTACCGCGTGATGGGCGGGCTCGTGGTGAAGGACCACGGCACCGGCAAGACCTACTACGACGCCTACAGCTCGGCGATCCGGGTGCTCCCCCCGGGGTCGGCGTACACGGCGGTGCAGGCGCCGGGCGAGATCCCGATGATCTCGATGTCGGGGCGCGACGAGAACATCTTCATGGGGCTGAACACGTCCGGCGTGTTCGCCGTCGGCCACCGGCTGCTCCTCGGCGGGACGCTGATGCCGCCGACCAGCGCCGACGTCCACTTCGACGTCGAGTGGCCCAGCGGCAAGACGTACAGCAACACGATCACGGCCAACCGCCTCGGCGGCGTGCGGCCTCCGCCGGGGCTCTTCCTGGACGAGCCGGGCGTCTACAAGGTCAAGATCGACATCGCCCTGGAGAAGGAGAACGGGGAGGTCGTGCACGGCGACGTCGTCGGCTCGGGCGACGGCCAGATCTACTACTTCGCGCTCCCCGAGGACGGCCCCCGCGTGTTCGCCTCGCCGCTCCCCGCGATGTCCCGCGCGCCCGACCGCGACCGCGTGACGGTGCCGCTGAGGTGGGACGACCGCGTGGAGGACCCGAAGCTGACGTGGTCGGTGATGACGCCGGGGTCGCTCTTCGACGAGGGCTCGATGCCGCTGGACGGCTCCGAACACGACTTCGTGTGGCGCCCCCGCCAGTCGCAGATCCAGCTCCCCAACTACGACACCGTCGACTACGGCAGCGGCAAGCAGCTCCTCACCGACATCATCGTCTTCGTCTTCTTCTTCGAGGGGACGCTCGACGGCGAGCCGGTGTTCGACGCCGTCCGCGTGGCGATGCGGGGCGACGTGCTCCTCAACCCCGACGCCCTCGGCAACCCCGACGCCCTCCGCGGCGCGGCCGCCTACGTCGGCGACCCCCCGGCCCACCAGGCCGTCTACCCCGAGGCGAGCTACAAGAAGGAGTACGACCTCGACGGCATCCGCATCGGCTTCGGCCGGGGCCAGGACGAGTACGGCGAGGGCGTCGAGGTCGACCCCCTGCACTCCCGCCGCAAGGGCGACGACCGGCCGCGGGACGGCGACGACCGGCCGCGGGACGACCGGCCGCGGGACGACGAGCCCCGCTGACCCGTTCATGACCCGAGAGCGTCGGATCCACCTCGTCGCGTGGGGCGCGGCGCTCCTGACGGCCGTCCTCTGGGACCGCTTCGGGCAGGTGCTCGCGCGCGACGTCGAGGCGCTCATCGAGAACCTGGTCCGCGACTGGACCACCGACTACGAGCAGGCGCCGTACGCGCGGACGGACTACATCGCGCCCTTCCGTCTCGCCGTCCGCTTCGGACCCGTCCCGCTGCTGATGACGGCCGTGGCGGGGACGCTGTACCGGCTGACCGCGGGGGAGGACGGCGACCACCCGCTGTCGCGGCTCTCGGGGCGGCACAAGGCCCTCGTCGCGGCGGGGACGCTGGGCCCCTTCGCGCTGGCCGCGTTCCCCCTGGGGCTGGGGCTGTCGCTGTGGGTCGCCGTCGAGCTGTACTGGTGGCTGGAGTGGTACGGCGACATGGACCCGACCATGCTCTGGGTCCACGAGAACGCCCCCTGGCTGCTGCTCCCGGGGGTGGTCACGGCGGGGGTCGCGGCGCTGGTCTACGCGCTCTCCGAGTCGCCCGATCCGGTGCTCAAGAAGAAGCGCCGGAGGAGCCGGACGCGGCGGCTGGCGCGGTGGGTCGCGGCGGTGCCGTTGTCGGCGCTGTGCGTGGCCGGCGTCTTCGGGGTGGCGCACGCGACGCGGGTCTCCAACGAGGGCGCCGACGTGCACGCGAACTGGTGCGGCCGGTGCCACGAGCGGGCGCTGCCGCTGTACTACGTCAAGGCCCCCGACGCGTGGGCGCGGACGGTCGAGACGCACGTCGACATCGAGCGGATCGAGCTGACCCCGGACCAGCGCGGCGAGCTGACGGAGTTCCTCGTCGCCAACCGCGGGTTCAGCGACCACTGGACGTTCCGGACCCGCTGCCAGGGCTGCCACGGGAGCACGTGGCGGGCGTGGGAGGCGCGGTCGATGGAGGACTGGGCGGGCATCGTCAAGCGGATGGGGTGGTGGTCGCCGTACTACTACCGGGCCGACGTGGGCGCCCAGATCGGCCGGTTCCTGCGCGACGCGGGGCTCGCCGACGACACCACCACGCTGCTCGACCTGAGCGAGGAGGAGACGGACGAGGTGCGCCAGCTGGTGCGGTACTGCGGCTTCTGCCACTCGGTCACCTACGAGGCGGACCGCTACGCTGAGGAGACACCGGACGAGGTGCGGCGGATGGTCGTCCGGATGAACGACAAGATCCACCTCGGGCTGAGGATGGACGAGGCGAAGATCGACGAAGTGACCGAGGACTACCGGAGGTACATCGAGGACCTCGGCCGGTGGGACCGGCTCGTCCCCCACGACCGGCCCGAGCTGGGGACGGGGCGGCTGCCGGGGCAGAAGATCGGCGCGCCCGGGGGGCGGTACTGATGCGCCGCCTGCTGCTCCTGCTGCTGTGCGTCGCCGCGACGGCGGGCTGCTACGACGAGGACCTCGACCTGTCGTCGCTGGACAACGGCTCGGGGACCGTCGACGACCCGTTCCGGTTCCAGACGACCCTGCAGCCGTTCTTCTGGTCGGGGACGGCGTGGGGCGCGCCCCTGGAGGCGTCGCCGGGCGAGCGCTGGTCGCTGAACTACGCGCTCGACGTCGACCTGACGCGGCACCAGCCGAAGTTCGGCGACTTCACCGAGCTGATCGTGGCCGTCTTCGCCGAGATGAAGCACGACGCCGAGGGGCACTACCGGGCCGGCATGACGACCGTCGCGACGACCCACCGGCTGACGACGACGGGCATGCCGATCGAGCGGTTCAACGGCTGGCCCACGCTGCGGGCGATCCACGGCAAGGACGGCTCGCCCTTCGAGGCGGTCCAGGTCCACCCCCTCCCCGACGATGCCTCCCGCTACACCGTCCGCCACGTCGAAGGGAAGCTGGACGTGGCGCTCCCGAGCGACACCCCGGACGGCTGGTACCGCCCCCGCGTCATCGTCTTCGCCCGCGTCGACGGCGTCCCCGACCCGATCATGATCGACAACTTCGGGGACAACGCGAACACGCAGGACGAGCAGATCCTCCCGCTGGTCCGCGTCGGGGCGGCGGCCGAGCCGCGCATCCCCCTGATGCTCGCCACGACCAAGAACTACCGCGGCCAGGTCGGCATCCTCGCCGAGGAGGACCGCCCCCACGTCGGGCTGGTCTCCCGTGCCGGCTTCCCCCGCGCGTTCATCCTCCCCCCCGGCGTCCACGAGATCGCGCCGCAGTTCCCGTCCCTGTACCCCGAACCCTCGATCGCGGCGGTCGACGGCGGCTACGACGTGATCCCGGCCGTCATCCGCCACTACCTGGACGTCGGCCGCGGGATGGAGATGGAGTTCGACGTCTTCGGCCCCGACGGCAAGCTCGTCGAGATGCAGCCGCCGCCGCCAGACCTCGGCGACGACGAGGCGCGGGGCTGGCGCGTGGACCTGTCGCAGACCGGCGAGTACACCGTGCACCTGACCGTCCGGCTGGAGGACCGCTTCGGGCGGAGCTTCTCCGGGGGCGGGACGTACCGGCTGACGTCGGCCCGGGCGCTGTCGTTCAGCACGTCCGTCAAGCCCGGCACGCCCTTCCTCGTGGGGGAGACGTACCCCGCCAAGGTGAACCTCAACCCGCCCATGCCGGCCCAGGTCGAAGTCGAGGTGAAGTACTGGCCCAACAGCGACCCGGCCCGGCTGATCACGTGGACGGGGCGGGGGACGGCGAACCGCTTCGGCCACTTCGTCCCCTACGACACGCCCCCGATCCGGTTCGAGGAGCCGGGCGAGTACTGGAGCCGGGCGACGGCGACGTACCGCGACGCCGACGGGGTGCTGTGGATGGGGGAGCAGACGTCGGCGTCGGTGGTCGCGCCCGCCGAGCGGGGCGTCGTGCGGCTCCACGGGACGCGGTCGTCGCCCCACAACCTGAAGCCCGACGGCGACTGGATGGGGGCCACGAAGGAGTTCGACGACCGCATCGACGCGCACGCCGCGTTCCTCCCCTTCAAGCCGGGCGCCGTGCCCGACACGTTCGTCCCCTACGCCGACGACGGGACGCTCTTCGTGCAGGCGAACGGCTTCAAGGAGTCGATCATCGAGCCGCACGTCTCGATCGGGGTGGACGACCCGGCGCTGGCGAAGCGGCTCCGCGACGGGCTGGCCCACTCGACGGTGATGCCCCCGCCGACCCTCCAGCTCGTCCAGAACGACTGGCAGTACCTGCACGACGTCGTGCAGATCTCGGCGGACAGCGCGGCCTGGTTCCCGGCGGACGGGAAGCACGACGACGAGCTCCCCATCGCGCCGCTGGGGGACGGCCGCTGGCACCCCTTCAACTTCCCCGAGGGGAACACCCTGGACGCGTACGTCTACCTCGGCG
Organism: uncultured Rickettsiales bacterium; assembly: GCA_964344575.1. Taxonomy (GTDB): domain Bacteria; phylum Myxococcota_A; class UBA796; order UBA9615; family UBA9615; genus JAAESI01. Next base: position 1,637 of record CAYFOA010000051.1, on the reverse strand, counting down.
TGGTCCGGCCGGGGTTCAGCGTGATGACGGCGGCCTTCGAGTCGGACGCGATCGGGCTGTACTGGCTGGCGTCCCCGAACCGGTTCGGGGGGCACTTCAACACGTCGGACTCGGGCGACCTGCCGGGCGACTTCTACCGGGTGCAGGCGGGGGTCGTGATCAAGGACCACGAGACCGGGATCAACCACTACGACGGGTACGGCTCGTCGATCACGGTGGCGCCGCGGGACGGGGCGGCGACGGCGATCGTGGGGCCGGGGGCCAAGCCGCTGGTCGAGACGATGGACCGCGACCACGAGATCTTCTTCGGCCAGGACACCCACGACACGCTGGAGGTCGGCGAGATCATGGGGCTCGGGGGGATGATCGCGCCGGCGATGGAGGGGGCCGACGTCCACTGGGAGGTGACCAAGCCGGGCGGCGAGGTGATCGACGTGCGGGCGAAGAGCAACCGCCTCGGCATCGCCCGCGGGCGGCCGCTGATCCCGGTCGACGAGCCGGGGCTGTACAAGATCGAGACGTCGGCGAAGTACGGCGAGCTGACGGGGGACATCGTCGGCACGAGCGACGGCGGCTTCTTCCACTGCGCCGTGCCCGAGGGGCCGTCCCCCGACCTGCTCCGGAGCAACCTCGGCGCGCTGACGATCGTGGACCCGGAGGAGGGCGTCGACATCGAGCTGTCCTGGCCCGACGACCTCGAGGACGCCGAGCTCCACTTCGGCGTGATCATGCCCGGCCGCGTGCTCGACGACGGCGTGGTGGTGGGCGACCCCGACCACAAGTGGAGCTACCGCTTCGCGCCGCTGCAGGTCGCCGCCCAGCACAGCAACTTCGACGTCCGCAACTTCCGCACCGGCGAGCTGGAGCTGGTCGACACGGTGGTCTTCCAGTTCTTCCTCCAGGGGAAGCGGAACGGAGAGATGGTCTACGACTCGTTCCGCGTCGCGCTGCGGGGCGAGAAGCTCTGGAACCCGGAGGCAGGAGCCGGAGGGTCGCGTGACGCCGAAGGCGGCGCGTCCCGCTAGGGATGGCGCGCCGGACGCGCGCCACAACTACGAGGCGTTCGCGAAGCGGTAGGGGGCGCGGTCGCTAACGGAAGCGGAGGGACCACTCCGTCTTCGTCCGCTCCAGGGCGGGGCCGGGGACGCGGCGGCCGTCGTAGGCGTCGTAGCTGAAGTCGCCGCAGTTGGTCGCCTCGAAGTTTACGGTCTCGCCGCTGGGGAGGTCGAAGCGGCCTTCGACCACCGACTCCGACCACGTGTCGATGACGACCGTGCCCCCGGACTCGAAGCTGACGCGGTAGTCGTACAGGTAGCTGCACTGGAGCGTCGTGAAGTTGGGGGAGTCGTAGAAGGGGCACTCGGGGGCCTGGAAGTTGGGGTACGTCCCCGGCCAGTCGACGCCGTTGCCGCGGTACGCCTCGCCGAAGAGGTAGCTCCCGTCCTTCGGGTAGAAGTAGCCGTAGGCGTCGATCTGCTCGCAGCTGGGGGTGTCGCCGGGGTCCACGAAGATGCGGGCGCGGTAGTAGTCCTGATCGGCGAAGTAGAGGTACGCGAGGATCGCCTGCTCGGCGGTGCCCGAGGCGTCGTCGTCGTCGCCGGAGGCGTCGTCGTCGTCGGTGGCGTCGTCGTCGTCGG
>CAYFOA010000050.1:0-40984 GCA_964344575.1 uncultured Rickettsiales bacterium | reverse complement strand
TCGTCGTCGTCCGTCGCGTCGTCGTCGTCGGCGATGTCGTCGTCGTCGTCCGCCGTCGCGTCGTCGTCGTCGTCGTCCGGGCAGCCGGCCACCGCGATCGCGAGCGCCAGCACCATCCACCACTTCAGCCAAGTCTTCATCCGCGTGCTCCCGAAACGGACCCTAGTCGACTCCGGAGATCGCGACCAGGGCACCTTCGAGGTACTCCGACCAGGCGTCCCCGCCCGCGTTCGTCTGGATGCCGTAGTTCGACTCCCGGACCCACCGCACCGAGACCGCCGTCTCCGGGTGGATCCAATGCTCCTCGACGCCGTTGAACCCCTCCCCCGTCAGCGTCGACTTGACGCGCAGGGTGCGGGCGCCGAGCGTCTCCTCCCACCCGATCGCGCGGCTCGTGTACTCGACGCGGACGGGGAGGCCGTCGATGACGCGGACGTCCTCGCCCCGCCAGTTCGCCCCCGGGAACCGCTCCCCGCTCTCGCCGGGGTCGAACAGCCGCCGCCGCTTGAGCATCCCCTCGATCTCGGGCCGCAGCATCTCCGGCCGCATCCCCCGATCGGGCCCGTTGCGGAGCCACGTCGCCTCCACCACGTCCCCCTTGTCGCTGACCACGAACCGCATCGCCTGGCGCTGGTTGCTCATCGAGAGCCGGTAGTACAGCGGGAGGCTGTTCTCCAGGGGGGGGACGTCGAGGCGGCGGACGAGGACGTAGCCGTCCTCTGCCGAGTCGCCGCGGTAGGACCACATCTCCTCCCACTGGAGCTCGAACTTCACCGGCGAGCTGACGATCTGCTTGACCTGGTAGGTCAGCGTGACGGGGACGGGGACCTGGCGGGCGAGCTTCGCCGTCGCCCGGTCGCGCAGCGTCGCGTCCTCGGCCTCGAAGTCGAGGCTCTCCTTGAGGCTGAGGACGAGGTCGCGGGCGCGACCGCGGATGGACCGCTTCAGCTCCTCCGCCATCGCCAGCTCGGCGTACAGCGCCGCGGCCTCGGGGTGGACCCCCTGGATCTGGCCCGCGTCCGCCATCGCCTGGTCGACGTCGCCCGCGGCGGCCGCCCGCTGGGCCCGCATCCACCAGCCCTCGACCACGTCGGGGCAGTTGGAGATCGCCTTGTCGATGGACTGGAGCGCCGACGCGGCGATGCCGTCGGCCTCCTGCACCTCCGCCCGGGCGAGCAGGAACCGGGCCCGGTCGGGGCACACGGACTCGCCCGCGGCCATCGTGTACATGTCGGCGGCGGTGGTGTAGTCGCCCGCCGCGCGGGCGTCGAGCGCGCGCTGCTCGTAGGTCGGCCCGGAGCAGGCCCCCAGCGCGACGATCAGGCAGACGGAAAGGCCGAGGCGCACGACCTCCGAAGGCTAGCCCACCTGCCGATCAGCTGCAGGAGCAGGTCACGTCGATGGTGACGGAGTCCGTCCCCGTCGTGAGCTCGCAGTCGATGACCTCCAGCTCGAGGTCGAAGGACGCGCTCGTGCTCCCGTTGTAGGGCGGCGCGCCGACGCTGAGCGAGGCGGCCGTGCTCGGGTCGGTGGAGTCGGTGTAGGTGACGTTCGACTGGGCCTGCCACGCGTACACGAGCGGGTTGCCGTCGATGTCGGAGCTGTTCGTCCCGTCGAGCACCGCCGAGACCGCGCACGAGGGGCAGTTCCAGGTGTAGTTGCTGTAGTACGCCGAGACCGAGCCGGAGACCGACTGGTCGGGGCCCGCGTCCGCCACCGGCGGCGTGTTGCCGGGATCGTTCTCGACCTCGAGGACGAGGTACGCCGTGTCCGTGTCCACGCCCTGGGTGACGGTCAGGCCGAGGAGGAACGAGCCGACCATGTCGGGGCTGAACGTCGCCGCGACGTCGGTGGGGGTGCCGATGTCGTCGTCGGTCGCGACCGAGATGGCGGGCTTCGCGGCGAGGAACCACTGGTAGGTGAGCGGCGGCCCGGGGGGCGCGTAGGAGCCGGCGCCGCTGACCGGGATCGGCGTGCAGAGGTAGGGGTTGCCGGCGAGCGCGGGGACCGACGTCACGGTGACGTCGTCGATGAGCCCGTTGCAGTCGTTGTCGAGCCCGTCGCCGGGGACCTCGGGCGCGCCGGGGTAGACCGAGGGGAGGAAGTCGTCGCAGTCGAGGCCGCCGACGGTGTCGGAGATGAAGCCGTCGCCGTCCACGTCGGTGAGGTCGACGCCGTCGCAGTCCTCGTCGATGCCGTTGTAGGGGATGTCGGCCGCGGCCGGGTTCGTGAGGATGGCGTTGTCGTCGCAGTCGCTGCCGCCCGCGACGAGCGCCGCGAAGCCGTCGCCGTCCACGTCGACGAGGTCGCCCCCGACGCAGTCCTCGTCGACGCCGTTGTAGGGGATCTCCGAGGCGCCGGGGTAGGCCGCCGGGTCGTTGTCGTCGCAGTCGCTGCCGCCGGCCGCGAGGCCCGCGAAGCCGTCGCCGTCCACGTCGTCCCAGTCGGTGCCGGAGCAGTCCTGGTCGATGCCGTCGTAGGGCGTCTCGGGGGCGCCGGGGAAGACGGACGGGTTGGCGTCGTCGCAGTCCGTCCCGCCGGCCACCACGCCGTCGAAGCCGTCGCCGTCGGCGTCGAGGAGGTCGCTCCCGTTGCAGTCCTGGTCGATGCCGTCGTAGGGCGTCTCGGGGGCGCCGGGGTAGGTCGCGAACTCGTTGTCGTCGCAGTCGGTCCCGCCCACCGCGATCGCGTCGAAGCCGTCGCCGTCCACGTCGGTCAGGTCCGCGCCGGAGCAGTCCTGGTCGATGTTGTCGTAGGGGATCTCGGTCTCGCCGGGGTTCACGTTGGCGTTGGCGTCGTTGCAGTCGACCGTCAGCCCGTCGTAGCCGTCGCCGTCGAGGTCGATGGCGTCGTCGCCGGAGCAGTCCTGGTCGATGCCGTCGTAGGGGAGGTCGATGGCGGAGGGGTTGATGCCGGAGTTCGTGTCGTCGCAGTCGTCGCCGCCCGCGACCGCGTCGCTGTCGTGGCCGTCGCCGTCGATGTCGGTGAGGTCCGCGCCGGTGCAGTCCTGGTCGATGCCGTCGTAGGGGACCTCGGTGGCGCCGGGGTTGACCTCGAACGCGTCGTCGTCGCAGTCGTCGCCCTCGGGGAGCGCCACGTAGCCGTCGGCGTCGTTGTCCTGGACGACGCGGATGGCGACCGAGTGGGTGGTCACGTTGCCGCAGCCGTCGTCCGCGGTGACGGTGATGGTGTGGTCGCCGACGCTGAGGCCGCTCCACTGGAAGAAGACGTTGCCCAGGGCGTCGGCGGCTTCGCTGTTGAAGACGCCGTCGATGTCGGACTCCCACGTGACGACGATCTCGTCCTCGGCGGTGACGTCGTCGGCGACCGTCGCCGAGAAGGTCATGTCCTCGCCGCTCAGGAAGGCGCCGTCGACGGACGGGCCGCCGCCGGTGGTGGGCTCGCCGGGGGTGATCTCGGGCGGGTCGTTGGCCTCGCAGACCCGGAGCTCGGTCGAGTCGGTGCACTCGAAGTTCTCCTCGTCCACGACGCGCATCGTGATGACGTGGTCCCCGACCGTGAGGCCGTCGTAGAAGGTCTCGACGCGACCGTCGGTGTCGGGGGTGAGGGTCGCGAAGCTGCCGTCGACGTCGCTCTCGAAGTGGACCGTGAGGAACTCGGGGGTGACGTCGGGATCGTTGACCTGGCCGAGGAAGAAGACGTTGGCGCCCTCCTCGAACCCGGTGGCCGAGGGCTCGACGATCTCGCAGTCGGGGGGCAGGTGGTCGGTCTCGACGCTCAGCGCGACCGTCGCCGTGCCCACGCCGCCCTCGGTGTCGACCGCGCTGACGGTGACGAGGTGCTCGCCGGACAGGAGGCTGATGACCGCGACGAGCTCGCCGTCGGAGCCGGGGATCAGGCCGTCGGCGAGGAGGCCGTCGAGGTCCGACTCGACGGAGACGAGGAGCAGCTCGGCGTCGTCGACGTCGTCGCGGACGGAGATCTCCATCTCGATGGAGTCGTCGGTGGTGAAGTCGTCGCCGTTGTCGGGCTCGTCGATCTCGACCGACGGGGGCTCGTTGGGCTCGACGATGATGTTCTTGATGTCCGTCCCCTCGGCCCCGTCGGGGTCGGTGCAGACGAGGGTGATGACGTGCGGCCCCTCGGACAGGGCGAGGACGGAGCCGCTGACGTTGCCCTGCTCGTCGGGCGCGCCCTCGACGAGGACGCCGTCGATGTCAGACGTCCACGACGCGGCGAGGGTCTCCTCGGGGCTCTCGGGGTCGATGCAGGAGCCGCTCAGGTTGAGCGCCTCGCCGTGGTCGCTGCTCAGGCCCTCCACCGGAGCGAAGATGCGGGCCACGGGGGACTGGTTGACGGGGCCGCTGTCCACGGGTTCCGGACAGCCGGTGAGGGCCGCTGCGGCGAGCACGAGGCCGCCGGCCAGACGAAGCTTCCCGATCCAACTCTGCGCGGGCATTGTCTTCTCCTCAGATGGCGAGACGTCCAGCGAATCGATCTGTCTCTCCACGTGACGTGCATCTTACAGGGGTCCCGAACCCCGTCAAACGACAGCGGCGGGCCGTGTGATACCCTTGGTTTTCGGGGTTGGAAGGTTTCCTCCGGAGGGCGAGTGGGGATGTCGAATCCGACGGGCAGAACCGGCGAGTCGCTCGCGGCCGTCCGCACCCCGCCGAACGTCAAGAGCAGCCTCGAGTTCTCGCTCGAGAACGGGCTCGACTACCGCGACTACCCCATCCTCGTGGTCGATGACGAGGTCGAGAATCTCCAGGCCTTCGTCCTGAACTTCCGCAGCAGCTTCACCATCGAGACGGCCGAGTCGGGCGAGGAGGCGCTGGCCAAGCTCCGTGACCGCGAGTTCGCGGTCTGCGTGTCGGACCAGCGGATGCCGGGCATGACCGGCGTGCAGCTCCTCGAGCAGACCGTCGACAGCTGGCCGCACCTCATCCGCATCATCGTCACCGGCTACACGGACAACGAGAGCCTCATCAGCTCCATCAACCAGGGACGCATCTACCGGTACATCACGAAGCCGTGGAAGCCGGAGGAGATCCAGATCACGCTGAAGCGCGCGATCGAGCGGTTCGCCCTGGACGCCCACAACCGGCGGCTGGTCGCCGACCTGCGGCGGGAGAAGGCCGAGCTGAAGCGGATGGTCCAGGAGCAGACGCTGGCGCTGTGGCAGGCGAACGAGCGGCTCCGCAAGCTCGCCATCAGCGACGGCCTGACGGGGCTCTACAACCACCGGTACTTCCAGGATCGCTGGCGCCGCGAGGTGCAGCTGGCCCGCCGCTACGACGAGCCGCTCAGCCTGATGATCCTCGATGTCGACTTCTTCAAGAACTACAACGACACGATGGGCCACCCCCAGGGCGACGTCCTCCTCAAGGAGATGGCGATGCTGCTGCTGCGGTCGGTCCGCGAGGTCGACCTCGTGGCGCGGTACGGCGGCGAGGAGTTCGTCATCGTGCTGCCGAAGTCGAAGCGGACGGACGCCATCGTGCTCGCCGAGCGGGTGCGGTCGCTGGTCGGGCAGCACGCCTTTCCGCACCGCGACATCCAGCCCGGGGGGCGCCTCACGGTGTCGGTGGGGGTGGCCTCGTACCCCGACGACGGCGCGGACGCGGGCGCGGTGATCGTGGCCGCCGACAAGGCGCTGTACCGGGCGAAGAAGCAGGGGCGCGACCGGGTCGAGGCGGCGACCGCGCCGAGCGCCGCCGACCAGCCGCTCGAGGACGAGCAGGACCTCGACCTCGTCGTGGAGGAGGACGGCCAGACGCGCGAGGCGGCGTTGTCGGCGACCGACCTGCCGCAGCCGGGGATCGACAGCTTCCGGATCCTCGCGATGAACAAGGACGAGAGCGAGCACGCGATCTCCGACGAGCACGTCGCGGTGACCGTCGAGCACCCCGCCGCCCGCAAGGGGGCGAAGAGCGCGCTCGAGTCGGAGTCAGACGTCTACGAGGTCGAGGTCGACGAGAGCATCGACTAGCCGCTCCCGCACGAGCTGCGGGTTGGCCTGCCCCCGCGTCGCCCGCATCACCTGACCGACGAAGAAGCCCATCAGCTTCGTCTTGCCGGCGCGGTACTCGGCCACCTGACCGGGGTGGGCGCGGAGGACCTCGGCGATCTGCGCGTCGATCGCGCCCGTGTCGCTGATCTGCCGCCAGCCCTTCGCCTCGACGACGTCCGCGGGATCGGCGTCCTCGCGCCAGATCTCGGCGAACACCTTCTTGGCGATGGACGAGCTGATGTCGCCGGCGTCGACGAGGGCGACGAGCTGGCCGAGGCGGCGGGGCGCCAGGGGGATGGCGTCGAACTCGAGGCCGTCCTCCTTGAGCTGGCGGAGGACCTCGCCCATCGTCCAGTTCGCGATCGCCTTGGCCGACGACGCGCCGCCGGCGGCCTCGACCGCCTGCTCGTACCACTCGGCGAGGGCGCGGTCGGCGGTGACGACGCCGGCCTCGACCGAGGTCAGGCCGAAGTCCGCGACGAAGCGCTGGGCGCGGGCGTCCGCGAGCTCCGGGAGGTCCCCCGCGAGCGCCTCGATCCAGGCCTCGTCGAGCACCAGGGGGAGCAGGTCCGGCTCGGGGAAGTAGCGGTAGTCGTGGGCGTCCTCCTTGCCCCGCATGAAGACGGTGACGCCCTTCGCCGCGTCGAACCGGCGGGTCTCCTGGGCGACCTCGCCGCCGGAGTCGAGGATCGCCGCCTGGCGCCGGATCTCGTGCTCCAGGGCCTGGCCCACGAAGCGGAAGGAGTTGAGGTTCTTGATCTCGACCTTCGTCCCGAACGGCTCCGTGCCGGCGCGGCGGAGGGAGACGTTGGCGTCGCAGCGGAAGCTCCCCTCCTCCATGTTGCCGTCGCTGACGCCGAGGTAGCGGAGGACCGACCGGAGCGCCTTCATCCACGCCATCGCCTCGGCGGCGGTCCGGACGTCGGGCTCGCTGACGATCTCGCACAGCGGCACGCCGGCCCGGTTGAGGTCCACGCGGGACGTCCCCGCGCCGCCGTGGGACGACATGCCCGCGTCCTCCTCCATGTGGATGCGGGTCAGCCGGATGAAGCGGCGTCCGCGCTCCTCCGTCTCGATCCAGAGGCCGCCGCCGGTGCAGATGGGGCGGTCGAACTGGCTGATCTGGTAGCCCTTGGGGAGGTCCGGGTAGAAGTAGTTCTTCCGCGCGAAGACCGACTTCGGGTGGACGTCGGCGCCGACGGCGAGGCCGAGCCGGACGGCGTACTCGACGGCGCGGCGGTTGAGCACCGGGAGCGTCCCCGGGAGCCCCATGCAGAGCGGACACGTCTGGTGGTTGGCGTCCGCCCCGAACGTCGTCGGGCAGCCGCAGAACAGCTTCGACGTCGTGCGAAGTTGCGCGTGCACCTCGAGGCCGATGACCGGCTCCCAGGTCGTCATCCCTCGACCCTCCCCGCGACGTCGAGGAGGCGCGCTTCGCTCCACTTCGGGCCGATCAGCTGCAGACCCCAGGGCAGGCCCTCGTCGTCCTCGCCCGCGGGGACGGAGACGGCGGGGAGGCCGGCGAGGCTGGCGGGGATCGTGAAGATGTCCGAGAGGTACATCTGGAGGGGGTCGGCGGTGCGCGCCCCGAGCTCGAAGGCGGTGGTCGGCGAGGTCAGCCCGGCGATGACGTCGACGCGCGCGAAGGCGGCGTCGAAGTCGGCCGCGATGGCGCGGCGGGCCGTCTCCGCCTTGCCGTAGTAGGCGTCGTAGTAGCCGGCCGAGAGGGCGAACGTGCCGAGCAGGATGCGGCGCTGGACCTCGGGGCCGAAGCCGTCGCTCCGGGTCGCCGTGTACATCGCGTCGAGGCCGCCGCCGTCGTCGATCCGGGCGCCGTAGCGGACGCCGTCGAAGCGGGCGAGGTTGGCCGACGCCTCGGCGCTGGCGAGGACGTAGTAGGTCGCGATCGCGAACTCGGTGTGGGGGAGGGCGACGTCGACGAGCTCGACGTCGCCGAGGGCCGCGAGGGCCGCGTCGAGGGCGGCGCGGGCGGCGGGGGCGAGGCCCTCGGTGTACTCCCGGGGGAGGCCGACGCGGAGGGGGCCGTCGCCGGGCGTCGCGGCGGCCGCCGCGGGGGGCTGCTCGCTCGTCGAGTCCGCCGGGTCGTGTCCCGCGATGACGCCGAGGAGCGCCCGGGCCCCGGCGACGTCGTTCGCCAGCGGTCCCACCTGGTCGAGGGACGAGCCGAACGCGACGAGGCCGTAGCGGCTGACCCGGCCGTACGTCGGCTTGACCCCGACGACGCCGCACAGCGCCGCGGGCTGGCGGACCGAGCCGCCGGTGTCGGACCCGAGGGCCAGGGGGACGACGCCCGCGGCCACCGCCGCCGCCGAGCCGCCGCTGCTGCCGCCGGGCACGCGGGACGGATCCCGGGGGTTGCGGACCGGCCCGAAGGCCGAGTTCTCGTTGGACGAGCCCATCGCGAACTCGTCGAGGTTGGTCTTCCCCACGATGACGGCGCCGGCCTCGCGGAGGCGGCGCACCACGGTCGCGTCGTAGGGGGGGACCCAGTCGCGGAGGAGGCGGCTCGCGCAGGTGGTCCGGAGGCCCGCCGTGCAGAGGTTGTCCTTCACCGCGACGGGGACGCCGTGCAGCGGTCCGCGGTCGCGCCCCGCGGCGAGGTCGGCGTCGGCGGCCGCGGCGGCGGCCCGGGCGCCGTCCGGGTCGAGGGTGAGGAAGATGCCCAGATCGGCGGACGCCTCGGCCGCGGCGAGGGCGCGCTCGGCCTCGGCGGCGGCGGTGGTGGAGCCGTCGCGGAGGGCCGCCCCGACCTCGCCGGCGGTGGCGCCGTCGGTCACGTCGCCTCCCGAATGACGGCGGGGACCTTCAGGTGGGTCCCGTCGCGGTCGGGGGCGGCGGCGAGGAGGTCGTCGGGGCGGGGCTCGTTGGTGACCCGGTCCTCGCGCAGGGGCGTGGGCGCGGGCGGCGGGGGCGGCCCCGCGGCGTCCTCGGGCAGCGACTCCAGCACGCCGACGTACTCGACGATGCGGGCCATCTCGGCGACGAGCCGGTCCTCGTCCGCGGGGTCGACGCGCAGCCGGGCCAGCCGCGCGATGTGCCGAACGGCGGCGGCGTCCAGCGGAGCGGTCACGTCAGCGGGGGTCGAAGCCGAAGACGTGGGCGATGCCCCGGAGCAGGCCGTGGTGCTCCTCGCCGGCCAGCTCCTGCAGCTCGCCGGGGTCCAGCAGCACGGCTCCGCAGTGGGCGCAGACCTCGATCTCGACGCCCTTGAAGTGCGTCGTGAACATCTGGTGGCCGCACTTGCCGCAGTGGAGGTAGTGGAGGTCCTTGAGACGGGCCGCCTCGGACTGCGCGTCCTCGCGGCTCAGGATCTCCTGGAGGCGGGCCTTCTTCTCGGCCTCGAGCTTGGCGAAGTATTCGTCCTCGGCACTCATGGCGGCGGACTCTACTGCAGCTGACTGAGGATCGCGCGGATCTCCCTCGCATCGCGGCCGTCGGGGTCCAGCTCGAGCGCCTTGTTGTACTCGCTGATGGCCTGCGCCTTCTTCCCGCTGGCCTGGTACGCGAGCCCCAGGCCGTAGCGGGCCTCGGCGCTCGAGCCGCGCAGGGCGAGCGCCTTCTTGAATGCGGTGACTGCGGCGCTGTTGCGACCCAGCTCGACGTTCATCCAGCCGAGCTGGAGCGCCGCCCGGAAGTTCTTCGGATCGGCCTCCAGCGCCTTGCCGTAGCTGGACGCGGCGTTGCGGAAGTCGCCCCGATCGCGGGCCTTGTCGGCGGCGGCGAGGTGGTCGGTCTTCGACGCGGCCGGCTTGGGGGTGCGCGGCTCGCGGACGGGCGCGCGGGTGGCCGGCTCCGGCTTCGGCGTGCGCGGCTCCGGCGTGGGGGCGCGGGTGGCCGGCTCGGGGGTCGCCTCGGGGGTCGCTTCCGGGGTCGCCTCGGGCGCCCCTTCGGGAGTGGCGCCGGCCGTCGCGTCCGCCGTCGCGTCGGCCGTCGCCGCGTCCGGCTCCTCGGGGGTCGCCTCGGACGCGGCGTCGGCGCTCGCCTCCGCCAGCACGTCGCCCACCGGCTGCACGCCCGTGTCGAACACCTTCGAGGCGCCCGGTCCCATGAGGAAGTACCACATGCCCGCGACCGCGAGCAGGACCACGAGGAGGAGCCCGGTGTAGAAGCCGCGGCCGCTGCTCGGACGGTAGGTGTCGAGGTCGTCGAAGGTCTGGTTGGGGTCGAAGTCCTCGGTCTCGTCGACCTCGCGGCGGTCGTCGGACGGGACGACGGCGTCGATGGCCTTGGTCGGCCCCGTCGGGGTCGGGCTGAAGCTGGACACCTCGCCCCCGGCGGGGACCTCGGGGGGCGGCGGCGTCGGGTTCTCGACGGGGACCGGCCGCGTCGCCATCAGGTTCGGCGACGACTCCGGCTCCACGATGTCCGAGGAGCTCGCGCCGGGGGCGGTGTCGGCGTCGGGGGCGGCTTCGCCGGCTCCGTCCGACGCGTCGATGTCCGCGCTCGCCGCCATCTCGTGCATGCGGTTGAACGAGGGGCTCTCGTCGTCGGGGACGGGGGTGCCGCGGACGTCGAAGAAGGAGACGTCCGCGTCCGGCGGCGGATCGGCGGCGGGGAGGCTGCCCGTCGACGCGCTGAAGAACTGCTCGCCGTCGACCACCGACCGGTCCGCCCCGTCGGGGATCGCGGCCATGTCGGGCACGGACTCGGGCGGCGCGCTCCCCTCCGACGAGGACTGGGCCGCCGCGCGGAGGACGTCGTCCGACGGGGCCACGCCGTGGTCGCCGGACTGGGCGATGACGTCGGGCACCTCGCCGGTCGCGGCGGTCTCCGGCGGGGGCCGGACGGTCGACTCCTCGGGCGTGGGACCCGGGATCTGCGCGGCCGCCTCGATCGCGGCGCGGCGGGCGACCTCCGCCTCCTGGCTGATCGCCGTCATCTCCCGCGTCTTCTGCTTCAACGCCCGCTTCGCCGCCTTGAGCTGGTCGATGAGGGCGAAGAAGGCCCGCAGCTCGGCGCGTTCGGACACCACCTCCCAGGACTTGCCGTCGCTGCTCACCCGGTCGCCGGGGAGGACGCGCTTCTCCACCACCCAGCGCTGGAGCGTGGCGATGTCCTTCACCTTGTAGACGCGGTCGCCCTGCGACAGGAACAGGGTCGCCGACCCCTTTCGGACGGGCGGCGGCGGCGGGAGGACGGGCGAGCTGCGGGGGAGCGTGGCGGGGGGCCGGGGCTGCGGCTCGGCCGCCGGCGGCGTGGGCACGGGCCGGCCGGGGTCGCTCGCCTGGGGGTTGCTCTTCGGCGTCCGGGGGGACTCGCTGACGGGGGCGAACACGGTGAACGTGTGCTCGCACGCCGAGCACTGCACGGGCGTCCCGTCCCGGTCGAGCTGGTCCGCCTCCAGGAAGTACTCAGTCCCGCACTTGGGGCAGATGATCCGCACTGCTGCTCAGGGAGTCTTCTTCGTCAGGGTCCGGCGGCGCTCGCCGGCTGGCCGAGCTCGGCCGCCTTGGCGTAGGCCGCGGCGGCCGCGTCGGGCTCGCCGAGGGCCGTCAGGATGTCGCCCAGCAACTGGTGGTAGGCGCCCTTGCTCGGGTCCTTGCTCACGGCCTTGTTGGCCATCGTCTTCGCGGTGCCGTAGTTGCCGTTCTGGTACTGCTCCTTGGCCTTGGCGAACCACATCGATCCCCCGGCGTCGGTGACGGTGGTCGTCGTCGAGGTGCCGCTGTCGGCGACGGGCGCGGGCGTCGCCTCGGGAGTCGCGTCGCCGCGGGCGCTGGGGGCGGACTTGATCGGGGGCGGGAGCTTGCCCGCCTGGCGCTGGGGCAGCCGGTTCACCTTCGGCTGGACCGGGATGAGCTCGGGCTCGGGGGTGATCTCCTCGGTCCCCAGCTCCTCCTCGAGGCGGGCGCGCTGCTCCTCCATGTCGCGCCGGATGCGCTCGCGGATGCGCTCCCGTTCGTCCTCGGGGAGGTTGTCCTCGGCGCCCGGCGTCTCCACTCCGGCGGCCGGGGCGGGCGTCTGCTCCGCCGGGGCGGGGGGCTGCGGCCGACCGAAGGCGAACCACCCGCCGATGCCGATGAGCACGATCGCGACCAGCGCGTAGGGCGCGACGCTCCGCTCCTTCTTCTCCTCGGGTCGGGGTCGCCGGACGGTGCGCTGGCGGGCGGTCGCGGACCCGCTGCCCGCGAGGCCGCCGGCGGCCGGGTTGGCGGCGAACGAGCCGGTCGACGAGGCCATCGACTGCGACGCGCTCATCCGCCCCGTGGAGGTCGCGGCGTCGTCGGACGAGGACGGCTTCCGAGCCTTCGCCTTGCTCCCCTTCTGGAGCTTCTCGAGCTTGGCCTCCTTCCAGGTCTCGATGAAGTGGCGGTCGAGGTTCTCGATGTCGCCGATGCGGACCCAGTCCTTGGCGTTGTGGGAGATGAGGTCGTCCTCGGTGACCTTCTTGTCGGCGAGGTACTTCTTGAGCGTCGAGATGTCGCTGAAGTCGTAGATCAGGCCGATGGCGACCTTGACCTTCCAGGTGGTGATGCCGACCTCGCGGAAGTCGAGGTCTGCGGCGCTGTTGGGCTCGGGGATCGAGATCTCGACCTCACCCGACTCCTCCGCCCCGGGCGGGGGCCCGAGGTCGTCCGCGGTGTCCGGCCGGATGGCGTCGAGCGAGGCGCTGCTGTCGATCGTGGCGACCTTGCGGCGGGACTTGCGGGGGCCCGGCGCGACGACCCGGATCTTCCCCGAGGCGGTCAGCGAGGGGGAGCTCTCCTCGTCGATGCCGACCGCCTTGAACGCGCCCGTGGTCGTCGCCTTGTCGCGCTTGGCGAGGAGGTCGCCGGCCGTGTCGGGGCCCTTGTCGGAGCTCGCGGACGGGGGCGGCGAGGGGACGGGATCGCCCGGCTTGCTGCGCTCCTGATCGGAGAACACCACGAAGATGTGGCTGCACTTGGGGCACGTGATCTTGGCGCCCCGACCCTTGATCTTGTCGGGGTTGAGCCGGTACCGCGCGCTGCAGCTGGGACAGGTGATGACCATCGGCGACGTCAGCCTCCGGGCGCTCTACCGGAGATGCGCGACGATGCTAGCACAGCGGCTCGGTCACGCATCAGCGAGACACGATCTCGAGGTTCGCGCTCGCCAGGTAGACGAGCTTGTTGCCCCCGCGCCGGAACGCGATGCGGGCGCGGGGGTTGGCGGCGCTGCCCTCCAGCTCGCGCACTTCGCCCTCCCCCCAGACGGGGTGGAGGACGCGCGTGCCGGGGGTCAGCATCGACAGGGCGTCGTCGCCGAGCTCGTGGACCACGCGGGGCTCGTCCACGGGGCGGACCGGGGGCGCGTCGCGGCGGGTCGGGCGGGCCCGATCGAAGCGTGAGCGGAAGCTCTCCCGGGGCGCCGCGAAGCCCTCGTCGTACTCCACCCAGGAGTCCCCCGGGACCTCGGGGCGGTACGTCGGGGCCGGCGCGCGCCGCGACGACGTCGCCCGCCGGCTGAAGCCGACGTCGCCCGTCAGGAGCTCGCGCGGGAGCAGCCGCAGGAAGCGGGACTCGTCGGTGTCCCGGAACATCCCCCCGAACCGGCGCCGCCGGGCGCGCAGAAGGTACAGCCGCCGCTCCGCCCGCGTGATGGCGACGTAGGCCAGCCGCCGCTCCTCCTCGAGGTCCTTCTCCGACTCGTTGGCGCGGAAGTGGGGGAAGACGTCCTCGTCCATGCCGACGACGATCACGATCGGGAACTCCAGCCCCTTGGCCGCGTGGACGGTCATCAACGTCACCTTGCCGTCGTCCGCCGCGTCGCCGTCGGGGAGCTGGTCGGTGTCGCTGATCAGGGTGACGCGGTCTAGGAACTGGACGACGCCCGCGGGCGGCACCGCCTCGTCGTAGTCCAGCGTCGAGCTCTTGAGCTCGTTGAGGTTGTCCACGCGGGCGAGCGCCTCGGGGGTCCCCTGCGCGGTGTACCGCTCGACCATGCCGGTGTCCCGGAAGAGGACGTCGACCAGCTGCGGCAGCGACCGGTCGGTCGCGACCTTCCGGAGGTGGTTCACGAGGTCGCGGAAGGCGCCCAGCGACTTGACCACGCGCGCCCCCGAGCCGGGCCGCTCGACGAGGGCGTTCAGCGCCGCCCACAGGGACGTCCCCTCCTTCGTCGCGAGCTCGGTGACCTTCTTCTCGGTCCCCTTGCCGATGCCGCGCGGGGGCTCGTTGAGGACCCGGAGCAGGGCGACGTCGTCGTCCGGGTTGACGATCAGCTTGAGGTAGCTGAGCGCGTCCTTGATCTCCTTCCGCTCGTAGAACCGCTGCGCGCCGACGAGGACGAAGGGGAGGCGGGAGCTGATGAACTCCTCCTCCAGCTGGCGGCTCTGGGCGTTGGTGCGGAAGAAGATCGCGATGTCGCGCGGCTTGGCCCCGGTCCGCATCTCGCGGCGGACGATCTCCAGCGCACGGACCGCCTCCTCGCGGTCGTCGAACGCCACCCGGACGGTGATCGGGTCGCCGGCGCCGGCCTCCGTCCAGAGCGTCTTGCCGAGGCGGTCCCGGTTGGCGCTGACGACGGCCGACGCGGCCTTCAGGATCGTCTCCGTCGAGCGGTAGTTCCGCTCCAGGCGGACGGTCGTGGCGCCCTCGAAGTCGCGCTCGAAGTCGAGGATGTTCCGGATGTCCGCGCCCCGGAAGCTGTAGATCGACTGGTCCTCGTCGCCGACCACGCAGACGTTCCGGTCGCCGTGGTCGGCGAGCAGCCGGAGCAGCCGGTACTGGGCGTGGTTGGTGTCCTGGTACTCGTCGACCATCACGTGGGCAAAGCGGTTGCGGTACCGGTCGCGGACGTCCTCGTTCCGCTCGAAGAGCCGGATGGTCTCGAGGATGAGATCCCCGAAGTCGACGGCGTTGCTGCTCCGGAGGCGCTCCTGGTACCGCCGGTAGATCTCCGGCACGCGGGGGTCGAGGTCGGCCTTCTTCGCCGCGGCGAGCTCCGACGGGCTCAGCGCGTCGTTCTTGGCGCGGTCGATGACGGCGGCGATGGCGCGCGGGTTGACCTGCTTCGGCAGCCGGGCCTCTTCCACGATCATCTTCACGAGGCGGCGGCTCTCGTCCTGGTCGTAGATGACGAAGTCGGACTTCAGCTCGGGGTGGTGCTCGACCTCGCGGCGGAGGATGCGGAGGCACGTCGAGTGGAAGGTGGAGACCCAGGGCGTGGCCCCGGCGTCGGCGAGCAGCGCCCGCGTCCGCTCCCGCATCTCCCCCGCGGCCTTGTTCGTGAACGTCACCGCGAGCAGCCGCCAGGGCTCGATCCCGAGCTCCCGGACGAGGTAGGCGAGGCGCAGCGTGAGCACGCGCGTCTTGCCCGAACCGGCGCCGGCGAGGACGAGGAGCGGGCCCCCGGCGTGCTGGACGGCCTCCCGCTGCTGCTCGTTCAGCGAACGGAGCGCCTCCTGCATGCCCGCCACGTCAGCCCTTGCGCTCCTTGGCGCGGGCCGCCCGGCGCTCGAGCTGGCGGCGGATCTTCGACGCGTAGCCGTCCTTGTTGTCCTGGCGGGCGCGGCCGATGGCGAGGGCGTCCGCGGGGACGTCCCGGGTGACGGTCGTCCCCGTGGCGATGTAGGCGCCGTCGCCCACCTTCACGGGAGCGATGAGGTGGCTGTCGGTGCCGACGAAGACGTCGGTCCCGAGGACGGTGTGGTGCTTCGCGTAGCCGTCGTAGTTGCAGGTGATGACGCCCGCGCCGACGTTGCTCCGGGCGCCGACGGTCGCGTCGCCGAGGTAGGCGAGGTGGTTCGCCTTGGAGCCGTCGTCCATCCGGGTCTTCTTGAGCTCGACGAAGTTGCCGACGTGGACGTTGTCGCCGAGGTCGGCGGCCTGGCGGAGGTGCGTGAAGGGGCCCACGCGGGCGCCCGCGCCGACCTGGATGCGGTCGTCGTCGGTCGTCAGGTGCGGCTTCTTCTCGTTCAGCCCGGTGGCGACCGTGAACGGGAGCAGCTTCGCCCCGGCGCCGACGCTCACCGCGGTGAGAACGCAGTACGGCGCCACCGTCGCGGCCTCGCCGACGACCGCGTCCCGCAGCACGCAGCCGCGCGCGATCGAGGCCCCCGGACCGACGCTCGTCGCCCCCCGGAGCTCGACGCCGGCCCCGAGGGTGACGTCCTGCCCCAGCGTGACGCCCTCCTCGATGCGGACCGTCGCCGGGTCCTCCATCGTGATCCCGGCCTCCATCCAGCGGCGGTTGACGCGCGCCCGGAGCCCGGCCTCGAGATCGGCCAACTGGGCGCGGTCGTTGATCCCCGCGACCTCGCCGGCGTCCTCGATCAAGAAGCCGCCCACGCGCTCGCCGCGCCCGGCCGCGATGCCGACCACGTCGGTCAGGTAGTACTCGCCCTGGTCGTTGTCGGTGGTCAGCTCCGCGATGGCGCCCTCGTCGTCGCCGCCGGCGCCGAAGAGGAAGGTCCCGTCGAAGGCGTAGATCGCCGTGTTCACCTCGCCGATGGCGCGCTCCGCCGCGGTCGCGTCCCGATGCTCGACGATGCGGAGCACGCCGCCGTCTTCGCCGCGAACGACGCGGCCGTAGCCGTGGGCGTCGTCCGGCTCCATCGTGGCGACGGTGACGGCGCCGTCGTGAGCCGCGAGGAGGGACCGGATCGTGGCCGCCTCCATCAGCGGGACGTCGCCGGGGAGGACGACGACGGTGCGCCCCGCCCAGTCCGCGGCGTCCCGCGCGTGGGCCACCGCCTGGCCGGTCCCGTTCATGCCGCGCTGGGTCGCGAACGCGATCCCGGGGACGTCCGCCAGCGACGCCTCGACCTGGTCCGCGCAGTGCCCCACGACGACCACGACGTCCACGCAGCCGGCCTCCCGGGCGGCGTCGAGCACGCGGCGGACGAGCGTCCGGCCGAGGACCTCGAAGAGGACCTTGGGGCGCTCCGACTTCATGCGGGTG
Source organism: uncultured Rickettsiales bacterium (assembly GCA_964344575.1). Classification (GTDB taxonomy): domain Bacteria; phylum Myxococcota_A; class UBA796; order UBA9615; family UBA9615; genus JAAESI01. The sequence goes on along the minus strand of CAYFOA010000050.1, from coordinate 24,126 downwards.
CCCTTGCCGGCGGCCAGGATGAGGGCCACCGGCGGGCGGGACGTCTGCGTCACGGGGTACTCGCCTCCGGCGTCTCGGTGGGGAGGTCGGCGGGGGGCTCCTCCGGGGCGGCGCTCTCGTCCAGCGCGCCCACCTCGACGCGGCCGAGTGTCTCGTTCGGGTCCACCCACCACTTGCCGTGGTGCTTGTACCAGCGCTGCGTCACCGTCTTGTCCGCGACCCGCCCCTCGGTGGCGACCACCTCCGTCCACGTCACCCGGATCTCGCCCTCCTCGGCGCCCGTCCCGACGAACACGTACTGCACCTCGAGATCCTGCAGCGACGGCCCCTCGGGGACGCCCACGTCGGTGTGGCGGCGGAGGAACGCGAGCTGGGCGGCGTCCTCCTCGAGGTAGCTGGCGGCGTTGTCCCACGTCCGCCACCGGACGAGGTTCCAGTACTCCGACGCGCGCTCCTTGAGCTGCTTCTCGGCCATCGTCCGCTGGCGCTTCGCCGCGTTGGCCGCCATCTGCTCCTTCTGGGCGTCCGTGCACGCGGGCGCGACCGCGAGGACGGCCAGGGCGAGCGCGACGAGCAGGCTTCTAGTCATCCTCTTCGAGGACATCGTTCCCTCCTCCCACCTTGGGCTGGACGGGGAGCCCGAGGAACCGTCCCTGAACCCCGAGGACCACCCGGACCGTCCCGAACGGGGCGTTGGGCGGCTCGTCCGCGTTGTCGATGATGGCGGGCGCGTCGGCCGTGGTGACCTGCCGCGAGGGGTTGAGGCCGACCATGATCGGCACGCGCAGGAAGACGCCGAGGTGCTTGCCGAGGTCGACCTGCACGCCGGGCTCGAGCTGGACGCCGAAGTCGGTCAGCCGGTCGAACGCGGGGAACACGTCGGGGATCTCCGACTGCCCCTCCGTCTCGGCCTCCGCGAAGAGGTTTGGGTAGCTGATCCACGCGATGCCGGCGGCCACCGAGGGGCGGATGATCGGCATCGTGAGGATGAAGAAGCGGACCATCACCTCGCCGCCGAAGAGGTCGACCTGCCGCTCCGACCAGTTGCCCGGGGGGTGGTTGTCGTCGCTGGGGACGAGCTGGTCGGCGGGGCACTCCAGGTCGCCCGGCTCGGGGCACTGGGTGTCCCCGCTGAAGAGCCGGACGGCCACGACCGACCGCGCCCAGAAGAAGCCCGCCTCGATGTCGAGGTTGCGGAGGATCCCCACACCGCCGGACAGCCCGAACGTGAACGACTGCCCCTGATCGACGGACTGCCAGCCGTACGAGTCGACCGTCGTCTGGAGGCTGGGGTCGAGCAGGTGCCCGCCGTAGTACCGCAGCCCCGTGGAGCCGCCGACGAAGCCGAAGCTGAGGCTCCCCAGGACCTGCAGCCGGTGGCCCGCCCAGCGCCAGCGCCACTTGTCGAAGTCGAGGCCGGAGTTGCGGTACGACAGGTACTGCCGCTCGGAGATCCCCATCTCCTCCCACTCCCGGACGACGCCCTCGGACTCCTTGATCTCCTCCATCTCCTCGGCGGTGATCCCGGTGTCGATCGGCCGCGCCGCCTCGGCCGCGCGGGCCAGCTCCTCGGCGTCGACGTCCTCGAACTCCATCCGCGCGACGAGCCGCCGCTCCTCCTCCGTCTCCGCCTCGCGCATCGCCTCGCGCCGGGCCGCGTCGGCCTCCAGCGCGTCCTCGTAGGGGCGGAGCAGCTCCTCGCGGCGGAGGCGGTCCAGGGCGAGCACGACCGTCCGCGGCAGGAGCTCCTCCTCGCCCTCGGCGAGCTTGAGCGCGTACTCGAACTCGAGGTCCGCGTTGGGGACGTTCAGGATCGTGATCGCGATGGAGTAGCGGTCCTCGTCCAGGACGGTGACGCGGCCGCTGACCACGCGGTCCACGCCGGCGACCTCGCCGATCACGAACTGGCAGCCGAGCTCGTCCCCCTCGGGGCACCCCTCGTAGTACAGCTCGGCGTCGACGTCTTCGACCAGCGGGCACTCCTCGAGGCCGACGACGGTGAACCGCTCCTCGTCCTCGACGGCCCCGCGGAGGAAGCCCTCCAGCAGCATGCCGATGCCCGCCGACTCGGCCGTCTCGCCCTTGAGGGGGACGACCAGGACCGTCTGCGTCAGGTCGTCCTCGGTGATCTCCTCGGGGAGCCGGAGGTCGGTGTCGGCGCGCTCGTCCTCGTACTCGTCGAGATCGACGTCCTCCTCCTCGCCCTGGGCGAACGCCGGCATCGGCGCGCAGAGCGCGATCGCGAGCAGGAAACGGGACAAGGAGCGCATGCGACGGCTGACCTTAGCAGCCGGCCCTAGAACGGGATGTCTTCGTCGTCGCTGTACGGGATGTCGTCGCTGCGGGCGGGGGCCTGCTGCTGGTGCTGCTGCGGACGACCGCCGCCGCCGCCGCCGCCCCCGTTGTTGCCGCCCCAGCCGCCGCCGCCGCCGCCGCCGCCGCCGCCGTGGTCCGCGGGGTGCGGGGGGCCGTCGCGCCGGCCGCCGGGCCGCGTCTCGGTGAGGAAGACCATCTCGCGCGCGACCACCTCGGTGGACCGGCGGCGGTTGCCGTCCTTGTCGGTGTACTCGCGCGTCTGCAGGCGGCCCTCGACGTAGACCTTCATCCCCTTGCTGCAGAGCCGGTTGGCGAGCTCGGCGAGCTTGTCCCAGGCGACGATGTTGTGCCACTCGGTCCGGTCCTGGCCGTCCCGCCCGCGGTCCGAGGTCGCGAGGCTGAACTTCACGACGGCCTTGCCCGACTGCGTGTACCGCAGCTCCGGGTCCCTGCCGAGGTTGCCGAGGAGGATGACCTTGTTGACTGCGAACGCCATGTGCTTCCCGAGGGGGTTGGGGCCGAGGGCGCGGAGACTAACAGGGGTGCGCGCCCGGCGGGGAAGCCACTTTGGCGATCAGGTGGGACGAATTCCGTCCCGGGTTGCTACTCCTCGACGTAGAGGCTGACGCGGTGCGCTTCGATGGCTCCGTTGAAGTCGAAGAGGATGGCCGTCCCGGCGAAGTCGGCGAACATCTCGCCCTCGTCGATCTCGCCTTCCCAACCGACGGGGACGTCGAAGAGGCCGAGGTCGATCTGGACGTCGCCTTCGACGTCGTCGTCGCCCACCGCGCCGTCGACGGCGTAGTTCACGTCGAACTCGCCGAGCACGAACAGGTTGATCGTGCAGGCGCCGTTCTCGCCCGTGATGTTCTCGCCGCTCATGTCGATGACGAAGTCGAGGCCGCCGAGGCACGACGCCGTGACCGGCGTGCCCTGGAACTCGGCGTCGATGTTCATCTGGAAGTTGCCCGAGTAGATGCCGCTGTGGCGGCCCTGGACGCGGACGCCGCCGATGACGGTCTGCAGCCGGTCGCCGTTGGGGAGGTCCGCGGTGACGATGAACTCGTGGATGCCCCAGTCGATCTCGACCTCGCCGAAGCTGCCCACGTGGATCGGGTCGAACTCGTCGTTCAGCTCCCACACGATCTCGTCGAAGTCCATCGGGTTGCCGTCCTCGTCGAGGATCTCGGCGTCCAGCATCACGGGCTCCTCGAGGAAGAGGATGTCCGCGGAGACCGGGCTGTGGACGGCCAGCGTGGCGCTGTCGAACTCGGGGTGCTCGTCCTCCGCATCCTCGAGCAGGTCGGGCCCGGTGAGGTGGACGTCGCCGCCGCACGCGGAGAGCAGCAGGGCGAGGGCGGAGGTCAGGACGAGGGCGTAACGCATGGGTCTCTCCAGAGCGGTGCGGACGCTACCACGTGGGCTGCGGATCACCCTCGGGTAAAAAACGAGCCAAGACGAACACTTCGCGGTTTCCGGAGCGCGCTCCGGCGACCTGCGAGTCGGCCCGATCGACCACCTCGAAGCCGAGCCCCGACGCCTCCCCGACGACCCGGTCGATCGCGGCCGCGCGTGCCTCCTCGTCCTTCACCACGCCCCCCTTCGCGACGTGCTCCCGGCCGACCTCGAACTGGGGCTTCACCAGGGCGACGAGGCGGGTGCCCGGGTCGACCAGCGCCGCGATCGCGGGGAGGAGCAGGCGGAGGCTGATGAAGGAGGCGTCGACGACGACGAGGTCGACCGCCCCGCCGAGCTGTTCACGCGTGAGCGCGCGCGCGTCCGTCTGTTCGATGGAGGTCACGCGGTCGTCGGAGCGGAGCCTCCAGGCGAGCTGGTTGGTGCCGACATCCACGGCGACGACGTGGGCGGCGCCGCGCTGCAGCAGGCAGTCGGTGAAGCCGCCCGTGGACGCGCCCAGGTCCAGCGCCCGGATCCCGGCCACGTCGAGCCCGAAGTCGTCCAGCGCGCCGGCCAGCTTGAGCCCCCCGCGGCTGACGTAGGGGTGGTCCTGCGTCCTCAGCCGGATCGCCGCGTCGTCGCGCACCTTCGTGCCCGCCTTGTCGACGACGACGTCGTCCACGAGGACCTGCCCGGCCATGATCAGCCGCTGGGCGCGATCGCGGGACGCGGCGAGGTCGCGCTCGACGAGGAGCACGTCGATCCGCTTCTTCGTCGCCTTGCTCAATGGTCTCGGTGGACGGCGAACCAGGCGAGCTTCCGGAGGGGCTCGGCCCGCTCGTCGAACCCCGACAGCAGCTCGTGGCAGCGCTCCAGCAGCGCCTCGGCCCGCTCGCGGCTGGCGTCGATGCCGATCAGCGCGGGGAACGACGGCGTGTCCGACGCGTCCTCCCCCCGCTCGGTGGTGTCCTGCAGCTCGTCGAGGACGTCGTCGCTGATCTGGAACGCCAGCCCCAGCGTCTCGCCGTACTCGGACAGGTCCCGCACCTGCTGCGGCGTGCCTCCCCCGAGCAGTCCGCCCGCCCACGTCGAGAACCGGAACAGCTCGCCCGTCTTGCGGCGGTGGAGGAACGTCAGCGCGGACTCGTCGTCGACGGGCTGCTCGAAGCCGAGGTCGACGGACTGGCCGCCGACCATGCCGAGCCAGCCGGCGCCGCGGGCGAGCGCGGACGTCACGTCGAGGATCTCGCCGGCGGGCACCGAGCGGCGGTAGGCCGACGGGTCGGCGGCGAGGCGGAAGGCCTCGGTCAGCAGCGCGTCACCCGCGAGCAGGGCGAGGGCTTCGCCGAACTTGACGTGCACGGTGGGCCGTCCGCGGCGCTCGTCGTCGTCGTCCATGCACGGCAGGTCGTCGTGGACGAGGCTGTAGGTGTGGACCATCTCCACGGCGCAGGCGGCGGGCAGGACCGCGTCGACGGGCCGGTCGTCGCCCCCGCCGACGGCCTCGAAGGCGGCCAGGGCGAGCACCGGACGCATCCGCTTGCCGCCGCCGAAGAGCGCCCACGCGGCCGCCTCGTACAGCCCTTGCGGCCAGCGCTCGGGCGCGGGGAAGAAGCGGTGCAGCGCGGCGTCGACGACGGCGCGGCGGTCGGTCAGGTAGCTAGAAAGGGAGGTCATCGTCGTCGGGGAACGGGGCTCCGGGCGGCGCCGCGGGGGCGTCGGGGGCCGCGCCGGGGAGCAGCTCCTCGCCCGGATCGTGCGTCTCGCCGATCACGTCACCGGACTTCATGTCGACCTCGACGACGCGGTCGCCCTCGCGCAGCAGCAGCGCCACCTTCGCCGACGCCTCCCCGAGCCGGTCCTCGCACCGCCGCGCGAGCGCCATCCCCCGCTCGAACCGGGCGATCGTCTCCTCCAGCGGGACGTCCCCCCGCTCGAGCCCGGAGACGATGGACTCGAGCTCGGCGAGCGCGTCCTCGAACGTCATGTCCTCGGGCTTCGGCGGCGTCACGGCGGGCCTTCTACCACCGTTGTCCGGGCTGTGGCAGACGCGTCCCTGGTAGAACGCGAGAGGAGGTGGACATGACTCTTTTTCCCGCGCTGGTTCCGACACCGCAGCCGGTCCTCATGGCAGATGGCGGCTTCCTGCTGGTCCTCATGCTGGCCATCGTCCTGGCCCTACTCATCATCATCTACGTCGTCTTCTTCAGCGGAGGGGGAGGCACCACCGGCGGCGGCACCACGGGGGGTGGGACTCCGACGCCACCACCGGCCGGAGCCGCCGAGCGGCAAGAGCTCGAAGACCTCATCCGAACGCTCCAGGACGAAGGGCGCGGACCGACGGAGGACGAGTGCAAGCGAATGGGCGAGCTGATCCAGGCGATGGAGAACGCCGGCGTCAGCGGTGCCGACTTCGAGGCCCTGAAGACCGCCGTCGACAACCTTTGCGACTAGGGAGGACGGGCGCGTGCCGCCGGTCGTAGGCTCCGTCTGGATGCCGAGGATCCCTTGACGTTGCGAGAGATCTTCGCGAGCAGGACGCCGCGGCTCTCGCGGCGATCGATCCTCGGGAGCCGATCGACTCGCCCGCTCTGTTGCCCTCGGCTGACTGGTCGGGACAGGCAGAAGCCGACTCCGGCGCCCGCGTCGGAGTGCTGAGTCGACCCGGGTTCCAGGAGCAGGCCTGCTACCAGCGCTCGCGGATGCGATGCCTCGGTCCGAACTTCGGGGCCGCTTCGCCGTAGTGTTCGATGATCCGGCTGACGCGACCGCGCTGGCCGGCGAAGGGGGCCAGGGCCGCCACCAGGTAGTCGTCGTCGGCGCGGGGGCGGCGCTCGAAGAACCAGGCCACCGTGTTGGGGAGGTGGTAGTCGCCGAGGACGACCTCGTCGGGGAAGCCGAAGCAGCCGACCATGACCGACGCCGCGGTCCACGGGCCGATGCCGCGGATCGCCGTCAGGCGCCGTCGGGCCGCCGCCGCGTCCATCGTCAGGATCTCCTCCATCCGGCCGGGGACGCGGGCGATCTCGAGGATCGTCTCCGCCATCTTGCGGCTCGCCCCCAGCCCGCAGAGGCGCTCCCAGGGGACGCGGCGGAGCGTCTCCGGCGCGGGGCGCAGCCGAAGCCCGTGCGGCCCGGGGGCCGGCTCGCCGTAGCGACGGCAGAGGCGGTGGTACGCGTTGACCGCCTCGCGGCCCGTCACGAGCTGCTGCAGGACCGTCGGGATCAACGCACCCGCCACGTCCCAGGCGCGGGTCAGCCGGAGGCCGCGCGCCTTCCGGAGGGCGTCTCGCAACCGCGGGTGGTCCGTCTCGATCGGGTCGAAGTCGTCGTCCTCGCCCAGCAGCGCGGGGAGCCGGTCCAGCGCGAAGTCCGTCCCCGGGCCCCACGCCGCCGCCTCCACCACCTCGGGCGTCGCGTGGATCTCCAGCGTCACCGGCCCGTCCGGCGTCCGCGACGCCCACAGGACGCCGCGGTCCAGGAACCGGAAGGACGGATCGCGGCGGCCGACGCTCAGCTCGGTCAGCGTCGCGTGTAGATCGAGCGGCCCCCGCGGCCGGACCGCGCAGACCGAGTCGGGCGCCGTCATCCCGTCACGGGAAGCTGCCGCCGAGCTCCCCGGGCGCGCCGTCCGTCGCCATCGAGTAGAGGAAGTTCGACCACAGCGCCGCCGCCTCGATGTCGTTGAAGATCGCCCAGTGGTCGTCGTCGAACTGGCCCACCCCGGTCGTCACCGCTACCCCCGAGGGGTGCTCCAGGTTGCCGCCGTAGGGGTCGTCCAGCACCTCGAGATCCCGCAGCCGCAGCCCGTCCACGTAGCGCTCGAAGTGGTCCGCGATGATCGGCAGCCGCCCCGCCGTCGCCAGCGCCTCGGAGGTGTCGGCCGGCGTCTGCGCGTCGTGCAGGCCCTCCGTCAGCAGGACCGACACCGGCTCGCCCGTCGACTGCGCCACCCACGACGGCGCGTAGTTGATCGGGTCCGTCAGCTCCGCGAGCGACTGCACCATCCCGACGACGGGGTGCATCTCGTCCAGCATGGTCCCCTCGGGCGCGTCGATGCCGGTCAGGAGCGCGTCCCGGATCACGAACGGATCCTCGCGCTGCATGATCGTCATGCTCAGCCCCCCGCCGGCCCCCGACAGCGCCCAGCCGTCGATCCCCTCGGCGAACGGGATGGCCAACCCGCCGGTGAGCCCGCCCTGGCTGTGGCCGAGGAAGTAGACCCGGTCGGGGTCGATCCTCAGCTCGGGGTGCGCCTCCGCGATCGCGCCTCCCTCCGCCATCGCCTCGCGGACGAACCGGGCCAGCGCGATCGTGTCGAGGGCCCCCTGGCGGAACGTCGACACGCCCGACTCGGGGTTGAAGTAGTTGAACGAGTAGAGGCTGACGGCGACGTTGTTGCCGTCGGGCCAGCGGTCGCCGTGGAACGGCTGGGGGATGCCCACGGAGACGAAGCCGCGCGCCGCCGCCATGAGCCCGGGGCGGAGGTTGCCGCCGGACAGGTGGCTCCAGCGGTCGCCGCCGGTGCCGTGCGCGTGGAGGATGACCGGCCACCCCTCCACCGGCTGCTCGTGGGCTGCGATCGGCGCCCCCACCACCATCGGGATCCGCTCGGCGACCTGGGGCACCGGCCGCCCGTCGTCGTCCCACACGAACCCGCCGCCGACGGCCTCGTAGGGGATCTCGCCGCGTTGGAAGTTCCACGCCGTGTACGCCCCGTCGTAGAGGTCGTACTGGTTGTCGTGCTCGGGGTGCTCCTCGTCGATCAGCGTCAGCCCCTCGTCCTCGTTCCACGCCGGGTAGTCGGAGTCCGTGAGGACGAAGTCCGCGAGCGCGTGCATCTCGCTCAGGACGTCCTGCGTCGTGAACACCGTCGCCGCCGCGACCCAGGTCGTGTCCTCGAGGACGTCCGCGAGCACGGCGAGGTGCGGCTGCGCGAGGAGCCCCGGGGGCGGCTGGAGGAAGGCGCCGGACGGGTCCTGCGCGTCGAGCAGGACGACCGCGTAGGTCGTGCCGCTGTCCAGGGGGAAGCCCCACCAGGGGGCCACGCGGACGAGGTCGTCCTCCAGCCAGGGGTCGCCCAGCGCCTCGTCGACGCGGTCCCACCGGGCGGGGAGGCAGCGGCCGAAGCGGGGGGAGTCGCGGTCGACGTTGACGATCCGGACCGGCCCCTCGCACCGCCCCGCCGCGCGCGCCGTGACGCGCTCCGACGCGGGCAGCTCGACGCGGCCGTCGAACCAGAAGTAGGTCGGCGAGTTCTTCCCGAACCCTTCGATCACGGTCGAGCCGAACACCGCGTACTCGTTGAGGATGTCGTTGTCGTTGGGGTTGGGGAAGTCCCACAGGTCGGGGTGCGCGCCGCCCGCCCGGCGGGCCTCGATGGTGCGCGCGTCGCTGGGCCACGGGGTCGAGAAGAAGGACTCCGTCGAGCCCGGCTCGAAGATGAGGGAGACGTCCGAGACGTCGCGCTCCTCGGGGGTGGGGCAGCCGCTCAGGCAGGCGACGCCGAGCAGCACGCAGAGCGCTCTCCTCATCGGGCCTCCCACACGGTCGCGCCGCGTTCGTCGTCGATTCGGGCGAGGTTCGGGATCGCCGTCGCGATCTCGATGTCCGCGGGACCGTAGCAGCCGTCCGCGTTGTGCGGCGTGACCTCGATCCACTTGTCCAGGTGCAGGCCCGTCATGGGGACGAAACCGTAGACCCGGTAGCGCCCCGGGGAGAGGGTGATCTGCGGCCTGTCGTAGTTGCCCCGGGTCACCCGACGCCGAGTCCGCGGCAGAGGTGCGCGAAGTCGTCGCGCAGCTCCCGCGCCTCGCGGAGGTTCATCCCCTCGGGGTCCTCGTCGGGCCAGTTGGTGAGCAGGAACTTCAGGTCCCGGTCCCACGAACGGGCGAGGTCCCGGGGGTCCTGCTGCGAGCGGGAGCGGTAGTTCGTGAACCAGTACTTCAGCGCGTGCGCGCGGAGCCAGCGGGCCTCGATGGTGGACGTGTCGGCGGCGATGGCCTTGGCGAGCTCGTCGAAGTACGACGTCCACGCGTTCTCGTCGTCCAGGAACGCCTCCGTCTTGAACTTCTCCTCCGCGTTGCGGATGTGGAACGCGCACTGACGCCGCTTCTCGCGCGTCTTCGACGTCGTGAAGAAGTCGCTCACGTCCAGCTTGAGGAAGTCCCAGAGACCCATCGCGCGAAAACCTAGCATTCCGAGGATTCCTGCGATTGCTATCGACATATCGAGATTTGTCGATATATCTTGCCCCCCGTGAGCGCCGCGACGCTGCTGAAGTCCCTCGCCGATCCGGGCCGGCTCCTGCTGGCGCGGGTGCTGACGTTGGGGACGTTCAACGTCAGCGAGCTGACCGACGTCGTCGATGCGGGCCAGTCCACCATCTCCCGGAACCTGAAGATCCTGGTGGACGCCGGGCTGCTCATCAGCCGCCGCGAGGGGCGCACCGTCTACTACGCGTGGCGCCGGGACCTGACCGACGCCGGCGCCGCCCTGCGGGACTGGGTGGAGCGGCACGGGCCGGCGATCGAGGGAGACACCCGGATCCGCATCGCCGACGTGTGGGAGGCCCGCCGGGAGCGGACCGCGTCGTTCTTCGCGAACGTCGATCCCGCCGACCCCGCCGCCGCGTGGCTGGGCTCGCCGGACTGCCTCCCCCTGCTGCTGGAGCAGCTCCCCGACTCGGACACCGTCGTCGACCTCGGCACCGGCAGCGGCCGCCTCCTGCCGTCGCTCCGCGGGCGCGTCCCCAACGTCATCGGCGTGGACGCGTCCCCGTCGATGCTCGCCGAGGCCCGCCGCCGCGCCGCCGCGGACGGCCTCCACGACATCGACCTCCGCCTCGGCGACCTCGCCCACCTCCCCCTGCAGGACGCCGAAGCCGACGCGGTCGTCGCCAACATGGTCCTGCACCACCTCCCCGAGCCGGCCCGCGCCTTCGGGGAGATCCACCGCGTCCTCCGCCCCGGCGGCACGCTCCTCATCGGGGACTTCCTCCCCCACGACCAGGAGTGGATGCGGGACACGCTGGCCGACCAGTGGCTCGGCCTGGCCCCCGACGATGTCTCCCACTGGCTGGATCAGAACGGCTTCGAGTCGATCGACGTCCGGCCGATCCCTCCCCCCCAACCCGGCGCCCTGGGCGTGTTCGTCGCCCGCGCCACCCGGAGCTGAACAGCATGGCCACCCCCCACACCAACCAGCCGATCGCCACGCCGGTCGAGTCCGCCCGCCCGGCCTTCAAGGTCGCCGACCTGTCCCTCGCCGAGTGGGGCCGCAAGGAGATCACGCTGGCCGAGAAGGAGATGCCCGGCCTGATGGCGCTGCGCGCCAAGTACGCCGACACGCTGCCCCTGAAGGGCGCCCGCATCGCCGGCTGCCTCCACATGACGATCCAGACGGCCGTCCTCATCGAGACGCTGCAGGCGCTCGGCGCGTACGTGACGTGGACGTCGTGCAACATCTTCAGCACGCAGGACCACGCCGCCGCCGCCATCGCCGCCACGGGCACGCCGGTGTTCGCGTGGAAGGGCGAGACGGAGGAGGAGTACGACCGATGCATCCATGAGCAGATCGCGGCGTTCGGCGACGAGCCGATGAACATGATCCTCGACGACGGCGGCGACCTCACCGCCATCGTGCACAACGACTACCCGGAGCTGCTGGACGGCATCAAGGGGATCTCCGAGGAGACGACGACCGGCGTGCTGCGGCTCTACCAGATGCTGGAGAAGGGCGAGCTGAAGGTCCCCGCGTTCAACGTCAACGACAGCGTCACGAAGTCGAAGTTCGACAACACGTACGGCTGCCGCGAGTCCCTCGCCGACGGCATCAAGCGGGCCACCGACATCATGGTGGCGGGCAAGGTCGTCGTGGTCGCGGGCTACGGCGGCGTGGGCAAGGGCTGCGCGCAGTCGATGGCGGGCCTCGGCGCGCGCGTCATCGTCACCGAGGTCGACCCGATCATCGCCCTGCAGGCCGCGATGGAGGGGTTCGAGGTCACGACGATGAACGAGGCGGCGCCCAAGGGCGACATCTTCGTCACCGCCACGGGCTGCTTCGACGTGATCACGGGCGACCACCTGGACGCGATGAAGGACCAGGCGATCGTCTGCAACATCGGCCACTTCGACAGCGAGATCCAGATCAGGTACCTCGAGGACCGCGAGGACATCACGGAGATCAACGTCAAGCCGCAGGTCGACATCTTCGAGTGGCCCGAGGGCAAGCAGGTGATCGTCCTCGCCCGCGGCCGGCTGGTGAACCTGGGCTGCGCGACGGGCCACCCGAGCTTCGTGATGAGCGCGTCGTTCACGAACCAGGTGCTCGCCCAGATCGAGCTGTTCAACAACGAGTGGGACCTCGGCGTCTACATGCTGCCGAAGATCCTCGACGAGGAGGTCGCCCGGCTGCACCTCGGCAAGCTCGGCGTCAAGCTCGACACGCTGACCCCGGAGCAGGCCGAGTACATCGGCGCGAAGGTCGAGGGGCCCTACAAGCCCGAGTTCTACCGCTACTAGAATCGGCGGCCTGAGCGAGGTCCTCCCGCGGAAGTTCGGACGGTACGTGCTCCTCTCCCGGCTCGGGGAGGGGGGCATGGCCGTCGTCTACAAGGCGCGGTTGGACGGACCCGCGGGCTTCGCCAAGACGCTCGCGCTGAAGATCGGCGCCGAGGTCACCGAGGCCCGCGTGGGCGGGCTGCTGAAGCACCCTCACATCGTCGACGTCTACGACTTCGGCGAGGTCGACGGCGAGCCCTTCGTGGCGATGGAGTGGATCGACGGCGTCGACGCGAGCGCGCTGCTGGCGCGGTCGGGGCCGCTGGCGCCGGCGCAGCTGCTCGAGGTCGGGCTCGCGCTGGCCGACGCGCTCGACTACGTCCACACCCTCACGGACGACGACGGCGCCCCCCTCGCGCTGGTGCACCGGGACGTCAAGCCGTCCAATGTCCTCTTCGGGCGGCGGGGCGAGGTCAAGCTCATGGACTTCGGCATCGCCCGCGCCGAGACGCTCGCCGACGGCAAGACAGCGACCGGGGTGGCGAAGGGCTCGGCGCCGTGGATGTCGCCGGAGCAGGCGCTGGCGCAGGACATCGACGCGCGCTCGGACCAGTTCGCGCTGGGGACGGTGCTGTTCGAGCTCGCCGCGGGGCGCCGGTTCAACGACCAGCCGAGCGTGACGGCGGTCGTCGCGGGGCTGCTCTCGATCGAGGAGCGGATCGTGCCCGGCGGCGAGCTCGACGGGCTGGACCGGGTGGTCCTCGGCCTCTCCGACCTGGTCCGCCGCTGCCTCCGCCGGGACCCCGCCGAGCGGTTCCCCGACGCCGCCGCCCTCCGGGGGGAGCTGCGGGCGCTGCGGCGGCGGGTCGTCGGCCGCGGGCAGCCGCTCTCCGAGCGGGTGGAGCACCACCTCGCGACGCGGTCGGCGGGGCGCGCGCTGGAGCCGACCGCGGCGGTGTCGTCGTCGCAGGCGCTGGCCGGGGCGGCTTCCCTCGAGGGAGCGGGGCCGGAAGCGCCGGATCCGGAGGGAGCGCGGTGGCGCCCGCCGCGTCCGCCGCGTCCGCCGCTCCCGCCGCGCCCCCCGCGCCCGCTGGTCGGGGCCGTCCTCCTGCTCGTCGCGGCCGCCGCCGCGTGGGTGTTCCTCCCGCGCGGCGACGAGCCCACCGAGGCGGCCCCCGCGCCCGCCACCTCTCCGGCCCTCGTCCCCACGACCGTCCAGCTCAGCGCGGGGGGCTGGCCCGAAGGCGAGCCGGCGCTCCACCCCGACGGCAATCGGCTCGCGTTCATCCGCATCGTCGAGGGCCGGCGGACGCTCCTGGTCAAGGACCTCGCCACCGACGAGGAGACCGCGATCGAGCTGGGGGACGAGATCGTCGCGCCGGGGACGCCGCGGTGGAGCCCCGACGGGCGGACGCTCGCGTTCGGCGCGGGCGGGGGTCGCCGGGGGGTCTACACGCTGGAGGTGGCGACCCCGGGGGCGACCCCGCGCCGCGTCTCCGCCGAGGGGTTCCACCCCGCCTTCTCGCCGGACGGGACGCGGCTCGCGTTCTCGACGGAGCCGATCGGCCGCCCCACCGGCAAGCTCGGGCCGGCGAAGCTGAAGCTGGTGACCCTGGACTCCCTCGAGCTGACCGTCTTGCACGAGGGAGACGCCAACATGCCGGCGTGGTCTCCCGACGGCGCCCGCATCGCCTACTGGGCGGTCGACGAAGGGGGCCTGCGGAACGCCTGGACGCTGGACGTCGCCACGGGCGGGGCGACCCCTCTCACCACGGGCGAGGCAGTCGACTGGAACCCGGTGTGGGCGCCGGACGGCCGCGGGCTGTACTTCCTCAGCGACCGCCGCGGCGGCGAGGGGCTGTTCTGGATCGCGGTCGATCCCGCGACCGGGGTCCCGGGGGGCGAACCGCAGTCGCTGGGGGGGACGCTGGAGGCGACCCCCGGGCAGCTCGACATCGACGGCGCCGGGCGCTGGATCGCCTTCGACACGTCCATCTGGCACGAGAACGTCCAGCTCCTCGCGCTCGACGACCACGGAGCGCTCGCGGGGGAGCCGGCGTGGGTTACCCGCGGGGGTCGGAACGTGCTCTGGTCGGAGCCTTCGCCGGGCGGCGACAGGGTGGTCTGGACCGAGTCCGTCCGCGGGGTCGAGGACGTGCGCGTGGGCCGGGCCGACGGCTCCGGCGCGCGCAAGCTCACCGACGACCCCCACCGCGACCGGATGCCCCGGTGGTTGGACGACGAGCGCATCCTCTTCTACTCCAACCGCGGCGGCACCTGGGGGCTGTGGACGGTCCCCGCGGACGGCAGCGGCCCGCCCGTCGCGGTCGATCCCGGGGGGCAGACGTCCACGCTCGCCATCGCCGGCGACGGCCGCGTCGCCACCGCGCTCCACCACCAGGACGAGGTCGTCGTCCTCCGCCTGAACGACGACGGCACCGAAGCGTCGCGCGAACGCGCCATCTTCGACCGACCCTCGGAGATCAAGCCGCGCCCGTCGAGCTGGTCCCCGGACGGCCGGCTGATCCTGGAGGGGGCGGCGCCCGGCGGGCGGGCGCGGTGGGTCGGCGCCTGGGACCCCACCACCGGCGAGGTCGTCCCCGGGCCCTCCGACTTCGGGCTGTACCGCTGGCTGGACGACGCCACCGTCGTCGCCGCCCGGGGCACCGCGGTGTACCGGTTCGCTTGGCCGGACGGCGAGCCCGCGCTCCTCTACCAGCTCCCCGACGGCACGACCCCGGGCTGGCTGGGGCTCTCCCGCGACCGCCGCTTCCTCACGGTCCACCCCGCCCGGGAGACCACCGGGATCTGGCGCTGGGACCTCGCCCCGGCGCCTACGGCCGCCACTCCACGCTGATCCCCGCGCCCGGTCCGATGACCGAGTAGTACCGGGTGCCGGAGGGTGTGTAGTCGGGGTAGAGGGGGTCCACGTCCTCCTCCGAAGGGGCCCTGAAGGTCGACCACTGCACCCCGAGCGCGGGGTTGAGGTAGAGGGTGCCCCGGCCGCCCTGGCCGACGACGCGGATCTCGACCCCGACCGTCGCCAGCCCGAACCCGCTGCCTCCGCCCCCCGCGGCGGTGAAGCGGAAGAGGTCGTGGAGGGGGACCTTCATCGACCCCTCGAGGAAGCCGACCGGGTCCGGGGCGCCGAAGCGGGTCTCGGCGTCGACCACCCACCGGACGCGGACGTCGAAGACGATGCCGTCGCGGAAGCCCGCGCGCAGGTACTGGCCGAACGCGCCGCCCCGGTACGACCCCGCGAACTGCTGGTAGCCGCCGCTGACCCCGATCTCGAACGGCGGCAGGTCCAGGCTGACGAGCCCCTCGACGGCGCCCCCCATCCAGGTCGGCGCCCCCTCCACGGCGACCAGTTGGGACTGGGTCACGGCGGCCTCCAGGCGGAGGGGGATGGGGGCGATCCAGGCCGCGCTGACGCGTCCCAGCATCAGGAAGCCGCCGTCCCGGCCGACCCCGATCGCCGGCATCAGCGACCCCTTGATCGACGCCAGGCCGCGGTTGTCCTGGGGACCGCGCATGCGCTCGTCGAGGGCGCGGCGGCGAGCGCGGGAGGCCGCCTCCTCGGGATCCTCCCCGGCCTCCCCCGCGGTCGCGGCCGGCGTTGGCGCGGAGGCCACCGAGGGGGCCGAGGGCGCGGGCAGCTCGCCGGCCGGGACGGCCACGCCGGGGTCGACGAGGCGGGGGGCGCGGAGCACCTCGTCCAGGAGGAGCAGATCCCCGACCCAGCGGACAGCCCGGACCTCGCCCGTCGTGGGGAGGACCTGGACGGACGGCCCCTCTCCGGCCCTGGTCACCACGAACGCGCCCGCGGCGCCCCCCGCGACGGCGATCACGGCGCCCGCGGAGGCGAGCCCGAGGCAGGGACCGGGGAGCGGGACGACGACCTCGCCCTCGGCGCCGCTCACGATCAAGCCGCCATCGGAGCAGCGCGGCACCGCGAGCGAATCGGACGCGGCCTCGACCGCCCCGGGCGCGGCCTCGGACCCATCCTCGGGGGGGGCCTCGGACGCGCCCTCGGGCGCCGCGTCGGGGCCTCCCCCGTCGGGTTCGGCGGCCGCCGCCGGCGCAGCCGCGATCAGCAGGCAGACGAGGAGCAGAGTACGGGACATGGGCCCTCCCGGACCCAGCCTACCGCGGGCCGTGGGCCCCCTACTCGCAGGTCAGGCCGTCGTCGCTGCTGAAGCCGTCGTCGCAGGCGCGGCAGGCGGTGGCGGGGTCGGCGTCGTGGTCGAACGTGGCGTCCTCGCAGGCGACCGGCTCCTCGCTGCCGCCGGCGCAGTACTCGCCCGCTTCGCAGGGGACGCAGGCCGTCTCGTTGTCGCCGTCGTCGTCCCACGAGCCCGCCGCGCAGGAGCAGGTCGGGTCCGCCGGGCAGGGGTCGCAGGCGTCGCCCACGCCGTCGCCGTCCTGGTCCTCCTGGCCGGGGTCGAAGTGGCGGGGGCAGACGTCCGCGTCGTCCGCCACGAAGTCGCCGTCGCCGCCGAAGAGGGGCTCGCAGGCGAGCGGGTCGTCGCAGTCGTCCGCCTCGAAGGTCGCGTCGGACGTGCCGTCGCCGTCGTAGTCCGCGGCGATCGTCATCACGTCGCCGTCGTTCGCCCACCCGGAGACCGCGAACGTCAGCTCGGCGCCGGCGTCGAGGCCGTCGAGCACGCCGACGTACTCGTCGCGGTCGCCGGCGGCCACACGGACGATCTCGGCGCGTACCGTCTGGGCCTCCTCGGCGGTCAGCGTCACGACCACGTCGCCCGTCTCCTCCGCGATGGAGACCGTCAGGGTCTGGCCGCCCTCGACCGTGCCGACGTCGACCTTCGCGGTGACGTGGAGGTCCTCGGCGACCTGCGCGCCGGCGGTGAGGAAGCCGGCCCACGTCGCCCCCGTGGTGAGCGTCGCGGAGCGCCCGTCGGCCGCCGCCTGGAGCGTCCACGCCGCCTCCTGGGCAGCGCCGCTGACGGCCGCCACGGAGCGGCCCGGGCGCAACACGGAGATCGCCAGGTCGTCCGTCTCCCCGAGCCCGGCCGCGCGGCCCGCGAAGTCCACGCAGACGTCGCCCGCGGCGGCCTCGAGATCGAAGGACAGGGGCGCGGCGTCGGACCACAGGCCGCTGAACGAGGGGGCCGCGGCGCCGAGGGCCGAGGACCACACGAAGCCGTCCGCGGACGCGCCCAGGGCGCCCGCACCGTCGGTGCAGTCGGAGACCGTCGCCGCGCCCGGGCCGCCCGCGATCACGGTCGTTCCCCACTCGTCGGTGTCGCACCACGGGCAGGCGTGCTCGCCGGTCCGCGCCGTCGCGGACGTCATCCGCACCACCGACCCGCTGTAGTCGGCGGTCGCGTCGTTGGGCGTGGTCGAGGCGAGGTAGGACCACGTGTCCTCCGCGCGGTCGATGTTCAGGCGGCGCTCGTCGCCGGGGTGGTTGGGGTCGTAGACGAGGACGTCGACGGTGCCGTCGCCCTGCTGCTCCAGTCCGTAGGGGACGAGCGCGTGGCCGCCGGCGGGGGCGCCGTCCACGGTCCGGACGATGCCGATGCGGGAGCCGATGTCCCCGTCGGACAGCTCCTCGAGGAGGCGGTTGGCGGCGTCGAACGCCGACACGGCCTCGGTCGCCTGCCGGACGTCCGCGGTGAACTGGGACGCCGCGTCGCGCGCGATCGCCCGCCCCAGCGCGTCGTCCAGGAGGAGGCCGTCGAGGTCGCCGTCGGCCAGCTGCGCGTACGTCGCGAAGCCGTCGCAGCGGCCGCCCCCGAGCGCGTGGTTGACCTGAAGCTGCCACTGCTCGGCCTCGGGGAGGAGGGTGCAGCCCGTCAGCGTCACGGTCCCGTCGTGGCACGCCGCGTCCGCGCCGAAGAGCTCGATCATCTGCGTCGACCCGACCAGCGCCGGGCCCGCCACTTCGCCGAAGTTCTCGAACGCGAGCGCGTCGACGGCGGGGTCGAAGTCGGTGGACGCGTCGAACGTGCGGCAGCCGAGCAGGGTGATCGGGACGAGGGCGAGGACGAGCGCGCGCATGCCGCGATGCTGCCTTGGTCCCATGTGCCCCGTCCACTCGCACCCCCGGGTGGCCCCCGCTAGGATTCGACGCACGGGAGCGCCGCATGCGATTTTTTGGAGTATTTGCCGCCGTCACGCTTCTCGCCGGCTCCGCGTGGGCCTCGGGCAGCCCCCCGGTCGCCGAAGCGGCCGGTCCCTACACGGTCGACGAGGGGTCGACGCTGAGCCTCGGCGGGTTCGGCAGCACCGACGCCGACGGCAGCATCGTCCTGTACGAGTGGGACTGCGACAGCGACGGCAACTACGAGGGGACGGGGCCGCTGTACACGGACTGCCCCACCACCGACGAGACCAGCTACACGGTCACGCTCCGGGTGACGGACGACTCGGGCCTCACGGACACGGACACCGCGCTGGTGACGGTCCTGAACGTCGACCCCGTCATCGGCGCCATCACCGCGCCCGCGACCGCCGACGAGGGGGAGACGATCGACCTGTCGGTGTCCCCCACCGACGCCGGCGTCGACGACGTGCTCACCGTCGAGTGGGACTTCGGGAGCGGCCCGTCGGGCGTCTTCGGCGCGGCCACGACCCACAGCTACGCCGACGAGGGGAGCTTCACGATCACCGCGACGGTGGACGACGGCGACAGCGGCGAGGACGAGGCGTCCACGTCGATCACGATCGTCAACGTGGCCCCCGAGATCACGTCCTCCGCCCCGACCGAGGGCTTCGACGGCAACCTCTACAGCTACCAGCCGGTGATCGACGATCCGGGCACCACCGACGTCCTCACGTTCGCCCTCGGGGACGCCCCCTCCGGCCTGACGCAGGACCCGGCCACGGGCCTCATCGAGTGGACGCCGACGTTCGACCAGGCGCTGGAGGGGACCCACGACGTCTCCTTCACGGTCGATGACGGCGACGGCGACGAGGACACCGAGGCGTGGACGGTCACCGTGAACGCCGCGGACGCCGACGGCGACGGGATCTTCGACGCCATCGAGGGCGCGGGGGACGTGGACGGCGACGGGATCGACAACGTCGACGACCTCGACTCCGACGGCGACGGCATCCCCGACGAGGTCGAGGCCGGCCCAGACCCCAACACCGACGCCCTCGACGCGGACGACGACGGCACCCCCGACTTCCTCGAGGAGGACTCCGACGGCGACGGCGCCGGCGACGACGTCGAGGCGGGCGACGACCCCACCGACCCGGTGGACAGCGACGGCGACGGGCTGGACGACTACCGCGATCCCGACAGCGACGACGACGGCATCGGCGACGGCGTGGAGGTGGGCGTCGACCCGACCGACCCCGTCGACAGCGACGGCGACGGGACCCCCGACTACCTCGACGACGACTCCGACGACGACGGCTTGAGCGACGCCCTGGAGGGGAACGTCGACCCCGACGGCGACCTCGTCCCCAGCTACCTGGACGACGACAGCGACGGCAACGGCGTCGACGACCCGACCGACGGCGCGGGCGACGCGGACAGCGACGGGATCCCCGACTTCAACGACATCGACGACACCGACGGCCCTGACGCGGACGCCGACGGCGACGGCCTCACCAACGCCGAGGAGGAGGCCATCGACACGGACCCGCAGAACCCCGACAGCGACGGGGACGGGGTCGACGACGGCGTCGAGGTGGGGCCCGACCCCGCCAACCCCGTCAACACCGACGGCGACCTCTCCCCCGACGTGCTCGACGTGGACGACGACGCCGACGGCATCCCGACCCTCAGCGAGGTCGGCTGGCCGGACGACCCCGACGGCGACGGCGTCCCCAACCACCTCGACCTCGACAGCGACGGGGACGGCCTCTCCGACGAGTTCGAGACGGAGATCGACAGCGACGGCGACGGGCTGTTCGACCCCGTCGACCCCGACAGCGACGACGACGGCTACCCCGACGCCGAGGAGGGGGCGGTCGACTCCGACGAGGACGAAATCCTCGACTACCTCGACCCCGACAGCGACGACGACGGCGTGGACGACGTCGTCGACGTGGACCGGCTCGACCCGTTCCTGTGCGCCGACGACGACTTCGACGGGTGCGACGACTGCCTCACCGGCACCTTCGACCCGTCGAACGACGGCGACGACCCCGATGGCGACGGGGCCTGCAACACCGGCGACACCGACGACGACGGCGACGGCATCGACGACGACGTCGAGGGCGACGGCGACTTCGACGGGGACGGCGTCCCCAACACGTCCGACCTCGACTCCGACGGCGACGGGCTGCCCGACGAGGACGAGGGGCAGCACGACAGCGACGGCGACGGCGACCCCGACTTCCTCGACACGGACTCCGACGACGACGGCATCGACGACGAGGTCGAGGGCGCGGGAGACACCGACGACGACGGCATCGCCGACTACCTCGACACCGACAGCGACGGCGACGGCATCCCCGACGAGGTCGAGGGCGAGGCCGACACCGACGGCGGGGGCGGCGGCGACTGGCTGGACGAGGACTCCGACGGCGATGGCATCCCCGACGAAGTGGAGGGCACCGGCGACTCCGACGGCGACGGCGTCGCGGACTACCTCGACCCCGACTCCGACAACGACGGCGTGCCCGACGCCGAGGAGGGCGACGGCGACTCCGACGGCGACGGCGTCCCCGACTACGTGGACTACGACGACGAAGACGGCCCCGACGGCGACGCCGACGGCGACGGCCTGAGCAACGCCGACGAGGAGGCCGCGGGGACCGACCCGACGGATCCGGACAGCGACGACGACGGCCTCGCGGACGCCGACGAGCTCGACCTCGGCACCGACCCCCTGAACGGCGACACGGACGGCGACGGGGTCGGCGACGGCGACGAGCTGGCCATCGGCGGCGACCCCACCGAGGCGGACGACAGCGACGGCGACGGGGTCGCCAACGCCGACGACAACTGCCCCACCGTGGCGAACGGCGACCAGGGCGACGTCGACTTCGACGGGGTCGGCGACGGCTGCGACCCGCGCGACGACCGCGGCGACCTCGCCGCCGGCGGCGGCGCGGGCGTCAACTGCAGCAGCAGCGTCGCCGGCGGCGGGGGCGCAGGCGCGCTCGGGATGCTCGTCGTCCTCGGCGCCGGGCTGGGGCTCCGGCGACGCCGCCGCGGCGCGGCCGTCCTCGTCCCCCTCGTGGTGGCCCTCGCGGTCCTCGTCGCGGCCCCCGCGTCCGCCGAGGACATCGGCTTCCAGCTGGAGCAGTTCGAGGCCCGCCTGTCCGGCCAGGGGACCCTCAACCAGCCCGCGTCCCAGGTCCTCCCCGGCCGGACGCACGTCGCCGAGGTGTGGGGCTGGTACGCGCACCGCCCCCTGGTCGCGGCCACGCTCGACGAGGGCGACGCGCGCCCCGACATCGACCTCGTCGCGGGCCGCATCCGGGGCGAGTTCCTCTTCGGCTTCGGCTACCTCGACTGGGGCCAGTTCGCCGTCGCGTTGCCGTGGAGCTCGACCATCGGGACACCGGCCTACGGCTGGGCGGGGCGTACGCCGGAGGAGCTGTCCGCGCACACCCTCGGCGACCTCCGGCTGCACTTCGACTTCGACCTCATCCGCGCCCTCGGCGGCCCCGACGGGCGGTCGAAGACGAGCGGCTTCGGGGTCGGCGTGGGCGGCACGCTGTGGCTCCCGACGGGCTCCGAGGACGGCCTCGACGGCGTCCGCCTCCCCCGCGGCGAGCCCCGGCTCGTGATCGACTACACGGCCCCCTTCGGGCTGCGCGTGGGCGGCAACATCGGCATGCAGATCCGCGCCCCCGGCGAGCTCGGCGACGCGCCCGTGGGGACCCGGATCCGGTTCGGGTTCGCGGCCTCGCAGCGCCTCGGGGTGGACGACCTCGAGGCCATGGTGGTGGCCTACGGGGCGGCCCCCGTGGGGGCGTCGGCGGACGACGGCGAGGACGCGGCGGCGGTCCCCATCCCGGCCGAGATCCTGGTCGGCGTCCGCTACCGGGCACCCTTCGGGATGCGCGTCCAGGTGGCCGGCGGGGGCGGGCTGAGCGCCGCGGTGGGGACCCCCGAGTTCCGCATCGTCGGGCAGTTCGGGTTCGACTTCTCGGTCCCCAAGCCGCGCTGGGCGGGCTAGTTACGACCCTGCGGGACGCGCGAGGACGTCCGATGAGGAGCGCATGAGCATGTCCGTCGACTCTCGCCTCTGGATGTTCCGCGGCCTGCTGCTGCTCGTCCTCGTCGCGCCGTCGTTCAACTGCGCCGAGGGGGAGGGCGGCGAAGGCTGCGACTGCTCCTGCCTCGACGTCCCCGACGACGACGACGACGGCGACGACGACGACAGCGTCGGCGGCAACGACGACGACGACGACCCCACCGCCGACCTGCCGGCCTGCGAGGGGAGCGTGCTGGCCGCCTTCACGGACGACGAGATCGCGCCCCCCAGCGTCGCCTCGGACGGCTACCTCGTCCCCAGCGAGGACACGCTGGAGGCGGTGGCGGCGTCGGTCGAGGCGCTGACCTCGGGCAACGCCGCCCAGGCCACCGCGGAGGTCGCGGTCGTCGACTACGAGCTGTGCGGCGGCTCCGGCGACGAGGCCGGCACGGCGCTGTGGCGGCCCGCGACGGCCGGCTCGGGACGCGCCCTCTTCGCCTGGCGCGCCGTCGACGCCGAGCCCCTCATCGTGGGCGTCCCCCACGCGAACTTCGAGGCCGGCACGCTGGAGGAGGGCGTCGACGCGTTCGGCCGCCTGCACGCCCGCGCCCTCATCAGCACGGGCACGCACCGGTGCGCCAACACGGCCGCGTCGGACTGCGACGGCGTCACCGGCGTCTGCGGCGGCGACTCCCTCCCCTACCGCGAGTCCGACATGGCCCACGTCAGCGACAGCGTCTACCAGGTCGCCCACGAGCTGTTCGCGGACCTCTACGAAGACGACGTCGTCGTCTCGCTCCACGGGATGGTGCGCGAGGGCGTCTCGCTGTCGGACGGCAGCGCGGACGACGCGGACGCGGACTCGCTGGTGGCGGCCTTCGCCGCCGCGCTGGCGGCCGAGTTCCCCGACGAGCTGGTGACGACGTGCAACGACTACGACGGCGCGAACGTCGACGAGCACCTGTGCGGGCCGACGAACGTGCAGGGGCGCTACGTCAACGGCTCGGCGGAGCCTTGCGGGACGGGCGCGGACGCCGCGTCGGGGCGGTTCCTCCACGTCGAGCAGAGCGGCGACGTCCGCGACGAGGGGCCGCGCGTGATGGACGCGCTGGTGGGGGTGCTGCCCTAGCTCCGGTCAGCGCTTGACGTCGAGGCGGAGGGTCTTGCCCCCCTCGATCGTGACGGTGCGCGCCTCGGACCAGCCGACGTCGGGGTTGTCGAGCACGACGGTGTGCCGGCCGGGGGTCAGGTCGAGGGTGACGGGGGTGACCCGGCCGAGCTGCCGGCCGTCGACGGTGACGTAGGCCCAGGGGTTCGACGTGACGGTGAGCTTGCCGAGGTCCGGCTCGGCGCCGTCGGCGGCGGACGGCTCGGGGCTGAGCTCGATGAGGGCGCGGTCGTCTCCCTCGGCGACCCGGAGCATGCGCGTCGTCTTGAGGTAGCCGTCCAGCGCCGCGCTGATCTCCAGGATCTCCCCCGGCTTCCCCCAGATCGTCTGCGGCGCGCGCCCCACCGAGGAACCCCGGACCGTCAGGCGGGCCCCCTTGGGGCGGGAGTCGATCGTCACCTGGACGGTGAACGCCGGATCGGGGGGGCCGTCCTCGGCGGCGGGCTCGGCCGGCGCCGGGGGCTCGGCGCGAACGGGAGCAGGCGTCGGGTCGGGGGCGGGCTCGGCGCGGACCCCCGGGGTCGACTCACGCGCCCACGGCGGGGGCTGGAAGATCGGCCCGGGGTCGCTCGCCGCCGGCTCGGACGCGGCGGCCGGCGAAGGCTCGGGCGCCGGC
>CAYFOA010000049.1:0-41170 GCA_964344575.1 uncultured Rickettsiales bacterium | reverse complement strand
GAGGACCCAACCGATCTCGGAGCTCGGACCCTCTCCCCCGCGAATACGACGGGCTCAGCTGAGCCCCGCGTCGGCCAACCTCTCGAGCATCGGCCGGTCCAGGCCCGTGAAGTGCAGGAACAGCTCCTCGAGGTCCGCGTCCGGCTTGCCGGCCCGCTCGCGGAGCTCGGCGATCCTCCCCGCCGCGGCCACCTTGCCGTCCGCCAGCACGCCCACCCGGTCGCACGCCTGCTGCACCACGGGGAGCACGTGCGACGACAGCAGCACCGTCCGCCCCTCCTCGCGGAGCCGGGCGATCACCTGGCGGAACAGCCACACCGACGGGGGGTCGAGGCCGTTGGTGGGCTCGTCCAGCAGGACCACCGACGGGTCCCCGATAAGCGCCGCAGCCAGCGCGATCTTCCGCGTCATCCCCTGGCTGTACCCGCGCACCCGCTGGTCCGCCGCGTCCGCCAGCTCGAACAGGTCCAGCCACCGCTCCGAGCGCTCCCGCACCACCGGCGCCGGCAGCCCCCGCAGCCCCCCCACGAACGCCAGGAACTCCCGCCCCGACAGCGTCGGCACCGTCGTCGGGCGCTCCGCGAGGTACCCCAGCGCGCGCCGGACGCCCTGGGGGTCCTTCGCGACGTCGCACCCCGCCACCTCGATCGTCCCCGCGTCCGGCCGGATCAGCGTCGCCAGGCACCGGTTCAGCGTCGTCTTCCCCGACCCGTTCGCGCCCAGCAGCCCGAACACCTCGCCGGGGCGGACCTCCAGGCTCACGCCGTCCAGCGCGACGACGTCCCCGTAGGCCTTCCGCACTCCCTCGACCCGGATCATCGGACCCACCTCCATCGCCGCCCTTCCGTGGGGTGTGCGCGAGAGCGGTCGCCGTCGCGTGGGGGGACGCCGGTCACCAGGTCACCTCGACCGCCTCGTACCGCTTCGCCGCGGCGGCGGTCAGCCCCGCCGTGATCACGAAGTAGGCGAGGACGAGCGGGGGCACGAACAGCCCCGCGAGCGCGACCACGACCGCCACGACCGGCAGCGACAGCACCAGCGTCCCCTCGCCGAGGATGCGGCGGCCCGACTGCGTCGCGAACGTCTGCGTGACCACGTGGTGCGCCATCGCCGCCTCCAGCCCGAGCACCGGCAGCGCCAGCGCCGACGCCTCGTGGAGGTACCGCTGGTCGTGGGCGAACATCACCGTCGCGAGGGTCGCGCAGCCATGCAGCAGCGCCAACCCCATCCCCCACCACAACGCCGACGTCAGCGCCCCCGCCCCGGGACTCGGGGCCGTCCGCTCCCACGCCATCGTCCCAATCCGGAGGCGGTGCAGCCCCGGACCGACCGCGTACGCCACCGCCGCCCCGCCGAGCGCCGCGCACGTCAGCGTCCGCCACGTCAGCGCCGCCGCCGACGGCAGCGCCTCCAGCTCCCCGACGAGCACGAGGCACGAGAGCGGCGCCAGCGTCAGGAGGATCAGCCCCTGGGGGTCCTGCCCGCGGAACGTCAGGAGCGCGTCCCGCACGAGTCGCACGCGATGGGACTCCCAGACGAAGGGGAGGGTGCCCGCGTAGAGCACCTGCCAGGCGCGGCGGCCGCGGGCCCGAGGGGCGGTCGCGGCGTCCGAGGCGAGCTGCGGGAACTGCTCGACGAAGGCGCGACGCAGGCCCACGCCGCTCACCGCCGCAAGCCCCCAGAACGCCAGCGGCACCGCCCACGCCGACCACGCCGCCCCGCCGAACCCGGACCCCGCGCCGACGCCGTCGGCCGCCGCGGCGGCGGAGGCTCCGGTCCCGGGAACCGCGCCGGCCCCGAACACGTCGGCCGCGAGGCTGACGGCCGCGGGGATCCAGATCCACACTCCGAACCGGGCGCCGAGGACGCGGCGACCGGCGAGCGCGAGCCGCATCCCCAGCCGGGGCGCCATCGCGCCCACGTACCACGTCAACGCCGCCACCCAGGGGCCGGCCGCGGACCACGCGCAGGCCGCGGCGAGGATCCGGACCGGGTGCATCCACCAGCCCAGCTCGGCCTGGCGGACCGCGCCGAAGCCCTCGTCGCCGAGCGGGTGGACGCGGAGGAGGTCGCCGTCGGGGCGGCGGAAGAGGAGGTCGTCGGCCGTGCGGGTCGCGATCGCGGTCAGCGCCAGCAGCCCCGTCAGCGTCCCCGCGACCCCCGTCCGGACGAGCGCCCACGCGACGACCGCCGTGCCGAGGATTGCGATCGGGTCGAGGACGATGTCCCGCACCGCGCGCCAGCGCAGGTCCCGCGCGGTGTCCACGGGCGAGGGCGCCCCGTCCCCGGCGCTGACCGGGTCGTCGGCGGGCGCGAGCGGGACGTCGCCCGAAGCCGGTTCGGCGTCCCCGGGGGAGTCCGCGTCCTCGCGGCTTGCCTGTCCGTCGTCCGCGCGGGGGTCGTCGGCCATGGGCCTGCTATACCCAACCGATGCGGCCCGCACCACCTCGCCTCAGCGGCATGGTCCACCTCCTGCCGCTCCCCGGGAGCCCCGGCGCCCGGCCGATGGACGAGGTGCTCGCCCGCGCCACCTCCGACGCCGCCTTGCTCGTCGCCGCCGGGTTCGACGGCCTGGTGGTCGAGAACTTCGGGGACGTCCCCTTCTTCAAGGACGCCGTGCCGCCCGTCACCGTCGCCGCCCTCACGCGCGCGGTCGCGGTCGTCCTCGAGGCCACGGATCGCGCCGTCCCCGTCGCTGTCAACGTCCTCCGGAACGACGCCCGCGCCGCCCTGGGGATCGCGGCCGCGACGGGCGCGTCGGCGATCCGCGTCAACGTCCACGCCGGCGCCCGCGTGACCGACCAGGGGGTCATCGAAGGGGACGCCGCGAACACCCTCCGCGCACGGTCCGCGTGGGGCGCGGACCGCGTCGCTGTCTGGGCCGACGTCGCCGTCAAGCACTCGACCCCGTTGGGCGTCCCCCGACCGGTGGCGGAGGAGGCGCTCGAGCTGGTCGAGCGCGGCGGCGCCGACGCGGTCATCGTGTCGGGCGCGGCCACCGGCACGGCCGTGGACGCGAGCGCCCTCGCCGACGTCGCCGCCGCCGTGGGCCGCGCCCGCGTCCTCGTCGGATCGGGTGTGTCCGAGACCACGGTCGCCGCGATCCTCGAGGTCGCCGCCGGCGCCATCGTCGGCACGTCCGTCAAGCAGGGCGGCGTCACCACCGCTCCCGTCGACCCCGCCCGAGCCCGAGCCCTCGTCGCCGCCGCCGGCTGACAAGACACTCGGGCGCCGACGTCACAACCCCGCCGAGGTCGCCGACCTGCCCCGACTTGTGTCCGCTCTGGAGGGCACAACCCCGCCGAGGTCGTCGACCTGCCCCGACTTGTGTCCGGTCTGGAGGGCACAACCCCGCCGAGGTCGTCGACCTCCCCCGATTTGTGTCCCTCCGGCGCTACTCGCCCCCGCCGGCCTCTCCCGGCTCCCCCTCCACCGCCTCCGGCTCCAGCGTCCGCTCCGGGTCGAACGTCACCTCCGCGTCCCCGCTCACCTCCGCCGGGCTCCCGCCCGCCGCCTTCAGCCCCGGGCTCGTCGTCTGCAGATCCAGCGTCGCCACCCCGTCCCCCTCCTCCGGCGGCACCGCCTCCTCCGACCAGTCCCACCGCTCCCCCGCCGGCGGCGCGAACGCCTCGTAGTCCCGCGGCCGGTTCATGTTCCCCACCACCCGGAC
Source organism: uncultured Rickettsiales bacterium (assembly GCA_964344575.1). Classification (GTDB taxonomy): domain Bacteria; phylum Myxococcota_A; class UBA796; order UBA9615; family UBA9615; genus JAAESI01. Next base: position 37,500 of record CAYFOA010000049.1, on the reverse strand, counting down.
GTCGTCCACCTCCACGATCAGCTGCCGCCGCGTCGCCCACGCCAGCACCGCGTCGATCCGGTCGCCCCGCTCCCCCTCGTACAGGTGCTTGATGAACGACGTCCCCGCCAGCACCGGATGACCGCTCTGGCGCCGGTACGACGGCAGCGCCACCAGCGGCCCCGGCCCCTCCGGATCCGCCTCGACCGCCGCCCGCCACGCCCGCCGCATCCGCCGCAGCACCGACGCGTTCACCACCGGGGTGTCCACCGGCACGAACCACACCGGCGCGTCCGCCCCCAGCCGGTCCAGCCCCAACAGGAAGCTCTCCCGCGGCCCCGTCGTGTCCGGCTCCGGGTTCCGCGCCCACTCGATCCCGAGCTCCGGCCCCACCGTCGCCTCGATCATCTCCGCGTCCGCCCCCACCACCGCGATCACGCGGCGCACCCCCGACTCCCGGAAGCGCGCCACCCACGCCTCCACCAGCGTCCGGTCACCCCACGGCAGCAGCGCCTTGTTCCGCCCCATCCGGTGGCCTCGACCGGCCGCCAGGATCACGGCCCCCGACGCGATGTTCACGGTTCCTGTGGACAACTCTGTGGAGTCTCCTGTGGCCAGGCGGCGAACCCTCCGAGGTCCAAAGGGTTTCTCCGCGTTGCGTCAGAATCGGGCAGCCGCTGTGTCCTTTGAAACAATACCTCGCGCGCCCGGGCGACGGGCTGTTACGGATGCTATATCGCCGCTCCGGTGTCCGCCCCCCGTCCCTCCCCCCGAGCCGCCGCCGCCGCCGCCCTCCTCCTCGCCGCCGCCGTCCTCGCCGCCGCCACCGTCGCCGACGCCGCGGGTCGCCGCTCCCTCCGCTACCACCTCCCCCAGGACACCCTCGAGTCCTTCCGCTTCGAGGTCGCCCAGCGCGTCACCACCGAGCTGACCCGCCTCCCCCCCGAGGCCGACGCCTACGACGTCGCTTCGCTCACCGAACGGCTCGACGACGTCTCCACCGCGGTCTCCGGACGCCTCGAGCGCTACGTCGGGCGCGTCTTCCGCGACTCCTCGCTCGGCCTCATCAGCCGCCTCGTCGACGTCGAAGGGACCATCGCCCGCGGTGCGGACGCCCCCGCCCCCGTCGATCTCGGCGTCCTCGAGGGCAAGTCCGTCTCCCTCCGCGTCCTGGGCAGCGGGGAGATCCTCGACTCCTTCGGCTGGGCCTGGTTCAGCGGCGCCGCCCGCGGGGCCGACCTCGTCGTCGAGCCCCTCCTGCTGCAGGTCTTCCGCCTCCCCGCCCACGCCCCCAAGAGCGACCCCCTCGGCTCCACGTTCCGGGTCCGCTGGAACGTCGACCCCAGCCTCGAGCGGGTCGTCGACCACGTCGTCGCCTTCTCCCCCGCCGACGCCCCCGACAGCTGCCGGCGCTGCGTCGCCATGACCTACACCGCCGACCTCCGCGAGGCGTCCCGCGACCAGCACCCCGCCCGCCCCATGGCCCTGGACGGCACCGGCACCCTGAGCGGCACCCTCGTCGTCGGCGCCCCCGTCGCCGGCGGCCGCCCCCTCGTCAGCCACACCTGGGAGGCGACGTGGGACCGGACCGTCCGCTCCGAGCGGGAGGGCGGCGCCCTGCGCGGCGAGATCGAGCTGCACGTCGAGCTGTCCGGCGGCCTCTGGAGAGACGACCGGTGAGGCCCGCCCCCCCCATCGCCCTCGCCGTCGCCGTCGTCGTCGCCGTCGCCGCCGTCGCCGCCGCCCCGTCCCGGGTCGCCGCCCAGGGCAGCCCCAACGACTCCCTGAACGCCCCCGGCACCCCCACCGACCGCTACCTCGACTCGGACGAGGTCCGCGACGTCCTCCACGCCGCCACCGAGCCCTTCTTCTTCTGCTTCCGCGACCACGCCCGCACCGGCATCGACGCCTCGGACGCAGGCGTCACCTTCGAGATCGGCCGCGACGGCAAGGCGACCGAGGTCTTCGTCGAGGTCGGCTCGGCCCCCCCGGTCCTCGCCGAGTGCCTCGCCGGCGTGGTCACCGCCCAGGACTTCGGCGAGCACGACGGCGACGCCTTCGAGGTCTCCTACCCGCTCGTCTACCAGGTCGACCGGAAGGGGGCCCGCGTCCTCCCGTACCCCGTCGTGTTCACCCGCCCCGTCCCCGTCCGGCTCCCGCTGCTGCAGCTCCCCGCCGACGTCCGCCCCGGCGAGGTCAAGATGCTCGAGCTCATCCTCGTCGACGACCCCGAGGACGCCCCGGAGGCCCCCCCGGAGGACCCCCCGGCGCCGCCCCCGCAGCAGGAAGCCCCCGCGACCGAGTAACCTGAACGCCGATGCACTACACGGACAGCCTGGAGGCGGTGGTCCAGCGTTGCCGGTTCGTCGTCGGGACCGGCTCGCTGCACGAGCTCCTCCCCGACCTCGCCCGGTCCCTGCCCCCGCTCGGCTACGTCGAGTTCATGGACACGACCCGGCACCGGGCCCTGCTCGGCTACCCCGTCGTCCGCGGCAAGGGGCTCGTCGCCGACCTGCACCGGCTCGTCGTCAGCGAGCTCGGCCGCTGCCTCGCCGATCCGGACCACGTCGAGGACGTCGAGGCCCTCGGGGCCGACCAGCTCCGCGGCGATCCCTACGTCCGGACCCTGACCGATCTCCTCGTCCGGGCCTCGGCCCAGGGCGACCGCCTCCACCTCGACGGCGTCCTCTGGCTCGTCGTCGTCCGCACCGTCGCCTCGCTCCTCTCGCACGACGCCCCGCTGGTCGAGCGCCTCCGCGAGCACGCCCCCCGGGAGGCCGCCAAGGGCGAGAAGTACCTAGTCGAGCTCCTCAAGCTGAAGGGCGCCGACCCGGCCCGCCACGCGCTCGTCAAGAACCGCGTCCTCCGCGCCCTCCTCGCCCGGAACGACTTCGCCATCAGCTCCGTCAGCGAGGTCATCGGCGACGTCTACAGCTCGCAGCTGTACCGCGAGCTGGTCGCGTCGCGGCTCCCCTTCACGGAGGCGCCGGACGGGCTCTACACCTTCTTCGACCTCCGCGAGGCGTTCGCCATCCGCGACTTCGGGCTCCCCTACGCCGACTTCGCCGAGCTCCACGGCGTCCTCTGCAGCGTCGCCGAGGACGCCTACCGGGCCGTCGGCGCAGGGCAGGGGACGCCGGCCCAGCGCTACCTCGTCGACCGCTGGGCCACCGACCCCCTCCTCGAGAAGGCCGGCCGCCTCCAGGTCGCCGAGGTCGGCGCCGCCACCGAGGCCGAGGACTTCGCCGCCCGCGTCGGATGGCTCGTCTGCCTCCAGCCGGGCTCCGCCGAGTACCTCCTCGCGCACCTCGACCAGCTCGCCGACGTCAAGTCCGTCGCGAAGCGCCACTCGCTGGACAAGGACGCCGTCCGCCGCCTGAAGAACCCCGGGGAGCTCCGCGGCCACGTCGCGCCGTTCGTCGAGGTCCAGCAGAGCATCTTGAAGTGGGACGTCTTCAACGCGCTGGGGGCGTTCCTGATCGACCTGAAGCGCGACCGCTCGGGGCGCCTCCAGCACGAGGAGCGGGCGTTGCGCGCCAACGTCGTCGCCGTCGACCTCGAGTCCGCCAAGGAGCTCTATTCCCCCCGCCGCCACGGCACCGGCGTCTTCCTCCAGATAGTCGGCTTCCCCGACAAGGCCGCCCGCCTCCTCGGGGAGAAGGCCGACAGCGACTTCGTGGCCCTCTGCGTGCAGTCCCTCATGCAGATCCGGCGGACGATCGGAGTCCTCAAGGGGGAGCCCCGGTACTTCGCCGACGGCCTCCTCGTCGACTCCTTCCCCCGCGCGCTGGACGCCCTCCGCTACGTCGCCCTCTTCCGCGCCGCCTTCGAGCGGAACCGCCACGTCCGCCAGCGCCCCTGGGAGGACGCCCGCGCCAACCCGTTCGCCGAGGAGCTCCGCGTCGGCCTCGGGACGGGGGACTTCTTCGAGGTCACCATCCCCGCCGGCGGCCTCACCGACGCGGTCCCGTCCCTCCCCACCCCCGTCGGGCAGGTCCTCACCGCCGCCCGCGCGCTGGTCGCGGAGCCGGCGACGGGGGGCGCCGGCGTCACCGAGCAGGAGTACGACCCCCTGGAGGTCTTCCGCGCCGGCGTCGTCGACGGCCAGCTCGACAACCGGGGCATCGTCGCGTTCGAGACGACGTTCCGGGAGGTCGCCGCCGCCGTCCGCCTCGAGGGGCTCCCCCACTGGAGCAGGGCCGAGCCCGACGGCGTCATCGCCGGCCGCCGCATCCAGATGAAGAACTACCGGTTCGCGCTGATCTTCGACGATCCCGCGACCGGCCAGGTCGTCCTCGCGCGCCGCGTCGAGGGGGCCTCGGCGGGGACCGAGCCGGCGTACGAGTTCCTCCTCATGTGGCCCGACGCGTTCGCGACGTTCCTCGACCGCGTCCACGACATGGAGCGTCACCAGCCCGCGCTGCGCCGCTCCGCTCCGCTGGGGGCCGGGAGAGGCTCCGTGGTGGCCGCGCGCCCGATCACCCGGGCCCACCGCCCGCAGCCCCCGCCGTCGGACCCGGTCGTCCCCGCGGTGGCGCTCAACCCCCCCGATCAGCACGACTTCCTCGCCGCCGACGAGGGGGGCGGGATCGAGGCCCGGCTCGGCATGGACGAGGATCTCAGCTCCGCCGGGGACCTGTCCGCGGGGCTGTCCGGGAGCTTCGACTGGGCGGGCGGTGAGCCGTCGACGTCGGGGCTGTCGGCGCTGCCCGAGGGGGAGCCGGGGCCGGAGCCCCACCCCGCGTCCGCGGCCTACGAGTTCGGGCCGGCCACGGGGTACGAGTACGGCGGCGAGCCGATCGCGGCGCTCCCCCTGGAGGACTCGGACCCCGACCACGCGGCCACCTCGTCGTCTTCGTTGGGCCGCATCACCCAGGAGATGATGACGTCCCCGTCGCTGCTGGGGGTGCTCGAGGCCGACGTCGCCGGCCGCATCCGGAAGACCGAGCGGGCCGAGCGGCGGGACCTCCAGGAGGCGGGGTCGATCACGTCGTCCGCCTCGCTGCCGGCCGCCTCCAGCCCGGAGAAGCTCCGCGTCCCCCGCCCCGACTTCCACCTGATGTTCCGCGACTACGTCTACTTCTGGATCGGGACGCCGGGCGGCGAGGACAGCGAGATCGCGGTCGGTCGCCGCTACCGGGACGTCTTCTTCGACCTCCACCGCTTCCCCTCGGAGGGGCCCGAGTGGGGCCCGGACGACGCCGTCCGCGCCTTCCTCCGGTCCAAGATCCGGAAGAACTTCGTCCCCCAGTCGCTGAACTACGAGGCGCTCCCCGACGGCGCCGGAGAGCGGTACCCGCTTTCGGTCGAGCGCCTCGAGGCCGCGTTCGACGACGTCACCTGATCCCAAGACGTCCTCCTTCGTGGTAGTACGCGCCTCATGATCACGCGCGTCTCCCTGATCGCCGTCCTCGCCGCCCTGCTGGCCGCCCCCGCGGTGGCTGTCGCCCAGGGGGGCGCCGCCGGGGACGACGACAAGCCCGAGGGCTGGTGGCGCGACAAGAACGCGTTCGAGGTGTGGGAGGAGGAGCACAAGTGGGTCCGCCTCGGGATGCGCTTCTACGGGTTCAGCCCGGCCATCCACGAGAACGCGGCGCTCAAGCTCGGCCCCGGCCTCGCGGTCCCCGTGACGACCGACTTCTTCATGGGCATCGGCATGAAGATCGGCTTCCTCGGGTCGTACAACACGGCCGGCAGCAACGACGTGGTCGACTGCGTGGACCGCGGCGGCGTGGGCGACGACCCCGCCTGCCCCAGCGGCCACCGCGGCGGCGTCGACTACAGCTGGAAGACGCCGCTGAACGAGGAGGGCGTCGAGGACGGCGCCGACCCGAACGCGACCCCGAGCGACAGCCAGATCACGGTCGCCCGGCGCCGGACCCACGTCGCCTTCTTCGCGCTGACGATCGGCGGCAACTACGAGCTGACGATCCCGAACCTGCAGTTCTTCCGCGTCTTCCAGCCGTTCTTCGGCGGCGGCGTGGTGCTGGCGTGGGTCCAGACGTACAGCGACCTCGACACCACCGAGTTCGTCCTCATCAACAACCCCGAGAACAACGCCTTCGACGACGACAACGTGGACCCCTACGCGGACCAGGGGCCCGAGGTCGGCGGCGAGGTGTACGGCGGCTTCCACCTCAACGTCCACGACATCTTCCGGTTCACCTTCGAGCTCGGCTACGCGAACGTGCTCATCAAGGACGCGCCGCTGAAGAAGGCGACGGCCGAGTACGAGGCCCGCCACCTCGAGTACCGCCTCGCCAGCCTCCGCTTCGGCGGCGGCTTCGAGTTCCGCTTCTAGCCCGACCAGAGAGACCCCGATGCGCCTGTACCGCTCCCAGATCCCCCGGCTCGCCGAGGACCTCGTCGGCACCCTCGTCCTCGAGGGCGACATCGTCGTGGAGAACGACGACCGCGCCGACGCCGAGGCCGACCTCCGCGCAATCATGGAGGAGTACCTCAAGCAGGAGTCGCGGGTCGTCCAGCTGACGCGCGAGTTCATGGAGGACAACCAGGTCACGTACGACCAGTTCGGGCGGATCAAGGCGCGGTTCGCGGACGAGCGGGGCCACCCCACGGGCGACGACGGCATCAAGTGGATCGCCGGCCAGGTGCTCGAGAACTTCATGATCAGCCGCTTCATCGCCGAGGTCTTCGGCGAGGACCGGAAGATGCGGCGTACGATGATGCGGATCTTCCGCAAGCACCTCATCGACGAGGCCGACCTCGATCGCGAGGTCCGCGGCAAGCTCAAGAACCTGCGCCCGGGGACCGAGAAGTGGGACATCGAGTACCGCCGCGTCATGGACGAGGTCCGGCGCAAGCGTGGATTGGTCTAGCGCTTCTGGCGGCAGCCTGTTCGTCGCCCGCCCCTGAACCCGAGATCACCCCCCAGCCGGCGACCCCGCCCCCGGGATCCGCCCCCGCTGCTGCCGACGACGACGACTCGGGCGCGTCGGCGTCCTCGATCCCGGCCGGCCGCATGCCGGTGCTGCACTTCAAGCCGATGGGGTTGTCGTCGCTGTACGCGGGCTACTTCGCGGACGAGGTCGCGATCCGGACCCTCCGCGAGGAGCTCGGCAAGGTGACGCCGGCCGACTCGGTGGCGATGGACGTCGTCTGGGACAACACCGACCTGTCGGGCGCGATCATCCTCCACGTCCCCGAGATCGACACCCACGGCGAGTCCGTCGCCGCCGCGATGGAGGCGGGCGAGCCGGTCCCCGCGGCGGACCTGTCGCCGCTGCTGGGGACGATCGGCGCCTACCGCGAGTACCTCGGCGGCCGCTACGACCTCCGCATCCTGAGCTTCGAGCTGCGGCTCTCCTTCTGGGACAAGCGGACCGGCGGCGCGTGCTGGGCGACGGGCGCGATCGGCGATCCCGCCGGCCGCGAGCTCGGCCCCTGCTTCTACTGCAGCGACTTCCGCGCCGAGGGCGGCCGCATCGCCGCCTGCCGGGAGGAGAGCGACGAGGCGTGGCCGGGCAAGGTGACGGGGGAGAAGCGGACGATCCGGCTGGTCAGCTCGGCGCTCCGGAGCAACCCGCTGTAGGTCGCGTCGATTGACAACATCCGTTAGCAGCGTTAGCAATGTTGCATGACGGAACGAACCCTGTACGTCCGCCACGTCCCCGACGCCCTGCTCCGCGAGGCCAAGGCGCGGGCCGCGCGGGAGGGTCGGAGCCTGGGCGAGCTGGTCATCGACGCCGTCGCCGCGGCGGTGGCGCGTCCCCCGGCGCCGGTCGCGGGCAGCGCGGAGGCTCGCTTCGAGCGGGACGTGCGCTGGTTCGAGGAGAACGCAGCCGGGCTCGAGGCGGAGTACGCGGGCCAGATCGTCGCCATCGTCGACGGTCGCGTCGTCGACCACGGGCCCGACTTCGGCGAAGTGGCGGAGCGGGTGTTCGCCGAGCATGGGTCCGGACCGGTGTTCATGCCCCGGGTCGGCGTCCCCACGCGCACGGCCCGGGTCCGCGGCCCCCGGCGGCCCCGCCGGTGACCGTCCGCGCCACGCCCTACGCGACCGCGTACTCGCCCCCGGCGCCCGTGCTCGCGGTCCGCGTGGGCCGCCCCGCCGAAGAGCCGCAGCTCGCGGTTCGCGCCCTCGTCGACACCAGAGCGGACATCACGGTCGTCCCCGAGCCGACCGCCGTCGCCCTGGGCCTGCCCCGCGTCGGCTCGATCGAGGTGGCGTCCTACGGAGGCGACGTCGCGTCGGTCCCCACCTACGCGGCCCGGCTCGAGGTCGCCGGGACGGTCGCCACGGTCGAGGTCCTGGCCGACGGCGACGAGCTCCTCCTCGGGCGCGACGTCCTCAACCGCCACCGGATCACCCTCGACGGTCCGGTCGAGGAGCTCCGCGTCGACGACTGACCCGAAGTTGCACCGCACGATGCGCCCGCGTCGCTGCTTCTCTAGGCATCGGGAATCCCCTGATTCGCCAGCGCGGTTTTCCCTTGCCAATCTCTCTCTCTCTCTCTCTAATGGGCCCGTCGCTGGAAGGGAGGGGCCATGGGGGGCCACCCGAGAGGAACAGCAGCGAGCGTCGTCATCGGGGCGGTTCTCTGCCTCATCCTCCCGGGTCGAATCCACAGCCAGCCGGCCGCTTCGGAGGCCATCCCCGCGGCCGATTCCCTGAAAGAACTCCGGTCTGCGCTGGCTTCCGCCGCGACCGAGCCTAGCTGTCGCAAGCAGCCGGATGAAGCGAGAGATCGGGAACCTCGCGAGAGAAGTGAAGAGTGCAGCGGCATCGACTCAGTACCCGGAGGTCGGGGCGGCCTGGTCGAGTCTCATCGCCGGTATCGGGGTGCGGTGGTCCGACCACCGCGAGGCGGCGCTCCGCGAGGCCGAGGACGACGACGCACCGGAGCCGCTCCCGCCAGAGGTGTGTGCGCCCCTGACGCCGGTGCTCGAGGTGGCGCTCGACGGTGTGGAGGTGCTTCTCGCCGGACGGTTGAGGGTGCCGCCGAAGCTGACTTCGGCCCCCCACCTGGTGATCCGAGAAGCGCTGGCGCAGGTGACCTCGGCCTGCTCGGTGTCGGTCCCCGAAGCGAGCGCGGTCCTGATGGGCTCGGGTAGCCGCCTCGTCGTGGCATGGCTCCCCGGCAGTGGCATCGAGGACGCCAAGGGGACCCTGGAGGTGGCCTCCGGAGATCGAACGGTGGTGGTGACCAACCTCGGCGCGTCCATCAAGGTCGTCTCCCGGCGCCTCGACACCGTGGATGAATCCCTCGACGTCGTCTTGTCGACGGCGGACGAACAACCCCGCTCGTGGGCCACGCGCGCGTGCGTCCTGACGAGCCCCGACAAGGAGGTCCGAAAGCGATGACCCTTCGCCCGTCTCTGTTCCTGCTCCTGACGCTCGCGGCGGGAGCGCTCCTGGCTCCCGCGACGGCGGCGCCGGTGCAGCCTGTTCGCCTCTTCCAGGAGCAGGTCCGGGTCTATGCCGTCGGCGACGGCGAGGACGTGTTCATGCCGATGGAGAACATCGTCGACATCTCCCGGTTCACGTCCGTGGTCTACCGGATCACGGTCCACGACTCGCAGGGCCTGCACGCATCGACCGACTCCCGGATCAAGCTCCAGACCTCGATGTCGGCCGCGGACGATGACTTCGTCGATGTCGGGTCTGCCCTCAACGTGGACGGCAGCGACAACCCGCCCATCTACGACACCTGGACGATCGACGTGGACGACACCGAGCCGATCGCCCGCTACCTGCGCTGGGTAGTGACCTTCAACGCCTACACCGGCAACGCCTACCTGACCTTCAGCATCGACGTCATCGGGCATCCATGATGCCCGCACCGGCCTGGCGCGGCCGGTGGGTCGCACTGTCGGCTACGGTGGCTCTCGTGCCGGTGGCCATCTCCACGGCGGTCGCTCCGCCTCCGATCACCGATCAAGACGGAGACGGGTGGTGCATCCCGGCGTGCGGGCTGCAGCTGGACTGCGACGACGGCAACCCGAACGTCTACCCCGGAGCCCCGGAGGTCTGCGACGGAATCGACCAGGACTGCGACGGCTCAACCGACGATGAGACGGCGGACGAGGACGGAGACGGCTACCAGCCGTGCGATCTCCCGCTCGACTGCGACGACACCGACCCGTCCGTGTACCCGGGCGCGCCGGAACTCTGCGACGGAGTCCTGAACAACTGTGAGCCGCCGTTCTCAATCCAGCTACCGTTCGATGAGCTGGACGTCGATGGCGATGGGTTCATCCCATGCTTGGGAGACTGCGACGACAGCAACTCGGCGGTCTTCCCGGGGGCACCCGAGCTCTGCGACGGTGTCCTGAACGACTGCAACGACTGGGCGACTGCACCGATCCCCTGGCCCGACGAGCCCGACGGTGACGGCGACGGGTGGCCGGTCTGCAACGACTGCGACGACACGGACCCGCTCGTAAACCCGGGCGTGGTCGAGAACCCCTGCGATGGGGTGGATACCGACTGCGACGGGTTCTTCTCCGCCGGAGAGACGTCAGATCTGGACGGGGACGGTGCGGTGGACGCTTGCGACTGCGACGACCTGGACCCGACGGTCTTCCTGGGCGCGCCTGAGCTCTGCGACGGCCTGGACAACGATTGCGACGGGACGGTTCCGGTTGCCGAGACCGTCGATTCGGACAACGACGGCGTCTTTGCCTGCGCCGACTGTGACGACGACTCCTCCTCGGTGGGAGCCGTATTCCTGAGCGACGACTTCAACTACACGGCTCTCGACCCGGACGGGTCCTTTCCGCCCCCGCCCGGCTTCCCCGACGTGGATCGGCAGATCAACTTCACTGCGGTTCATCTGCCCAGTGACGGCTCGGAGACACCGTCTACCGGGAAGGTCGACCTGATCGACTCCTCAGTGTGCGCGGGAAACGCGGCTACCGACGCGCTGGACATCGATGCCCTCTGCGCGGACGGATTGAACGACGACGCGGGCAGCCTGGTACTGGGGCGGCCAGTGCCGCCCAGTGATCCGGCCGACGACATGTTGGTTCCTCGCGACAAAACTTGGTGCGTCGGGTTTCGGGTTACGCCGCTGGCGCTTGATCCTGTTGAGCACTACCCGGCGACTTGCCTGACTTGGGACGGTGGGTTCACAGCCTGGGGCCCAGCCGATGTCCCGTACCACAAGTTCTGTCCTGGCGACGGCTTCGCGATCGCGATGTTCAGGCACGATGTCCCTGCCATTGGCGAGGGGAACTTGGGACGCTGGTCCAGCGGATTCCCGACGGACGATACGGGCTCTCCACCGGCTTGGTCGGGGGGCTATCTCGGGGTCGGTGGCTACCCGGGGTACGCGGTCGAGTTCGACGCGTTCATCAACGCAGGAGGCTTCCTTAGTGACCTAAACAGGACACTGCCCCACGTTCAGTTCCTCGCTTCCGATCCGTCTCTCTGGCCCCAACGCCCTGCAACGTGGCTGGCTGACCCGGGCGACATCATCGACGACGAGGCTCTTTGGCTCCGGCCATCTGCGACCGAGGGAGTCGCGGAGGACGGCTCGTTGGTCTACGGAGACTACTTCGTCTGGTTCCGTTGGACGTCGGAGTCCCAGACGCAGAAGACGCTGGACGTCTGGGTGTGGGATCTGAACAGCACCAGCGAGCCCCGACTTCGTAGCCAGGACGTGCTTGCGACCCATCTCGACGCGGACGGCCACAATCTGGTCGGCAAGGGAATGAGGTTGGCCCTGACTTCCGGCAAGTACGGCGCAGCTTACTCGCCGTACCGACTCGATGACCTGACCGTTCGATGTCATGAACCGAGTCCGGGAGCGTGCAGCGTCGGGAGTGCTCAAGAGTGGCTTGCCGAGGTGCGGGCGAACCACCAGCAGGAGTTGGACTTCGCGGGTGAGTGTCGGGAGGCCAACTCGGGGGAGGGCTGCTTGAACGGGAACCGCGAGCTCCGACGGTACGGAAGGGGCGGCCCGAGGGACGCGCCCGAGGATCGCCCAGCCAATCGTGGCGAGGAGAGGGCTCTGAGTCGATACGGCGATGCAAAGCGACCGTAGGGGTCTGGGCTGCGCGGCAATCGGGGTTCTGGCGCTCTGGTTGGCCGATCCGGCAGTCAACTGGGCGCTTGCCGGCGCCCTTCGTGAGTGCACACCGCCTCCCGAGTATGGCGGCCCCTGCTTGGTCGCAGTCGAAAGGGGGGAGGCTTCTCTCCTCAGCGAGGTCGCAGCGGGACCGATCAGAAGCCACGGTCGCGGTCTTCTTGAGTGGTGGCGGCCCGCCGCCTCCGGGGTCAAACATGGCTTTGACCTGGAGGGTCCACCGCTCCCGCGGAGCGAAGTGGGCGAGGAACTTGTTCTGGTCCTCCGCTGGCCGGACGCTCGCACGGTTCGCTACGAGAGCGGCGGGAGGGCCCTCCGAGGAGAGACTCCCTCCGGGCCGGTGAGATACTCGGATCTGGTCGTGTACGACCGCGACGGCGCCGTGGTCCCATCGGCGCTCCACGTCCGGAGCGAAGGAATCGAGATTCGCATCGACGACACCGCGGCTGTGTATCCCCTCCTCGTCGATCCCCTCGTGGACCAACCGAGCTGGTCCGTCGGTGGGCTCGGCGGTCGACAGGCCGACATACGGGGAGATCTGAACTGCGATGGATACGACGATGTCGTGGTGCAGGCGCCCGTCCTCGAAGAACCTGACGTCTCGTCGGTGCTCGTGTTCTACGGTGGTCTCGGGGGACCGGCTTCGACTCCCGATGTTGTCCTGTCCGACGAAGAGCCAGGTAGCTGGTTCGGCAAGCTCGGTCTCGACTCCTCAGGCGACGGAGACGGCGATGGTTGTTCCGATGTTCTTGTGGGTGCGCCGAGGCACGACGGAGACCTCGCGCGCCAGGGGGTGGTTTACCTGTTCCTTGGTGGGCCCGGCGGGATCTCGTCGACCGCCGCGGTGAGCATGGAGGGCTGGGCTGCGGAGTTGCACTTCGGAAGGCGCGTCAGGTGGGTGGGAGACGTGGATGCCAACGGCACGGACGACGCGCTTGCGGGTGGGAACGATCCCACTGAAGGGACTGGGTCAGTGGTTCTCCTGCTGGGCGACAAGGCGGATGGACTTGTCGACAGCGGCTGGATCCGTCAGAGTTTCCCGGGTGATGCGAGGATTCTCACCGACTTCGCCGGGCTCGGAGACATCTCGGCTGACGGTGCTGCCGACATCCTGGTGCAGTTCGAGGCCGTGGCGGAGATCCACCTGGGCGTACCGGGTGATCTTCCAGACCTCGCGCCTGGCGATCCGCTGGACCCCGGGTTGTTTCCTTGGTTCCCGGAACACCCGCCGGCAGCCCCGGTCGGGGATCTGGACGGTGACGGATACGGCGACGTAGCGTTCCCGTCCGGCGTCGTCCTGGGCGGTGCAGAAGACGGGTTGCTCGAGAACCCCATCTGGGAGCTCGTGTCCCCGACGGGCGCGAGCGACCACGGGGTCTGGGCAGCCGCCGACCTCGACGGTGACGGTCTGGGCGAGTTGGTTCTGGGGGGCCGCTGGGCGGGCTGCGAGGGCATTGCCCTCGATGTCTATCGAGGAGTAGGTGGCGGCTTTGAGCAGACGTCGAGCTGGTCCGGTGTCGAGTACCCATACGATCCACAGGAGAAGGACGACGTCCCGGCGCCGGGGCAGGCCTTGACGGCCGGCGGCGACGTGGACGGCGATGGCCTCTTCGATGTGCTCGTCACACTGGGTGATGACGAGGGCCCCGGCTGGGACGGGGTTGCGTTCCTCTACACCGGGACGACCAGTCCGACCTTCGAGAACTGGTACCTGGACTTGGACGGTGACGGATCCGGAGACCCTGCGTCCCCGCACTCGCAGAACCCGTTGGCCCACACTTCCGACTGGTTGCCCTGCCGGTGGGTGACCGACTCGAGCGACTGCGATGACACCGACCCCGCGGTGAACGGTCTGGCAGTCGAGGTCTGCGATGGCGAGGTCGACGAGGACTGCGATGGACTCTCGGACAGCGCCGACCCCGACTGCGGAGATGACGACGATTCGTCCAACGGCGATGACGACGATGACTCTGGCGCTGCGCCCTCGGACGGGTGCGGACGATGTGGCCAGACTCAGTCTCGGCAGGGAGCCCGGTCAGTTTCGGCCGTCTGGCACCCTACCCTCGGCCTCCTGCTCGCGACGGCGGTCCGGCGCCGCCCGGTCAGGGCGTCGCGAACGCCTGCTGGGGGACGTCCCAGCCTTCCCCCTTGAGGAAGTTGCGGAGGTCCACGAGCGTCACGTTGCGGTTGATCTCGTGGCCGTCGAAGCCCCAGAGCATGAAGCTGCCGTAGTACGTCGCCGCGTCGTACCACTCGAAGTCCGTGCCGTGGACGCCCTCCCAGAGGACCTCCTCGCCCGTCTCGAGGTCGCGGACGTAGAGCACCGGGGGCGTCACCGTGGTGGGGAGGTAGTCGGGGCGGGTGCGGTCGTCGTTGAAGATCTTGACCGGCTCCCCCATCCCCTCGGTGACGAGGTAGCGGCCGTCGATGGAGAGCGCGCCCCGGTCGCGGTCCTCGACGCGGACGATCTCCTCGCCGTCCTCCCCCTTGGCGCAGATCACGTCCTTGCCGCCGAGCTCCCGGTAGCAGACCGTGTCCGTCTCCGGCCGGTACGTGAACGTCTCCGCGCCCGTGTCCATCCACAGGAACGCCTTCTCCGTCTCCGCCGTGTTCGCCGACAGGCGGTAGACGTCCTGCACCCCGCCGGGGGTCTCGGCGGCGAGGAAGAGCACCTCGTCCGCCGCCGCCCCGCGGGTCAGCTGCTCGGGCTCGACGAGCGCGATCTCGAGCAGGTTCAGCACGTGCGACGACGTCTGGTAGATGCCGATCTTCCCCCCGCTGCTGTCGGGGTAGGCGACGAGCTCGCTGTTGATCCACGCCGGCCGCCCCCGGGGGACGCCCACGCGGAGGCGGTAGTTCTCCCCCGTGTCCTTCCGGATCCAGCCGCCCTGCGTCGCCTGGTAGTAGAGCTTCAGCCCGTCCGGCGACCACGTGTGGTGGATGAAGTTGTTGGACCCGCACGCCTTGAACGCCAGCTGGACGCCCTTCTTGGCGGCCGCGAACTTGATGGCGTCCTCGTCGCAGGGGGCGTAGACGTCGGCCACCGCCTCGGTGAACGTCGGCTCGTCCTTGTCCACCCGGCAGGCGACGAGGCAGAGAACAGCGGCGGCAAGGATCGGTGTACGCATCAGGTCCTCGGACGGCGGGTGTAGCGGCCCAGCGACAGCAGCGCAAGCAGCGCCGGCAGGCCTCCTCCTCCTCCACCATCAGACGCCTGACACGTGCACCCGGTTCCCGAGAGTCCGCCCGGGCCGACCGAATCGTCGTCGTCCGTCGCCCCCGTGTCGTCGTCGTCGGGGAGCTCGCCGGTGGGCTCCTCGGTCGGCTCCTCGGTCGGGTCCTCCTCCTCCTCGTACTCGTCGACCCAGACGTCTCCGCCCTCGACCACGAGCCGGTCCCGCGCGAACGCGTGGTGGCCGCGGCCGAACACGCGGACCGTCCAGATGCCGTCGGACAGGAGCCCGACGCCGAACGTCGCCCCGATCCGGTCCTCGTCGTCGTCCGCGTGCCGCTCGCCCGAGACCCGCTCCCCGGACGGGCCGACGAGGCGGATCATCGCCCCCTCGGGGAGGTTCTCGCCCACGACGTCCAGCCGGAACCGGCCCGCGTCGTCCGCCTCGGAGACCTCCAGATCGTTGGCGACGTACCCCGGATCGTCCGCCGCGACGAGGATCCCGAGGGCCAGCGCGCGGTCGCCCAGGAGCAGCGTCCACTCGCCCTCGAGGAGCCACCGATCGAGGTCCAGCGCCGCCGGCTGGAGGTCGAGGACGACGCAGCCGCCCTTGGCCGCGAACGGCACCGGCACGGGGTCGAGGCCCGCCCGCACGAGCGCGACCTCGGCGCCGGCGCGGTCCGCCATGTCCTCGGCCGCCTCGCCGCACACCACCGGCTCGCCGCCGTCGGGGAGCCGCACCTCCAGGTCGGCGACCTCGTCGATCGCGGCCTCGCTGTCCGGCGCCAGCACGACGTCCACGACGGTCGCTCCCTCGGCCCCCACCGTCACCGCCAGCAGCTGCTCCACGAACCCCTCCGCGTCGGCGCTCAGGGTGTAGTCCCCCGGCGCCAGGGGCCGCGCGAAGGCGCCCGTCTCGGGGTCGCTGAAGAACGGCCACGGCGTCTCCGCGACGGCCAGCTCGGCCTCGACCCCGACGCCGTCGGGACCCGTCACCCGCCCCCGGAGCCCGGTCAGGCTCCCGTCGATCAGGAAGTCGATCGACGGCCACGTGTGGTGCGCCAGGAACGCGTCGATCTCCTCGGCGGGGGGCGTCTTCTCCAGCGTCAGCTCGAGGGTGTAGTCGTGCCCCCCGCGCGCCCCGTACGACCAGTCGTTGGTGTCCCCGCGCGTGACGTACCAGTCCCCGCCCTGGGTGATCCAGAAGTCCGGGTGCGTGGTGTTCTCGAGGTACGTCGTCGCCAGCGCCTCCATGAAGTCGTGGTCCGGCGCCTCGTCCTCGGTCCAGTTCCACACCCAGCCGAGGTTGGTCGCGCCGCTGTGGAGCGTCAGGGAGTGGGAGAAGCTCCGGACGGTCCCCAGCGCCCGCATCGCGGCGACCTCGGGCTCGCTGAAGGGGTGCTCCCCGGAGGCGCCGGCCGTGCTCCACTCGTAGGCGTAGTTCCGGTTGAGGTCGACGTTGCGCGCGTTCCGGCGGGTGAACGCGACGACCCCGTCGGGGTTCACCACGGGGACGATCCAGAGCTCGTTGTGGTCGAGCAGCCCGCGGGCCCGCTCGTCCCCCGCGGCGTACGCCTCGGTCAGGCTCCAGGCGACGTCCAGGGGGACCTCCATCGACGACCACTCGTCGCCGTGGTGGGTCCCCAGGAGGCGGAGGCTGGGCTCGTCGTCCTCCCGCACCGAGGGGTTGTCCGTGAGGAGCAGCCCGGCGAGGGGGCGCCCCTCCACGGAGAGGCCGACGTCGACGCTGCGGGCGACCTCCGGGTACTGCTCCGCGAGCGCCCGGAGCGACCACTGCACGCCCCCCGGCTCGTGGTAGGCGGGGCCCCGCCCCTCCGGCTCGAAGACCGGCCGCAGCGCCTGCGTGTCGGCGGCGAGGACGACGACCGGGATGCCCTGCTCCTCGAGCAGCGTGACGTCGGCGGGGCGGACAAGCGCGTGGAGTCGAGACGGCGTCCCTCCCTCGACGTCCGCGTCCAGCGTGCCCAACGCCGCGACCGCCCCCGCGTCCCGGGGGACCGCGATCAGCGACCAGACGTCGTCCCCGGCCTCGGGCGGCGCCGCCGTCACCACCGCCGCGGCGGCGAGGAGGGCGACGAGGAGGAGGACGGCGCGGCGCACGGCCGGAGCGTAGCAGCCTGCCTGTGGGCTACTTCGGGGCGAAGGGGGGCACCACGAACCAGACGTGGGAGATGCCGAGGACGGCGCCGTTGCCGAGCATCGACAGCTCCACCACGAACACCTGGATCGACTCGTTCTCGGGGGCGATGTCGTTCTCGGCGGGGTAGACGTCCCAGCAGACGCCCGTCCCCGGGAGGACGTCCAGGTGCCCGTCGTCGAGGCCGTCGCCGTCGTTGTCGGCGAGCGTCAGGCCCGGCTCGCAGTCCGCGTCGCCGTCGCCGTCGAGGTCCGTCGCCGCCTCGTGGACGACGACCCGGTCGATGAACGCGATGCCGTCGCCGTCGTCGCCCTCGACCTCCGCGAGCGCCACCTCGGTGTCCATCTCGATGACGTCGATGAGCTCCAGCACGCCCGCGCTGACCTCGTCGACGACGTCCGCGTCCGCGCCCTGGCGGACGAACGGCAGCCCCGCGCTGTCGACGCTGCCGGCCGCGAGCGCGAGCGCCTCGAGGTCCTCCTGGGGGTCGATCTCGTCGGGGTCGCCGCCGCCGCCGTTGGCGTTGATGCCGATGTAGCTGGTGTTCGTCAGCGCCAGCGCGTTCCCCGCCGACGCCGCCGTGTTGTCGCACGAGCCGCAGCCGTCCGCCTCGTCGGTGATCTGGACGAGCACGCGGACGGACCCCGCCCGGAACGACGGGCAGCCCACGCCGCCGGTGGTGCAGCCGACGAGGTCCGCCGGGTCGCAGGCCGACGGGTCGGCGATGCACTCGGCCGACTCGAACACCCGCTCCTGCCCCCCGAGCCCCGTCGAGCCGGGGATGGAGTCGGCGGTCGCGGACGCCGACGGCTGGACGGACAGGTTGTTGACCGTCGGGTCGGCGAAGTAGGGGAGCCAGTCGAAGGGCGGCTCGTCGGCCCCCCCGAACTCGCCCGAGCCGCTCCACAGCGACGGCACGCAGGCGTCGATGGCGGGGTCGGTGATGCAGGCGCCGTCGAGGCTGCAGACCTCGCCCGACGGGCAGTCCTCGTTCTCGTCGCAGGCCGTGCCCGAGCCGCCGCACGTCAGCGCGTCGATGACGTCGACGGCGGCGTCCTTCATCGCCGAGATCTCCTCGCCCATCGAGCCGGTGTGGTCCATGAGCACGTAGAGGTCGACGAGCTGGTAGTTGGTCGTCGCGCCGACCGTGTTGACGTCCGGGTAGGAGTCGGTCCGGGTAGGCACGACGAAGACGACGTCGCCGTTGTTGGCGGGGTTGTCGAGGGGGTCGTTGGCGTCGGTCCCGAGCGCCTGCTCGACGAGGTCCTCGGTGCCGTCGCCGTCCGTGTCGGCGGACGTCGGCGAGGTGCCGTTCTCGTTCTCGAACTCGTCGCTCAGCAGGTCGTCGTCGGAGTCGGTGTCGAGGTAGTCGGGGATGGTGTCGCCGTCGGTGTCCACGCTCCGCTCGACCTCGTCGGGGATGCCGTCGCCGTCGGAGTCGAGGTCCTGGAAGTTGGGGACCCCGTCGCCGTCGGCGTCGTCCGCGGTCTCGTCGGCGTCGGAGATGCCGTCGCCGTCGCTGTCGTCGTCCTCGGCGTCGGGGATGCCGTCGCCGTCGGTGTCCCCGTCCCCCTCGACCGCGTCGGGGATGCCGTCGCCGTCCGTGTCGGTGTCGTCGAGGGCGTCGTCGTCGTCGTCGTCGGTGGACGCGGTCGGCGTCCACCGCGCAGGGGTCGGGGGTCGCGTCGTCGTCGTCGGAGGACGCGTCGTCGTCGTCGGAGGACGCGTCGTCGTCGTCGTCGTCGTCCCCGGGCGCGTCGTCGTCGTCACCCGGGCGCTCCCCGAACGGCTCCGCGTAGCAGCCGAGTACGAACACCAGCCCCAAGATCGCAGTGATCCGCATGCGCGGCACCCTACCGGAGCCGCGCGCGCCGTCGAGGGTGTTTTCGGCGGCGCTCAGCGGGCGTCGCTGGGGCCGTCGGACTCGTCGTCGTCCCCCTTGTGCGCGACGGCGGCGGCGGGCAGCTCGACCGCGGCGAGCGCCGGCGCGATCTCGTCCCGCAGCGCCTCGAACGCCGGCCGCTCGTCCGCGCTGATCGGCTCGGTGCGGGGGAACTTCTGGCGGAGGAAGTTGGTGTAGGCGCCGTTGACGTAGAACTCGAAGTGGAGGTGCGGCCCCGTCGCCAGCCCCGTGCTCCCGACGTACCCGACCACCTGCCCCTGCTCGACGACCGTGCCGTTCCGGACCGCGATCCGCGACAGGTGGCTGTAGCTCGACTGGTACTTCTTCGTGTGGCGGACGCGGACGTGCTTGCCGTAGCCGCCCTTCGTCCCCGAGAAGTTGACCGTCCCCCGCCCGATGGCCCGCACCGGCGTCCCCGTGGGGGCCGCGTAGTCGACCCCGTTGTGCGACCGCCACTTCTTGAGGACGGGGTGGAACCGCTTGCCGAAGCCGCTGCTGATGCGGCTGAACTTCAGCGGGGACTTGAGGAACATCTTCTTCGACGACATCCCCTCGGCGTTGAAGTAGCCGACGCGGCCGTCGCTCCCCTCGTAGCGGAACCCCTGGAACGTCGTCCCCGTGGCCGCCACGAACTCCGCCGCGAGGACGCGGTCGTGGCGGAGGAGCTCGTCCGTCTCGGCGTCCCGGACCTCCTCCACGATCAGCCGGAACGCGTCGCCGTCGCGGACCTGGGAGTTGAAGTCGATCTCCCACTCGAAGATCGACGCGAGGTCGGCGACGGTGTCCCACCCGAGCCCCATCCCGACGGCGGTGTCCCACAGCGACGACGTGATGACGCCGGACTTGCCCACGGGCACCCGGACGACCTCGCGGGCCACCGTGGTCGCGACGAATCGATCCCCCTGACGGAACACCGCCATGCGCTGCTCGCCGTGGCGATCGAGGGGGTACAGCAGCCCTTCGAACGCACCCTCCAGGTCATGACGAACGGTGAAGACGTCGCCTGCCCGGATCTTCTCCAGGTCGTGCACGTCCTTCGAAGCCTCCACCAGCGCCAGGACGTCCGCGTACTCCAGCCCCTGGTCGCCGAGGATCACCGCGATCGTGGACCCTCGCTTCACCTCCACCGTCGTGTCGGTCCACGGCGGGGGCGCGGGCGTCTCGGGCTCGGGCTCGGGCTCGGGGGTCGGCTCGGCGTCGGCCACCGCTTCGGTGACGACGTCCTCATCGGCGGAGCAGCCCCCCAGACCGGCGACCAGGGGCAACGTCAGCAGCAGCGCGAGTCGCGACATCCTCAGCTCCAGCAAGCGCCCGCCGGCCGGGGGAGCGGCTCCGTGCACAAGAGACGCTCCGGGCTCCCCGATCATTCGCAGAACGCTTCCTGAAGACTACTACGCGGTGCGAAGCGTCGAGTCCAGTGGGAAAACGCGCCTCAGTTGGCCTGGGCCGTCCTCGGGATGACGTCGTCGTCGACCATGGCGAGCTCCGCCTCGGTGTCGATGTCCGTGATGTGGATGGAGACGTCGAAGAGGGACTCGTAGAAGAAGTTCATCACCTGCGCCCGCCGCTTCCGCTCGGCCAGCGTGTTGCTGCCGTCCTTCAGCCACCACCCGAGCGCGTCGCCCTCCTCCATCTCGATGCCCCAGTAGTCGATGGCGCGGTAGATGGGGGTGTTCTTCTGGACGATGAGGAGGCTCGACGTCGGCGCTTCGGTGAAGAGGTGCGCGTGCTCGACGAGGAACCGGACCGTCTCCGCGAACTCCTTCCGGCCCTCGGCGGGGTGGCCGATGATCAGGTTGCTGAAGAAGCGCATGCCCACGTCGTGCATGTCGTGGAGCAGCCGGCTCACCTCGTCGGCGTCGTACTTCTTCCCCATCGCGTGCAGGACCGGCGTGCTGAAGGACTCGAACCCGAAGCCGAGGAACTCGCACCCCGCCGCCCGCATCTTGGTCAGCAGCTTCTTCTTCAGCGTCCGCGACACGATGGCGTTGCCGCCCCAGGTGACGCCGAGCGGCTTGTCGAGGAGCAGGTCGCAGAGCCGGTCGAGCTGGCGGACGTTGCCGTTGATGAGGAGGTCGTTGAAGTGGTAGCTCGTCAGCCCGTACCGGGCGACGTTGTGCGCCATCTCGGCGTAGACGTCCTCGGCCTGCCGGTAGCGGAAGTTGCGCCAGATCTCGGCCTGGAGGCAGAAGTCGCACTTCCGGACGCACCCCCTCGCCATGAGCGTCGAGACGCAGCGGGACGGCTCGTAGGGGGCCGACGTCATCGCCGTGTAGTAGTCCATCGGGAGGTCGTCGAACGACGGCCAGCCGACGTCGTCGATCTTCGCGATCGGCGCCCGCAGCCCCGTGTCTTCCACGCCGCCGGCGCCGTGAGGGATCAACAGCCCCGCGATGTGCGAGTAGGGCGAGTCCCCCGAGCCGACGACGCGCAGCTTGCTCTGCCGCCCCTCGAGGGCCTCGATGATGTCCGACAGCGGCCCCTCCCCCTCGCCGTGGACGACCAGGTCGATGACGCCGGACCAGGCGAGGTTGTGGCCGTAGAAGCCGGGGTCGCAGACCTGCCCGCCGGCGACCACGAGGACCTCCGGTCGCGCCCCCTTGATCTTCGACGCGAAGTGCTTCGTCGCCTCGATCGAGTAGGTCGAGATGCCGACGATCTGGGGGTCGTGGGCGAGCACGCGGGCGACGTAGTCGTCGATCGTGGGGTTCGTGATCTTCGGCGCGATCTCGTCCCGGTAGCGGTCCGGGTCCTGCCACTTGTGGAGGTGCGTCCGGTCCCAGTACTCCTTGAGCCCGTCCGGTGCGTGGTGGAACAGCTCGATGTTCCAGTCCAGCTGGAAGACGTCGTGCCCCTGCCGCTGCAGCCACCCCGCGAGGTACGCGATGGTCAGCGGCGGCGTCTTCATGGCCCAGATGGGCGTGGCGACGAGGGCGACGCGCATGGAGGCCAAGTTAGCACCGGCGATCGGCGATCGCGGCTCGTCTCAGCCCGTCTCGGAGACGAGCACCAGCTCCGCCTCGTCCTCGCCGCGGACGGCCTCGGCGGTGATCCAGACCTCGCGCACGTCGGCGCGGGAGGGGAGCTCGAACATCAGCGGGAGCAGCGTCTTCTCCATCACCGAGCGGAGCCCCCGGGCGCCCATGCCGAACTCGGACGCGACGCCGGCGACGGCGGCCAGCGCGGCGTCGGTGAAGCGGAGCCGGATGCCGTCCATCCGGAACAGGCGCTGGTACTGGCGGACGAGGCTGTCCCGGGGCTCGCGGAGGACGCGCACCAGGGCCGCCTCGTCGAGCTCGTCGAGGCGGGCGGTGGCCCCGATGCGCCCCACCAGCTCCGGGACCAGCCCGTAGCCGACGAGATCGCGCGGCTCGACCCGCTGCGAACTCCGGTCCGCTTCCTGCGCCGCCTTCGGGGCGCCGAACCCCATCGACCGCGTCCCCAGCCGCCGCTCGACGACCGCGTCCAGCCCCACGAACGCGCCGCTGAGCACGAAGAGGATCCCCGTCGTGTCGATCACGAGGTCGGCCCGTCGCTTCTTCTTGAGCCGGATCTCGCGCCCCTCGAGGAGCTTGAGGAGCGCGTGCTGGACTCCCTCGCCACCGACGTCGCGGGTGCCGGGGTCGGACGACGGCCGGCGGGCGAGCTTGTCGACCTCGTCGAGGAACACGATGCCCCGCTGGCACCGCTCGAGGTCGGCCTCGGCGGCGTCGTACAGCGTCCCGATCATGGCCTCGACGTCCTCGCCCACGTACCCCGCCTCGGTGAGCGCGGTGGCGTCGGCGATGACGAGGGGGACCTCGAGGAACTTCGCCAGCGTCCGCGCGAGGTGGGTCTTGCCCGTCCCCGTGGGGCCGAGGAGGAGGACGTTCGTCTTCCCCAGCTCGACGTCGCCGTCGTCCGCGGGGGCCGGCACCCCGGGGAGGCCGACGCGCTTGTAGTGGTTGTGGACGGAAACGGCGAGCCGCCGCTTGGCGTGCTCCTGGCCGACGACGTAGAGGTCGAGGTGGGCCTTGATCGCGGCCGGGGTGGGGATGCCCGCACCGGTGTCGTTGGCCGGCGCGGCGGCCTCCGCGTCGGCGATGATCTCGTTGCAGGCGTGCACGCACTCGGCGCAGATGGCGAGCCCGGGGCCGTCGACCATGGTCGCCCCCGCCGTCCGGGAGCGGCCGCAGAACGAGCATCGCTCCGCCTTGTTCAGTCGATTCACGGCCACGTCGCACTCCCTTCCGGGAGAGACGATGGTCGCGACGCCCTCCTCCTTCAGATCACGAGCAGCGTCTCTCCCTACGGTCGGACCGCCGCCGGACTCCGAGGGGGTCTCCGGAGGCCGGCGAAAGCCCGCCGTCTCTTCCAAGGTAGGCCGGTCCGGCAAGACCAGCCAGGGGCTTCGACATGCCCGGGCGCTTGCCGCGGGCCCCGGAAAGGCGGATCCTGCTCGCTCGTGCCCCTGGTTCCCGACTACTACAAGGTCCTCGGCGTCGAGCGTGAGTGCGCCGATCGCGACATCAAGCGCGCCTACCGCGCCGCGGCCAAGCAGCTGCACCCGGACCTCCCCGCGAACAAGGGCGTGGTGGAGGCCGCGGAGAAGTTCCGCCTCGTGCGGGAGGCGTACGAGGTCCTCTCCGACCCCGTCCGCCGGCGCGAGTACGACACGTGGGGCAAGGACCCCTTCGGGGAGTCCGACCTCCCCTGGAACGACGGCGGGACCGAGCGGTTCGCCGGGCGCAACGAGGACGCCGACCACCTGAACCTCCGGACCGAGACGGGCTCGGGGGTGGCGTCGATCTTCGAGGACCTCTTCACCGCGGATCCGACGGTGGTGCCGCCGCGGCCGTCGAAGAAGCAGCAGAAGGAGACGCCCTGGAACCCGGCGGAGATGAACCGCCGCGGGAGGATGGACATCCGCCCCGAGGAGATGGGCGGGCCGCTGCCGAAGTCGAAGACGTCGGGGTCGATGCCGGGGCTCGACAACCGGATCGACCCCGAGCGGGCGCAGCAGTGGGGGTTCGACCCCGAGGACCTCGCCGAGGCCGCGCTGTACGGCGACATGGCCGCGGCGGACGGCTTCGCGGGGGGCGAGCCGGGGCCGTCGCCGTCCCACGCGTCGGTGGGGAGCGCGCCCCGCACCGAAGACGCCAGCGTCGACGGCGAGGACCTCGGGATCACCGTCCAGGTCCCGTTCCTGACGGCCATCCGGGGCGGTGTCCACATCACGCAGTACCGCGTCCCCGACACCGGCGGCCGGTGGTCCCTGGAGGATCTGGAGCTCCAGGTCCCGGCGGGGATGGAGGACGGCGGGCAGCTGCGGCTGTCCGGCCGGGGCCACTACGGCATCGGCGACGGCCCCCGGGGCGATCTGCTCGTCGACGTCGTGGTCGAGGAGCACGCGTTCTTCCGCCGCGAGGGGAACGACCTCGTCGCCGACCTCCCGCTGTCCCCCGCCGAGGCCGCCGCCGGCGCCCGCCTCGAGGTCCCCACCCTCGACGGCCGCGCGCGCGTCCGCGTCCCCCCCCGCGTCCGGAGCGGCCAGCGCATCCGCCTCAAGGGCATGGGCCTGCTCGACCCCGCCACCGGCAAGCGCGGCCACCAGCAGCTCGTCGTCCAGATCCAGCTCCCCCCGACGCTGACGCGCGAGGACGTCGCCGCCCTGCAGGACCTCGACGCCCGCAGCGGCTGGGACCCCCGCGCGGCGTGGTGGGAAGAAGACGGGTGAGGCGCTAGGGGCTAGCCCAGCGTCGCCAGCGCCTCCCGCGCCGCCGCCTCGAGGTACCTCGCGCCGACCGCGAGCATCCGCTCGTCGAAATCGAAGCACGGGTTGTGCGTGGAGACGAGCTCGTCGCCGGGGGCGCGGGCGCCGAGGCGGGCGTAGGCGCCGGGGGCGTGGCGGAGGTAGAAGCTGAAGTCCTCCGCGCCCGTGTTCGGGTGGGGGAGGGGGAGGACGCGCTCGCCGCCGACGACGGCGCGGGCGGCGCGCTGGGCGATGGCGACCACGCCGGCGTCGTTGATCACCGCCGGGCAGCCCTCGCCGAACGAGATCTCCACCCCGCACCGGTGCGCGGCGGCGACCTGGCGGGCGACCCGCTCGACCGAGTCCTTGAGCTGGGCCGCGACCTCGTCCGAGAACGACCGCAGCGTCCCCAGCATGAGCGCCGACGCGGGCAGCGTGGAGCGGTGCTCGCCCCCCTCGAAGCGCCCCACCGTGACGACCGCCGCCTCGCCGGGCCGTACCTCGCGGCCGACGATGGACTGCAGCGCCGTGACGATGGCCGCGCCTGCGACCACCGCGTCGATCCCCTCGTGGGGCCGCGCTGCGTGCCCGCCCTGCCCCTGGACCTCGATCCGGAAGCTGCGCGAGTCCGCCGTCACGGGCCCCGGGCTGACGACGACGTGGCCGACCTCCCAGCGGTTGTCCGCGTGGATGCCGAAGACCGCGCCGACGCCCTCCATGTGGCCCTCGTTGCAGACGTGCAGCGCGCCGTTGCCGCGCTCCTCGGCGGGCTGGAAGATCAGCCGTACGCGGCCGTCGGACGGGGGGTCCTCAGCGAGCAGCGCGGCCGCCCCGAGGAGGCACGCGGTGTGCCCGTCGTGGGCGCAGGAGTGCATGACGCCGTCGTTCACGGACGCGAACGGCAGCCCCGTCTGCTCCTGCATGGGGAGCGCGTCGAGGTCGGCCCGGAGCGCCACGATCGGCGTGCCGTCGCCGCCGTCGCCGATGTCCGCGACCACGCCGGTCTTGACCACCCCGCGCGTGGGCGTCACGCCGAACCCCTCCAGCGCGGTCGCCACGACCTCGCCGGTCCGCTCCTCCTCGAACGACAGCTCGGGGTGGCGGTGGATGTCGCGGCGGACCTCGACGAGCTGCTCGAAGAGTCCGTCGGGGAGGGAGGGGATGTCAGGCACTGGCGGCTTCATCCTGCAGCGTCGGGGCGGTCCAGTCCAACACCGGCCAGCCCCGCTTGCGCGCCACCCGGGCCAGCCGGGGATCGGGGTGGACCACCATCGGCCGCCCCACCCGGTCCAGCATCGGGAGGTCGGTGATCGAGTCGCTGTAGAACCAGCAGGTGCCGAGGTCGATCCCCCGCGCTTCGGCCCACGCGGACGCGACGTCCACCTTCGTGGGGCCGAAGCAGAGCTGCTCGATCTCGCCCGTGAACCGGCCGTCGTCGACCCCCAGCCGCATGCACAGGATGTCGTCCAGGTCGAGGTGCGCCTGGACGCAGCGGGACAGGTACAGGGAGCTCGACGTCAGCAGCACGACGAGGTCGCCGGCCTCGCGGTGGGCCTCCACCGCCGCGATCCCCCCGGGGGCGAACGACGGCTTGACGTCCTCCTCGAAGAAGGCCTGCGTACGCGCCTCGAGGTCCGCCTCGGCCTGCCCCGCGACGGCCCGGACCGCCCGCCCCAGCGCCGTCCGCGCCCGCATCAGGCCGACCCCGTAGAGCCCCATCCAGACGCCCGCCTCGACCGCCTGGTGCAGCGGCAGCCGGCCGTCCCGCCGCTCGCGCCGGAACCACAGCTTCCCGCTGTTGACCGACAGCAGCGTCCGGTCGAGGTCGAAGAAGGCGGCGCGCTTCGTGCCCGTCACGCCCAGACGTGCTCCCACACGTCGTCGATCGACTCGACGAAGATCGGCTCGACGTCGTCGCGGAGCGCCTTGGGGATGTCCAGCAGGTCCTTGCCGTTCTGCTTCGGCAGGAGCACCCGCTTGATCCCGGCCCGCCGCGCCGCGAGCACCTTCTCCTTGATCCCGCCGACGGGCAGCACCTTGCCGCGCAGGGTCAGCTCGCCCGTCATCGCGAGCTCGTGGTGGACGCGCTTCCCCGCCAGCAGCGACGTCAGCGCGACGGCGATGGTCACGCCCGCGCTCGGGCCGTCCTTCGGGATCGCGCCCTGGGGGACGTGGACGTGGAGGTCGTTCGCCTTGAAGAGGGGGAGGTCGATCCCGAGCGTCGAGGCGTTGGCCCGGACCCAGCTCAGCGCCGTCTCCGCCGACTCCTTCATCACCGCCCCGAGCTGCCCGGTGATCTTGAACTTCCCGTCGCCGGCCTCCAGCTTCGTCGCCTCGACGAAGAGGATCTCGCCGCCCACGGCCGTCCACGCGAGCCCCACCGCGATCCCGGGGAGGTCCGTCCGCTCGGCCATGTCGGCGAAGTACTTCCGCGGGCCGAGGAAGTCGATCAGGTTGTCCAGCGTGACCTTCCCCGCGCCGCGCTTCTTCGCGATCACCTTGCGGGCGACCTTGCGCGCGATGCGGGCGATCTGCCGCTCCAGCTCGCGGACGCCGGCCTCCGACGTGTACGACCGGATCAGCTCGAGGACGACCTCGTCCGACAGCTTCCCCTGCTGCCGCTTCAGCCCCGCGTTCTTCCGCAGCTTGGGGACGAGGTGGTCCTTCGCGATCGCGAGCTTCTCCTCCTCGATGTAGCCGCTGAGCTCGATCGTCTCCATCCGGTCGAGCAGGGCCGGCGGGATCGTCTCCGCGACGTTCGCCGTGCAGATGAACATCACCTGGGACAGGTCGAACGGCACGTCGAGGTAGTGGTCCATGAACGTGTGGTTCTGCTCGGGGTCCAGCGCCTCCAGCAGCGCCGAGGACGGGTCCCCGCGGAAGTCGCTCCCGAGCTTGTCGATCTCGTCCAGCACCATCACCGGGTTGCGGCTCCCGGCGCGCTTGATCGCCTGGACGATGCGGCCCGGCATGGACCCGATGTAGGTCCGCCGGTGCCCCCGGATCTCCGACTCGTCCTTCACGCCGCCCAGCGCGAGCCGCTGGAAGTTCCGGTCCAGCGCCCGCGCGATCGACTTCCCGAGGCTCGTCTTGCCGACCCCCGGCGGGCCCACGAAGCAGAGGATGGCGCCCTTGCTGTCGGGGTTCAGCTGCCGGACGGCGAGGTACTCGAGGATGCGCTCCTTGACCTCCTTCAGCCCGGTGTGGTCCTCGTCGAGGACGGCCTGCACGGCGTCGAGGTCGAGCCGGTCCTCGGTGTCCGTCGCCCACGGCATGTGCAGCAGCCAGTCGACCCAGGTCCGGGAGACGGTGTACTCGGCGGCGTCGCGGTGCATCCGCTCCATCCGCTCCAGCTCGGACAGCGCCTCCTTGACGACGTCGTCCGGCATCTGCGCCTTCATCACCTTGTCGCGCAGCGCCCCGATCTCGCCGAGCACGGGGTCGAACTGGCCGAGCTCCTCCTTGACCGCGCGGAGCTGCTCCTTGAGCCAGTACTCCCGCTGGTTCTTGTCCATCGCCGCCTGCACGTTGGCCATCAGCCGGGTGTTCAGGGCGGTGATCTCGATCTCCTTGGAGAGCATCTCGCGCACGCGCGTGAGGCGCCGCTCGACGTCGGTCTCCGCCAGCGCGCCCTGCATCTCCTCGGCCCGCAGGGGGAGGTTCCCGGCCACGTAGTCGGCCAGCCGCCCCGGCGCCTCGAGGCTGCCGACCACCGCGTCCAGCTCGACCGGGGCCCGGCCGACGGCCTCCAGCCAGCGGGTGAAGTCGTCCCGGAGGTGGCGGCGCAGCAGCTCGGCGTTGGTCGTGTCCGTGTTGACCTCCTCCAGCGGCTCGACCCGGACCCGGGGCGCGGGGGACGTCTGCACCATGAGCCCGATGCGGACCCGCCGGAGCCCCTCCACGAGGATGCGGAGGGTGCCGTCGCTGAACCGGAGCGCCCGGAGGACCCGGCCCAGGGTCGCGTAGTCGTACAGGTCCTCGCGCTCGGGCTCGGGGATCTCGGCGTTGCGCTGGGCCGCGAACACGATCGGGGTCCCCAGCGCCGCCGCGCGCTTGACCACCGCCACGGACGCCGTCCGGGCGACCACCAGCGGGGTCACCATGCCCGGGAAGAGGGCCATGTCCCGCAGCGGCATCAGGCCCACCGTGTGGGGGACCGGGTCCTCGGGATCGAGCCGGTAGGGGAGGACGTCGAGGGGCTCGGGGGGCCCGTCAGGGGCGGTCGCGGGGACGCCCTCGCCGGGGCGGCCGGTCGCGTCGGAGTGCTGCGTCATGGGTGCCTTTCTCAGTCGGAGGCGGCGCAAGGATAGGCACCGCCGGGACCCCGTCAAGCGATCCGTGGGCCGCCCCCGCCCGTACGGAGAAAAAACGCGGGCCGCGTCGAATAAACCGGGAGGGGGCTCCGTCGAAGGGGCGCTCGCGGGAGGACCGGCCGCAGCTCAGGAGGAACGACTCGATGGCCCGACAGGACGATCAGACCACCACCGTTTCGATGTACATGGACTCGATCGGGCGCTCCGATCTGCTGACCCGCGAAGAAGAGAACGAGCTCGCCCGCCGCTGGGTCGAGGACCGCGACGAGCGCGCCGCCGCCGAGCTCGTCCAGCGCAACCTCCGCTTCGTCGTGAAGGTCGCGATGGGCTACCGCAAGTACGGCGTCCCGCTCCCCGACCTCATTCAGGAGGGGAACCTCGGCCTCATCCGGGCCGTCGAGAAGTTCGACCCCGCCCGCGGCACCCGCCTCATCAGCTACGCCGTGTGGTGGATCAAGGCCTACATCCAGTCCCACATCATCCAGACCTGGTCGCTCGTCCGGATCGGCACGACGCAGGCGCAGCGGCGGCTCTTCTACAAGCTCCCCAAGGCGCTCGCCGCGGGCGGCCCCGAGGGGGAGGGGAGCGAGTCCCGGATCGCGAGGCTCGCCGAGGAGCTGGACGCCCGCCCCAAGGACGTCGTCCTCATGATGGGGGCGCTGCGGGGCCGCGACCTCAGCCTCGACGTCCCCCTCGACGACGAGGGCGGCACCACGTTCTGCGACCGCGTCGAGTCCCGCGGGCCCGACCCCGAGTCGGCCACCGCCGCGTCGGAAGACGAGTCCTTCCGGAAGCAGCTCCTCGCGCAGGCGATCTCCCGCCTCCCCCAGCGGGAGCGCGACATCATCCGCCTCCGCCACCTCGGCGACGAGGGGCTGACCCTTCGCCAGGTCGGCGCCGAGCTGGGCATCTCCCGCGAGCGCGTCCGCCAGCTGGAGGCGCAGGCGCTCCGCAAGCTGAAGAACATCATGGTTCCGAAGTACGAGCGGAGTCGCGTCGCGTAAGATCCTCGGTTCGTGTCGCAATTCGAACCGATTCGCTTCGGCAAGTACCAGCTGATCGAGAAGATCGCGACCGGCGGCATGGCCGAGGTCTACAAGGCGAAGTCGTACGGCGTCGCGGGGTTCGAGAAGCTCCTCGTCATCAAGAAGATCCTCCCGCACCTGTCGCGGAATCCGGAGTTCGTCCGGATGTTCATCAACGAGGCGAAGATCGCCGTCTCGCTGAACCACGCGAACGTTGTGCAGGTCTACGATCTGGGGGTCGTCGACAAGGACTACTACATGGCCATGGAGTTCATCCACGGCCACGACCTGATGCGCGTCATCAAGCTCGGCCGGAAGACGCGCCGCTTCCTCCCCATCCCCACCGGCGTCCACATCATCAGCGAGGTCGCCCGCGGGCTCGACTACGCGCACACGCTGTGCGACCCCGGCGGCCGCCCCCTCAACGTCGTCCACCAGGACGTCTCCCCCCACAACATCCTCATCTCCTACGAGGGGGACGTGAAGCTGGTGGACTTCGGCATCGCCCGCGTCGGCGAGGTGGCCGAGGAGGAGGCGGGGAAGATGGCGGGCGGCAAGTTCGCCTACATGGCGCCGGAGCAGGCGGTCGGGCAGAGCGTCGACAGCCGGTCCGACATCTTCGCCGCGGGCATCATCCTGTACGAGCTGATCACCGGACAGCGCCTCTACGCGGGCAAGGACCGCAAGGAGAAGATGCGGATGGTCCGGAACGCGGAGATCCCGCCTCCGCGCGCGGTGAACCCCGAGATCCCGGGGCGGCTGGAGGAGATCCTCCTGAAGGCGCTCGCGCGCGAGGTCGAGGACCGCTACCAGCGGGCGCGGGACTTCCAGGAGGACCTGCAGGCGTTCCTGTACGACGTCGGCATGCGCGTCGCCCGCGCCGACGTGGGCGAGTTCATGAAGGAGATCTTCGCCGAGGAGTACCAGCGCGAGAGCGCCGGCTCGGTGATCAACAAGATCGTCCACGACATCGGCGAGCTGTCCCGCGGCCCCGACATCATCGAGCCCGCCCTGGAGGTGGAGGAGGCGCCGGACGCGAGCAAGGCGCTGACCTCCGGCGAGTGGGGGACGGTCGACCTGTCCGTCTCGGGGCTGAGCGGCAGCGGCGGGACGCCCGACCTCGGCGCCGTCCGCATCGCCCAGGGGGAGCGTCGCCAGGTCGAGGTCCTCGCCGTCGAGATCACGGGGCTCACCGACATCGCCGACCGCGTCGGGGAGGACGCGCTGCTGAAGCTGAACTTCAGCTTCCTCAAGTCGCTCGCGTCGCTCATCAAGAAGTACCGGGGGACGATCACGCGGCTCGACAGCGACCGCCTGATGGTGATGTGGGGGCTGGAGCAGACGTCGAGCAAGGACCTGGAGCTGTGCGTCCGGTGCGCGTCGGATCTGCGGCGGCTGTCGGAGAAGTTCGTCGAGGCGAAGGGCGAGCGCGTCCACCTCTCGATGGGGGTGCACCGCGGCTCGGTGCTCGTCAGCGGCGGCGAGGCGGCGAAGAAGGGGCGGGGGCGGCGGCGCGGCCGGAGCTACACGCCGTGGGGGGACACGGTGAAGATGGCGCGGCGGCTGTGCGAGTCGGCGGGGCTCGACGAGGTGCTCGTGAGCGAGCGGGTGTTCGGGCTGCTCAGCGAGCACGGCGAGTTCGACCCGCTGCCGAAGCTGGACGTGAAGTGGGCCGCCCGCGAGGTCCGCCCCTACCGGCTGCGGCGGGTGCGCGGCCGGGGCGAGCGCGGCGCGGCGGGCCGGTGGGTCAAGCGGGCGGGTGAGTTCGACGTCCTCAAGTCCGTCATCGGCCGGGTCGCGGCGGGGACCGCGGTGGTCTTCAGCGTCGAGGGCGAGGCGGGCAGCGGCAAGGCCCGGTTCGTCCGGGAGATCCGCGAGATCACTCGGGATCGGGACATCAGCTTCTACACCGGCAGGGGCGCCTTCTACAGCCGCGAGGTCCCCTTCCACCCGTTCCGCGAGATCCTCGAGCAGGTCTGCGGCTTCGAGGAGACGGACGGCGACGACGTCAAGCGGGAGAAGCTCCAGCGCCTGACCGAGCTGCGGCTCGACCCGATCGACATCCACATCGTCGGCCAGCTGTACGAGCTGGAGTTCGAGGAGAGCAACCTCAAGTACCTGTCCGGCGACCAGATGCGGGTGGGGACGTTCGAGGCGATCCGGAAGGTGTTCGCCGGGCTGTCCGAGCAGAAGTTCGTCGTGCTCGCGCTGGAGAACTTCCAGCACCTCGACCACTACAGCCGCGACCTCGCCCGCCACCTCGCCCGGAACCTCCACGACCGCCGCCTCCTGCTCGTCGTCACCCAGCCCCCGGACGGGTCGCTGCCGTTCGAGGAGGAGGTCCCCGTGGAGCGGCTGGGGGTCCCGCCGATGGGGCGCGAGGAGGTGCAGCAGCTGATCGTGGACCTGCTGACGGTGGTCGAGGTCCCCGACGAGCTGATGGACCTGGTGGTGGCGTCCTCGGGCGGCAACGCGCTCTTCGCCAAGGAGATCGTGAGCCAGCTCCTCCGGCAGGGGCTGATCCGGGTGGAGTCGGGGCAGGTGACGGTGGAGGGGGACCTGTCCACGGCGGACATCCCGGCGACCGTCGGCGACCTCATCGGGTCGCGCATCGACACGCTGGCGGCGGGCGAGCGCGTGGTCCTGGAGGTGGCGGCGACGATCGGCCGCGGCTTCTCCCGCGCGCTGATCTCCGAGGTCACGCGGATGGGGGGCGAGGAGCTGACGGAGGTCCTCGGACGGCTCCGCGCGATGAAGCTCATCCGCCCGATCCGGGACGGCGAGGCCAACGGCGAGATCGACCACGTGTTCCGGAACAACCTCTGCTGGGACGTCACGTCGCGGGGGGTCCTGGCGAGCCGGCGGCGGGAGTTCCACTGCCGCGTGGGGGAGGCGATCGAGCGGCTCCACGCCGACAACCTGCGGGCCCGGTTCGAGGACCTGTCGCGCCACTACCAGTCCGGCGGGCTGTTGCGGCGCGCCTCCTTCTTCGCCGAGCAGGCGGGTCGCGCGTACGCGCGTCAGTTCTTCGATCGGGAGGCCCTGCGCTGCTTCCAGCGGGCGATCCTGCTGCTCCGGGGGGCGGAGGCGGAGGCGGCGGAGGGGCGCGAGGTCGCGGCCCACCTCGCGGACCTGTACCTCCGGCTGGGCGAGATCCAGGCGCGCTCGCTGCACACGAACGAGGCGTCCCGGAGCTACACCAAGGCGCTGGAGTTCGCGGGCGACGCCGAGGA
The DNA here is from genome assembly GCA_964344575.1 of uncultured Rickettsiales bacterium. GTDB lineage: Bacteria > Myxococcota_A > UBA796 > UBA9615 > UBA9615 > JAAESI01. The sequence goes on along the minus strand of CAYFOA010000049.1, from coordinate 3,936 downwards.
CGATCCGCTGCAGGGGCGGGCGCTGCTGGCGATGGGGAGGGTGGCCGCCGAGCTGGGGCAGGCCGCGCGCGCGGGGGAGTACCTGAAGCAGGCGCAGGCGACGGCGGAGCGGCTCGAGGACGAGGAGCTGCTGACGGACGCGGACGAGCAGATGGCCCGGTGGGCGCTGGACCAGGGCGACTTCGACGCGGCGAAGCTGGCGCTCAACCGCGCCCTGAAGATGGCCCGGGAGCGGGAGGACAACGTCCGCGTCGCACAGATCCTGGGATCCCTGGGGTCGTACTACATGAAGGCCGGGGAGTACGCGCTGAGCGAGCGTCACCTGCTGAAGGCGCGAGACCTCGCGATGACGACGGACGACAAGATCCTGCAGGGGAAGCTGCTGAACAACCTCGGCGTGACGTACATCCACGTCGAGCGGTTCGACGAGGCGCTCGCCTGCTACCGGGACGCGTGCGAGATCCGGAAGGGCATCGAGTACCGGCGGGGGGTGATCGTCAACCTCCACAACATCGGCGACGTCTACTTCCGCATGGGCGACTACGCGCGCGCCTACCAGTACTTCGCGGAGTCGATGGAAGCGGCGGAGGCGAACGACTGGGACAAGGGGCAGGCGATGAACCTCGTCTACCTCGGCTACCTCCAGGCGCTGCGCGGCGAGCTGGACGAGGGCGAGGCGGCGCTGAAGACCGGCATCGAGCGGGCGTTGGCGAGCGGCGATCGGGACACGGCGGCGCAGGGGAAGGTGTTCCTCGCGCGGGTCCTGACGCGGCGGGGGGACGTCGACCGCGCGCGGGAGGTCCTCGTCGAGGCCAACAAGCTCGGCGAAGTGGTGATGGCGGGGCTGTGACTTGAGCGACCGCCGCAGCCGAAACCTCGGTGCGGTGCTGGGGGCCGCGGTGGGCGACGCGATGGAGCACCCCACCGAGTTCCTGAGCAGCGAGGCGATCCGGTCGCAGTGGGGCCCCCACGGGGTCACCGGGTTCGCGCTCTACTGGGAGGAGGGGGGCCGCCGGTATGCGCCCTACACGGACGACACGCAGATGGCCGAGGAGGTCCTCCGGGGGCTCCTCGAGGCGCGCGAGCGGGAGCTCGATCTGGACGCGACGATGCGGGGGCTGGCGGCGCGGTTCGTGGCCTGGATGCACCTCCCCCGGGGCGGCCACCGGGCGCCCGGGAACGCCTGCCTGGCGGGCTGCCGGGCGCTGGACGAGGGGGTCGACTGGCGCGAGGCGGGGGGCGAGGCCGCGGGGGGGTGCGGGTCGGTGATGCGGGCGTGGCCGTTCGGGCTGGTGTTCGCGTGGGACGCGGCCCGGGCGGAGCACTGGGCGGTGGCCCACTCGGCGCTGACGCACCGCGATCCGATCGCGCTGGCGGCGTGCGCGGCGATGGCGGTGGGGACGCTCCGGTGCCTCCGCGGGGACCCGCCGAAGCGGGTGGCGCGGGGGATGATCGACGCGGCGGGGCGGTACGACCGGAAGACGGCGGGGATGCTGGGGCGGGCCCAGGCGGACGCGCTGGAGGGGACGGGGCCGTCGGTGACGCTGGACCGCCTCCGGGGGTGGGCCGCGCACGAGGCGATCGCGGCGGCGCTGTACCTGTTCCTGCGGCACGCGGACGATCCGGCGGCGGCGATCCTGGAGGGGGCGAACGCGCCGGGGGACAGCGACTCGCTGGCGTCGATGGCGGGGGCGCTGGTCGGGGCGCGGACCGGGATCGAGGCGCTGCCGGCGGGGTGGGTGGCCGACGTCGAGCGATCCGCGGACCTGCGCGCGCTCGCGGCGATGATCTGAGGACGATTCGAGACCTACCCGGGACGGTTTTCGTCCCGGGTATGCGGATGATGGAGGGGTGCGCGTCCTCCACACGTCCGACTGGCACCTCGGCGCGTCCCTCGGGGGCGTCGCCCGCGCGCCCGAGCACACCCGCTTCCTGTCCTGGCTGACCGAGACGGCCGTCGAGGAGGCGGCGGACCTGCTGATCGTTGCGGGGGACGTGTTCGACCACGCGAGCCCCTCGGCGGACGCGCTGCGGACCTGGTACCGGTTCCTCGTCGGCCTGCGGGAGACGCCCGTGCGGCAGGTCGTCGTCGTCGCGGGGAACCACGACTCGCCGGCCCGGCTGGAGGCCCCCCGCGAGGTGCTGGACGCGATCGACGTCCGGGTGGTGGGGACGTTCGACGGGAGCGACGCGTCGCGCAGCCGGCTGCTCTGCCCCGTGGTGGGGGCGGACGGCGAGGTCGACTGCGTGGTGCTGGCGCTGCCCTACGTCCACGAGTACCGGCTCGGCATCCGGACGGCGGGGCTGGACCCGCTGTCCATCGCGCGCCTGTACCGGGACCGGTTCGCGGAGCTGTACACCGATCTGGCGGACGAGGCGGAGCGGCGGTGGCCGGGCGCCCCGCTCATCGCGACCGGCCACCTGACTTGCGAGGGGGCGACGTCGGACGACTACCCGGTGCCGATCCACTCGGTGGGGAGCGTGGGCGCGCTGCCGGACTCGATCTTCGACCGCCGCATCCGCTACGCGGCCCTGGGCCACGTCCACCGCCCGATGCAGGTGGGGACGGGGCCGGCGTGGTACTGCGGCTCGCCGATCGCGCTGCGCCTCGGGGAGCAGGAGATCCCGCGCCGGGTGCTCCGGGTGGACCTGGAGCCCAACGTGGGCCGGGCGCTGACGCCGGTGGCCCTGGAGGTGCCGGTCTTCCGGCGGCTGGTCCGCGTGGCCGGCGAGCTCGACGAGGTGGTCGCGGGGCTGCGCGACCTGACGTGGACGGAGGCGCTGAGCCCGCTGGTCCACGTGGCGCTGCGGCTTCCCCGCCGGCAGCCCGAGGTGGTGGCGGAGCTGCGGCGCCGGGCCGCCGAGCTGTGGGGCGAGGCGGCGGACCGGCCGCAGCTCGTCCAGATCCGTCAGGACGTGGACGTCGCCGAAGCCGACGGGGCCGGCGGGTCGGAGGACGGCGAGCGCGAGCCGCTGGCCGCGCTGGACGCGGAGGACGTGTTCCGGCTGCTGTGCGACGCCCGCGGCGAACCGCTGGACGACGCGCTGCTCGGCGCGTTCCGGTCGCTGCTGACCGAGAGGGGGGACGCATGAAGCTCCACCGGCTGGCCCTGGAGAACCTGAACTCCCTGTACGGCGAGCACGAGCTGGACCTCGACGGGCAGCTCGGGGCGGCGTCGCTCTTCCTCGTGGTGGGGCCGACGGGGGCGGGGAAGTCGACGTTGCTGGACGCGATCTGCCTGGCGCTCTTCGGGCGCACCCCGCGGCTGGGGAAGCAGGCGAGCACGCGCGCGACGGAGCCGGAGGACGCGCGGCGGGTGATGTCCCACGGGACGGGCCGCGCGCGGGCGGAGGTGGAGTTCAGCCGGCTGGAGGCGTCGGGCCGGGTCAAGTACCGCGCGATCTGGGCCTGCCGGCGCGCCCGGGAGGCGGCCGGGGGGGCGCTGCAGAAGCCGAACCGGAGCCTGGAGCGGTGGGATCCCGAGGCCCAGGCGTGGACGATCGTGGTCAGCGACGACCGGGCGAAGTTCTACGGCCCCGAGTTCGACCGCGTGCTCGACGGGATGGACCTCGCGCAGTTCCAGCGGGCGATGCTGCTGGCCCAGGGGCAGTTCGCGGCGTTCCTGGAGGCGGACGAGTCCGCGCGGGCGGCGATCCTGGAGCGGCTGACGGGTACCGACGAGTACCGCCGCATCGGCGAGCGGGCGAACCGGCGGCGCAAGGCGGCGGACCGGGCGGTGGCGGACCTCGAGGTCGCGGCGGGGGAGGTGTCCCCGCTGGCGGCGGACGCGCGGGCAGCGTTGGCCGCGCGGGCCGAGACGCTGGTCGCGGACGTTGCGCGGCGGGCGGCGGTGGAGGCGGCGCTGCGGCGCGAGCAGGGTTGGCTGGAGCGGTACACCGCCGCGGCAGCGCAGGCGGCGGCGGCGGCGACCGCGC
>CAYFOA010000048.1:0-41548 GCA_964344575.1 uncultured Rickettsiales bacterium | reverse complement strand
CGACGACGACGACGACGACGCCACCGACGACGACGACGCCACCGACGACGACGACGACGACATCGCCGACGACGACGACGCCCAGGGCGAGGACCTCGACGCGCTCTGGGCCGCCTCCGGGGGCACCCCCGGCGTCGTGGTGGCCAACGTCCGGGAGGTCCTCGACGGCGGCGAGAAGGAGTCGTGGATCGGGATCCCGGACGAGGTCGTCACCGAGGTGGGCACGTCCAACACCGCCGTCACCGACGAGCTGGGCGCGGCCGAGATCGAGATGAAGAGCTTCGCGCCGGGCCAGGTCGCCGTCGCGCCGGACGGGTACCTGCCCGCCATCCGGGCGTTCAGCGAGTACTCGTACCTCCTGACCGCCGAAGGGGGGACGCTCACGGTCGGAGACCCCGACCACGAGATCGAGTTCCACGACGAGCTCTTCGACGCCACCTGGGACCCCGCGCTGGGGATGATCGAGGTCGAGCTGGAGGGGGAGGGTCCGGAGATCGTGGGGACGCAGTTCGTCATCTCACCGGCTGCCGGGGCCGGGCCCGTGGTGTTCCGCGACGACGAGGCCGTCCCCGGCGACACCATCCCCGAGGGGCTGGTCGAGAACCCGAACATCGCCTGGGGTCTGGTCCCGCCGGGGGTCGTCTCGCTGACCGTCACGAAGCCCGAGGGGCTGGCCTGCTGGGGGCCGACGAGCTTCAACGTCGAGCCGGGCACGATCACCCGCGTCGTCTACGCGTGCGCCACCCCCGGGGAGGACCACGGCGAATGAGGGGGGCCGCTCTCCTCCTCGCCGTCCTCGGGGCGCTCGTCGCCTGCGGACCGCCCGATCCGCCGGATCCGGGGGACGACGACGACGCGAGCGCCGCCGACGACGACGACACCTCCCCGACGTTCCTCTTCGAGGGGACGGCCCTGCACGGCACCCCCGACGACAGCGACGAGGGGACCCCGATGGCGGGCATCGTGGTCGCGGACGTCCACGGCGGCGCGGAGACCGTCTCGGGCGACGGCGGCGCGTTCGCGCTGGAGGTCCGGAACGACGAGCTCATCGAGCTGCGCGGCCACACCGACGACGAGGACTACATCGACGGCATCGTCGCGATGACCCGGGGCTGGCTCGACCTCGGCGAGCCGCTCGACGTCGCCACGCCGCACCTCGGGCACGAGTGGTACCACCACGACGAGTACTTCGACCTCGAGTACCTCGAGGAGTTCGGCACGGTCGTGTTCGAGCTGCTGCTCCCCGACGACGCGCTCCCCGTCGGCGCAACCGTCTCCATCAGCCTCCCCAACGCCGGCTCCTGGGTGGTCCTGGACGACGACGCGGGCACGGTGGCGACGGACACGTTCCCGCCGGACTCGGACGTGGGGGAGATGCAGTTCGCGCACGTCGAGCCGGGCACGGCCGAGGTCACGATCTCGCCCCCCGACGGCACCACCGCCTGCGACGGCCCCGCGACGATCACGGTCGCGGCCGACGCCCTCACCCTCGCGCAGTACTGGTGCGAGTGATCTACAGGACCTCGTCGCTCTCCCGGATGAGCCGCGCGTTCCGCTGGAACGTGAAGTACGACCACGCCCACGCGAAGAGCACGACGGCGCGGTTGCGGAAGCCGACGAGGAACATCAGGTGGATGAAGAGCCAGGCGACCCACGCGAGGAGCCCGCTCATCCGGATCCCCATCGACTCGGCGACCGCGCGGCGGCGGCCGATCGTCGCCATCGTCCCCTTGTCGAAGTAGCGGAACGGCGTCCGCGTCATCGACCGGCGGTCCCGGCGGATGCACTTCCCGACGTGCCGCCCCTGCTGGATGGCGACGGGGGCGACGCCGGCGAGCGGTCCGTCGGTCTTGGGGTCGTGGGCGAAGTGGGCGAGGTCGCCGACGACGAACACCTCCGGGTGCCCCGGGATCGCGCAGTCCGGCCCCACCACCACGCGGCCCTGACGGTCGAGCTCGACGCCCAGGGCGCCGCCGATCGGTTCGGCCGCGACCCCGGCCGCCCACAGCACCGTCGCCGCCTCGATCCGCTCGTCGGCCACCTTGCTCTGGCTGCTGAGCACCACGCCGTCGGCGTCCACCTTCTCGACCCGCTCCCCGAGGCGGACCTCGACGCCGACCTTCGTCAGCCCCGTGCGGGCCGAATCGGACAGGTTCCCGCCGAAGCCTGGGAGCAGCCGGGGCCCTCCCTCGACGAGCACCACCCGCGTCTCCGAGGGCTCGATGTGGCGGAAGTCGTCGAGCAGCGTCTGCCGCGAGATCTCGCACAGCGCGCCCGCCAGCTCGACCCCGGTCGCGCCGCCCCCGACGACCACGAACGTCAGCAGCTTCCGCCGGAGGTCGGGGTTCGCGCACCACTCCGCCCGCTCGAACGCCATCAGCACGCGGCGGCGCACGTCCAGCGCGTCGTCCAGCGTCTTCAGCCCGGGCGCGTGCTCGACCCAGTCGTCGTGGCCGAACCACGAGTTCGTCATGCCCGCGGCGAGGACGAGGTAGTCGTACTCCAGCCACCGCTCGCCGCACCGGATGCGCTTCCCCGCGAGGTCGACCTCCTTCGCCTCGGCGAGGAGCACGGTGGCGTTGCGCTGCTTGCGGAGGATCCCTCGGATCGGCTCGGCGATGTCCGCGGGCGACAGCACCGCGGTCGCGACCTGGTAGAGCAGCGGCTGGAAGAGGTGGTGGTTGCGGCGGTCGACCACGGTGATGCGGACGTCCGCGCCGCGCAGCGCCTTCGCCGCCTCCAGGCCGCCGAAGCCGCCCCCGACGATGACGACGTGCGGCACGCGCGGCCCGCCGTCGCCGACCCGGGCCAGCGCGCGCTGGGTGGTGGTGTGCTGCTCCGGAACGGTCACGGCGCCCTCCCAGGTCCCGTTGCCGGAACCTTAGGAGGACGCCGCGCCCCATGCCAGGTTCGGGCCTGGCTCCCGCTCGGCTCCTACTTGCCGCCGATGGTCCCGGCGATGCCGCCGGAGCCGTCCGCGTCGAGCTGGTCCTGCAGGTCGGCGAGCTCGGCCTCCAGCTCGTCGATCTTGTCCATCAGGTCGTGGTTCTCGATGAGCAGCTCGTCGACCAGGTGGTCGAGGTCGTCGCACGTGTCGAGGTCGTCGGTGTCGGGCTCGATGTCGTCGTCGTCGTCGCCGTCCGCCTCGGCCGTGCCCTCGTCCCCGCCGCCCGCGGCCGTGCCGACGGAGTGGTAGACGAGGCCGGTCGCGCCGTCGCTGGTGTAGCCGCTCTGGGCGCCCACGACCATGATGGCGTACTGGCCGTCGTGCTGAGGCGTGCCCGTGAACCAGGGGTCGGGGACCTCGAAGCTGTCGATCGCCGCCCAGCCGGCCGCGTCGTCGTAGGCGAAGATGATGACCCAGTAGGACGAGTCGATCGCCGACGGCACCCAGCTGAGCTTGAGCTCCTCGCCGGTCTGCTCGCACAGCGTCCCCACCTCGACGGGGGCCGCGAAGACGTTGATCTGAACGGTGGTGGCGAGGTCGGTGCAACCGGCGGTGTGGATGACGACGTGCTCCAGCTCGCCCTGTGCGGCGGCGGGGGCCACGGCGAGGAGCAGGCCGGCGGTGAGGGTGGCGAAGGTGGCGATGGTCTTCGGGATGGAGCGGGACATGGGGTTCCTCCGGGTTGAATGGGGTACCTCAGGCAGACTGCAGCGGCCGTGCCAGGACTCCTAAGTGCCTGAAATCAGGTTACGAACACCCCGAATCCCGTCCGGCGGACACCGTCCGGACGTCCGCGGACGCTCAGCCGCCGCCCGCCCAGCTCCGCGCGCCGGAGAAGACCGCGGTCACGCGCTCCGGATCGAGCCGCAGGGCCCGGACCAGCGGCTCCGTCTCCACCTTCGGGCCGGGCAGGTAGGTGAACCCCGCCCGCTGCGCGAGCGCCCACGCCGCGAGCACGACCATCCGGCGCACCTTGGCCATGGTGTCCTCGGGGTTGGGGTCGTCACGGTGGTGGAAGGCGGCCACGCGGACCACGTGCGGCGGCATCCCCCACGCCTCCAGCACGCGCCGCCCGACCTGCTGGTGGGCCTTGCTGATCTCCTCGGCGAGCCGCTCCAGGCCCAGGCCGCCGACGGCGTCCTCGGTCAGCCGCTTGCTGAACAGCTTCAGCATGATGACCTCGCCGACGTTGTGGAGGAGGCCATCGACGTAGAAGCCCTCGGGGTCGGGCAGGCCCATCAGCTCGGCGAGCTCCTGAGCGCCGCGAGCCGTCACCTGAACGTTCGCCCACAGCTTCTTGCCCACGCGCGCGAGGGGCCCCGACGTCACCCCCAGCGTGTCCCGGAGGACGACCTCGTGCGCGGTCGCGAGGACCTTCCGGTTGCCGACCTTGAGGGCGACGTCGCGGAGGTTCCCCTCCTTGATGCGGTGGCTCATCTTCGCCGTCCGGAGGACGTTGCCGGCGACCGCCGCGTCCTTCCCCACGACCGCGAGGATGGGGTCGACACCGCAGGTGAGATCCTCCATCAGCGCCCGGATCGCGGGGAGTAGCGTCGGCGCCGGGGGGAGCTCCATCTCGTCGGACCGGAGCTCCTCGAGCGCCTCCTCCAGCTGCTCGTCGGGGGTCGGCCCGATCTGCTCGGGCTCCGCGGTCAGCGCCGCGACCCGGCCGCTGGTCTCCTTCGGCCCCTCGAAGATCCGTTGCAGGGCGTCCTCGAGGTCCTTGGGCTGGATGGGCTTCTTGAGGTAGTCGTTGGCGCCTGCGCGGAGCACCCGGATGACGTCGTCCATCGTGCCAACGCCCGAGATCGCGACGATGGGGAGTCCGGGCCTGAGCTCGCGCATCCGCCTCATCAGGCCGTGGCCGTTGACGCCGGGGAGCTTGATGTCGACGAACGCGACCCCGAACTCGACCGAGCCGAGCGCCGCGATGGCCTCGTTGGCGTCGCCGACGCCGACCACGGTGTGGCTGAAGGAGGTCAGCGCTCGCTCGAGGGAGTCGAGGACGCGGGCGTTGTCGTCGACGACGAGGATGGAGCTCATGGGGCGGCCTCCCGGGCGCGGCGCTCGAGGCGCTCCGCCAGTTCCTTCAACTGCCCCACGGTTGCGTCGAGGTTGTCGAGCGCGGCCTCGATCTCCGGCGCCAACGGGGCGCCCAGCTGCCGGCGCAACAGGAACAGGTCCATCGTCAGCGCGGAGATCGGGTTGTTCAGATCGTGGGCCACCTTGCCCATCGCCTCGGCAACCTCCTCGTCCACCGCCGTCCTCCAGTCTAGTCGCTCAGCTGGTCCGCTACGAACCCCAACAGGGAGTCCAGCTCGAACGGCTTGCTCAGCTGCTTGTTGGGGACGCGGGCGAGGAACTCGCGGGTGTCCTGGTCGAAGGCCCCGCCGCTGACGAAGACGAGCCGGCGCGCGAGCTGGGGGTGCCGCTGGTCGAGGTGCTCGTACAGCTGGATCCCGTTCATCCCGTCCATCATGAGGTCGGTGAGGACGAGATCGAAGCCGTCGTCCCCGGCGAGGAAGTCCGCCGCCGCCTGCCCCGACCCCACGGCGACGACCTCGTGCCCCCCGGCCTGGAGCAGGCGGCGGAGCGAGTCGAGGACGGCGGGGTCGTCGTCCACCACCATGAGCCGCCCGCGACGGCCGCTGACGAGGCGGTCGAGGAGGCGCGGCTCGGCGGGCTCCTCGGCGGGCAGGATCACCGTCATCGTCGTCCCCTCTCCGAGGACCGAGCTGACCTCGATGCGGCCCCCGAAGCTCTCCACGATCCGCTGGCAGATCGACAACCCCAGCCCCGACCCGACGCCCTGCGGCTTCGTCGTGAAGAAGGGCTCGAAGAGCCGCGAGAGGTTCTCGGGGGCGATGCCCGTGCCCGTGTCGCCGACGCCGATGCGGACCTCGTCGCCGTCCTCATCCACGTCCACGCGGATCTCGTTGGCGTCGCGGTCGCCCGGCTCGATGGCCTGGGCGGCGTTGAGGAGGAGGTTGAGGAAGACCTGGGCGAGCTGGCCGGCAGTCCCCCGGACGGGGGAGACCTCGTCGATGCGGGCGACGACGTGCGCGCGCCGGCGGATCTCTGTGTCCGCCAGCCGCATCGCGTCCTCGAGCACGCCGACGACGTCGACGGGTCCGGCCTCCTGGGCGTCGACGCGGGCGAAGGTCGTCAGGCCGCCGGCGATGCGGCGGATGCGGCGGGCGCCGTCCAGCGCCCGGGCGGCCCACCGGCGGAGCTCCGCGCGCGGGGGCGCGTCGTCTCCCTCGGCCCCCAGCGCCTCCCCGATCTCGACGAGGTTGCTGAGGACGTAGGTCAGCGGGTTGTTGACCTCGCGGGCGACGCCCGCGGCGAGCACGCCGAGGCTGGCGAGGCGATCGGCCTGGGCGAGCTGCACCCGCATCCGGCGGACCTCGGTGGCGTCGCGGAGGATCCCGAGGACCGCGGCGGCGCCCTCGAACTCGATGCGCGTCCACACGCCGTCGACGAACCGCGGCTCGCCGTCGGGGTGGACGACCATCGTCTCCATCGTTCGGACCGTCTCCCCCGACTCGGCGCGGCGGACCCAGTCCGCCACGTCGTCCTGCACGTTGGGGCCGAACAGCGTCTGCGTCTCGCGTCCGATGGCGTCGCCGACCAGCCCCTCCAGCGCGGGGTTGGCGAACACGACGCGCCGCCCCTGGACGACGACGAGGCCGTCCGGAGAGCGCTGGACGAGGGCGTCGAACCGGCCCTCGGACTCCCGCAGCTGCTGCTCGACGTCGAGGAGCTCACCGATGGGGTAGAAGCCGCCCACGAGGATCGACTGCCGGCCCCGGCGGACGCGGACGGCGGCGAGCCGGATGGGGACCGCGACCCGCCCCGGGGCGGCGATCCAGGCGGGGTACCGCTCGGGCCGCGCCTGCCCTGCTTCGATCACGTCGTCGGCCGCCGAGGGGAAGGCGGGGATCAGCGCCGCGATCGGCTCGCCGAGGCACTGCTCGACCGTCCGCTCGCACATCGCCGCGCCGCCGGCGTTGATCCACTCGATGCGGCCGTCGGCGGTGACGCTCACCAGCCCCGCCCCGCTCGCCTCGGTGACCGCGTCGGTCCACGCCTCCTGGGCGAGGAGCTGTCCGGCGAGCTCCTCGAGCGGGTCGAGCGTCGTCGTCGCGGGGTCGCTCACCGCTTCGTCGCGATCCCGTCGATGTAGGACGTGTGGGGGACGTAGCGGACGCGCGTGACCTCGGACAGGGGGATGTTGGGGCAGACCCACTCGGGGGCCCCCCCGCACGTCCGGCCGGCGAGCTTCTCCGACGCGGGGGTGGGGCGGAAGTCCGGGTTCTCCGAGTCCCCCGCCGTCGGGATGCGGACCTCGGTGCAGGACCGCTCGGGGCTGAACTCGAGGATCAGGAAGCCCGGCTCGAACCGGTTCTTCGGCGGCCGCGTGCACTGGTAGCGAGACAGGCTCCAGGCGTCCAGCGGCTCGTCGAGGCCGGCCTCGTGCTCCTTCAGCGCGTCGTGGTCGGTGAAGAACGCGGGCTCGGTGAAGCGGTCGCCGCCGCGCGCGTGGTAGCGGACGTAGCTGTCGCCGCGGAACCGGCCCGCGAGCTGGTAGCCGTCCAGCAGCGCCTGCACGAGCGACGGGAGCGTGTCGCCCACCTCCTCGCGCGCCTCCCGGCTGAGGCGCTTGAGGAACGAGTCGTTCAGCCGCACCACGACGGCCCCGTGCAGCGGCGGCGTGACCCGCGGGCCCTTCATCCGGAGGGGCTTCAGGAGGTCGGAGAGGCGGCGGAGGAAGCAGTTGCCGCAGCCGTAGCCGTAGCCGTCGGGGGGGTTGGCGTCGTCGAGGAGCTTGCGGAGGACGACGGCGACCTCGACGGGGTCCAGCCGGGAGTCGCTCGCGAGGTCGGCGAGGATGTTCAGCGCGTTGGACTTGGCGCGCTCGTCGAGCTTGCTGAGGAAGTAGCCGAAGTCCTCCAGGGTGGGGGACGCGGACGGCACCTGGTCGAGGTCGACGTCGTCGGGCGGCGGCCCGTCCCCGGCGAGAAGCACGACGGCGAGGAGGACGACGGCGACGACTCGGGAGAAGGCAGCCAAGGCCGACCTATTGTAGCCTCCCGGTCGGTCCTTCCCGGGGAACCTCGGGTCCATCTCGGTGTCGATCTGCCCATGCCCCTCCGTGCCGCCCTCCCCGTCCTGATGCTGCTGCTGGCGCTCCCCGCGTCCGCGCAGGTCCGCACCCCTGCGCCCGCCGGCAGCCCCCTGGCCCTCGTCCTCCGCACCGACGGCGATGTGCAGCGGGGCGGCGACGTCGTCACGCCGGGCGCGCTCCTCGCCGAGGGCGAGACGATCAAGCTCGGCGGCGGCGCCCTCGTGGAGTTCTCGCTCATCACGTCGTGCAAGGAGCTGGTGGTGGAGGGGCCGGGAGCGGCGGCGTTCGCGGACGGGGCGGTGGCGCTGGACGGCGCCCGCCTCGTGGAGAGCCGCCCCTCGCCGGGGTGCGTCAAGAACGACCGGGTGGTGTTGTCGACGGCGTCGCAGCTCGACAGCGGCGCGGTCGTGGTCCGCGGCGGCAACCGGGGCCGCATCGCGCCCCGCGCGGGGCTGATCCTGTCCACCCGCCGGCAGCTGAAGTGGGACGGTCCCCTGGCGGACGGCCGGGAGCTGCTCCTGACGGTGACGTCCGGCGACGCCCCCGACGACGTCCTCCTCGAGGAGGAGCTGACCGGATCGTCCTTCGACCTCCCCGCCGGCCTCGCCCTCGTCCCCGGTGCGTCCTACGCGTGGACCGTCGAGCCGGCGGGCCTGAACCCGGGGCCGTCGCTGGCGGGCTCGTTCCGCGTCGCCGACGCCACCGTCGCGACGCAGCTCAACGGGCTCCGCGAGCGGGCCATCGACGCCTCGAGCTGGCTCCGCGTGGCCTTCTTCTGCGAGATCCACCACCTCGAGACGGACGCCGCCGAGGCCTACGCCCAGGCCGTCGCGCGGGACCCCGCCGCCGAGGGCGCCGCCGTCCGGCTCGCCGAGCTCGACCTCCCCTGACCGGCCGGGATCCGAGTCGCCTGCGGCAACTTTCGCGCGGGCCATTACACTGTGCGTCCGTTGGAGGTTCCATGGTCCGTCAGCTCGCCCTTCTCTTCATCGCTTCCGCCTTCCTGCTCGCCGCCTGCGACAACGACGCCGACGGTGACGGGCTGCTGAAGTCCGAGGAGGAGGCGTTCGGGACCGACCCGAACGTCGCCGACACCGACGGCGACGGGCTCGACGACGGCGACGAGCGGACCGTGACGTCCGACCCCAACAACCCCGACACCGACGGCGACGGGTGGACCGACGGCGAGGAGATCGACCTCGTCACCAACCCGCTCAACGGCTTCGACTGGGACTTCGGCAGCGACCGCTGGCCCGACTTCCGCTGGCTCGCCGCCGCCGATGGAGCCGACGACGCCGACGACTACGAGGTCGGCGAGGTGTTCCCGAACTTCGAGTACGAGGACCAGTTCGGCAACGACGTCGACCTGCACCGGTTCTACGGCTACGTCATCCTCCTCGACGTGAGCGCGGGCTGGTGCGGCCCCTGCCAGATCGTCGCCGAGACCGCGAACGACGAGTGGAAGGATCTCCGCAAGGACGGCTTCATGATCATCCACCTCATGGTCGACGACTGGACCGGCACCGGGAGCGCCGACTCCGAGTTCGCCGAGGAGTGGGCCGACGAGTTCGGCCTCGAGTTCCCCGTCCTCGCCCAGGACGACGGCGAGGTCTCCAACGACCTCTTCGCCGCCGGCATCTACGAGGGCGCCATCCCCTTCCAGCTCCTCCTCGATCGCGAGATGCGGATCGACCAGTCCTACACGGGCACGTCGCCGGCGCAGGAGGAGATCAAGCGGGCCCGCATCGAGGAGCTCCTCGAGGACTAGCGCGGGGCGGGGTGCAGGTCCGCGTCCTCGGGTCGATCCTCGACGCGGAGCCCGCCGCCTGGGACGCCGTCGCGTCCGGATTCGCCAAGCACGGCTGGCTCGCCGCCCTCGAGCAGGGGGGCGTCACCGTCCCCGACCGGGGGTGGTCGCCGTCGCACGTCGCCGCCTTCGAGGACGACGGCACCCTCGTCGCGGCCGCGCCCCTGTGGGTCCGGGACGACGCGTTCGGCGAGTTCGTGTGGGACGGCCCCATCCGCTCCGCCTGCCGCCGCACGCGCCGCCCCTACGCCCCCCGCGCCGTGGCCACCGTCCCCTGGATCCCCGCCCGCGGGCGGAAGCTCCTGACCCACCCCGAGCGGGAGCGGGAGCCGCTCGTCGAGGCCCTCGCGGGCGCGCTCGTGGAGCTCGCCCGGGCCGCCGGGTTCGCTTCGCTGAACGTCCACTTCGCCGAGGACGACGAGGTCGCGGCGCTGACCCGGGCGGGGTGCTGCGAGCGGCTGACGTGGCAGTACCACTGGCAGGACCGCGGCTACGGCGACTTCGACGGGTTCCTCGACGCGCTCCGCGCCCGCCGCCGCAACCGCATCCGCCGCGAGATGAAGGAGCTGGCCGCGCAGGACGTGACCGTCGCCTTCCGGCCGGGGAGCGCGGACGAGTTCGCGACCATGGCGCGGCTGTACGCCCGGACCTGGCGCCGCCACGAAGGGGCCGCCTCGACCCCGGCGCTCACCCCCCGCTTCTACGCCCTGCTCCACGCCCGCTGCCGCGACGACGTCCGCCTCGGGGTGGCCACGCGGGGGGACGAGGTCGTCGGCATGACGCTCAACGCCGTCCACGGCGACCGGATGTACGGACGGTGGTGGGGCTGCACCGAGCCGCTCCGGTTCCTGCACTTCAACGTGGCCTACCACTGCGCCGTCGAGCACTGCCTGGAGCAGGGGTACGTCGCCTTCGAGCCGGGCCACGGCGGCGACTTCAAGCGGGTGCGGGGGTTCGACCCCGTGATCCTCCGCTCCGCCCACTGGCACGCCGACCGCGCGCTGCACGACGCCATCGCGGGGTGGGCCGCCGACGAGGCCGCGTGGGTGCGGCGGCGCGTCGCGGAGAAGAAGGCGGAGGGGCCGTTCCGCCGGGCGGTGCCGACGTAGGCGGAGCCAGGCGGAGCTAGCCGCCGAAGACGGTGGGGCCGTCGTCCACGGTCAGGATGGGCAGGATCTCCACCCCGTCGATCGACACCCGGAGCTGGTAAGCGCCGACGTCGCCGGCGGTGCAGTTCTCGGCGAGGAAGCTGCTGACGTGGATCCGGAGCGTCTCGTCGAACTCGCCGGTGTACAGGCCGAAGGGGCAGCAGAACCCCTTGGTGAGGCAGTCGTCGCCGGGCACCTCGTAGCTGCAGACGCAGTCGTCGTCGCCGAACTCCAGCGCCGTCTCGATGACGTCGACGATGCGGAGCCGGGGGTCGAACGTGGACTCGGGGGCGACCGTGTCGACGGTGGCGATGACCTGCTGCCCGGTGAGGATCTGGAACTGCCACACGTCGCCGCCGTCGTCGGGGTCGCAGGGGAGGTCCTCGAGCTGCCCGTCGAGGTCCGGGTCGGGGCAGTTGGCGTCGGGGTCGGGGGTGGCGTCGTCGTCGTCCCCGGCGGTCGCGTCGTCGTCGTCGGCAGCGGTCGTGTCGTCGTCGTCGTCGACGTCCGGCCCGCAGGCGGCGACGACCAGGGCCAGCAGGAGCAGCAGCGCGCGCATGCCCCCGACTTTACGGGAACCTCGCGCGCGCCAGGCTGTCCGACGGGCCATGCGACGCATCCTCGTTCTGACCGCCACCCTCGCCCTGTCCGCTCCCGGCCTCGCCGCCGCGCAGACCGAGCCCGCCCCCGAGCCGGAGCCGGCGCCGGAGATCCGCTACAAGGCGGTCACCGACATCGACTTCGAGACCCGCCGCGTCGACGCCGCGATGATGTCCCCCGCGCAGGCCTACCTGCTCGCCCTGGGCAAGCGGGAGAAGGCGCCGCTCATCACGCTGAAGACGGACTTCGACGAGGAGATGAAGCGCTCGGCCGACCAGGTCCGGTAGCGTCGCGCGCGTGGCGCGCTACTTCGTCCTCAACAAGCCGAGCGGCTGCCTGACGACGCGGCGCGACTTCGCGGACCGGCCCACCGTCTACGACCACGTCCCCACGCACTTCCCCGCGCTGCCCCACGTCGGCCGCCTCGACGGCGCGACGGAGGGGCTGCTGCTGTTCACCGACGACGGCAAGCTCGCCCAGGCGCTGCTGAACCCGTCGGTCGGCGAGACCGTCCGCAAGGTCTACCGCGTCAAGGTCCGGGACCGGCTCGATCCCGAGGACCCCCGCATCGCCCGCCTGCAGCGTCCGCTGACCTTCAACAGCGGCTACGTCACGCGCCCGGCGACCGCCCGGTTCGTGTGCCACCGGACCCGCGCGACGTGGCTCGAGGTGGTGCTGACCGACGGCCGCAACCGCCAGGTCCGCCGCCTCTGCGACCGGAGCCGGCTCGACGTCCTCAAGCTCCGGCGCGTCGCCATCGGGCCGCTGCAGCTCGGGGATCTGAAGCTCCGATGGTGCCGGCCGCTGACCCCCGCGGAGGTCGCCGAGCTGTACGCGACAGCCCTCCCGTCCGTCGAACGCCCCCCCTACGAGGCCATCGACGACACCCCTGTTGCGAGGGCGTCACGACCCGATCGCCGGTCACCCGACTGACCAGCGCGGTTGTGTCTCCACACCGTGTTGCGGCGACATTTCGGGTTGTGCACAAGTTACGAATCGGAACGATTCCGAAGACTTTCGCTCCGATACTCGGCACATGAGCTACCGCATCCTCGTTGTCGACGACGACCCCAACATCGCGCAGATCCTGGCGTACCACCTCGAGCGCGAGTCGTTCACGGTCTGGACCGCGCACAACGGCACCGACGCCCTGGCCCTCTTCGAGGAGCACGGCCCCGAGCTGGTCCTCCTCGACGTCATGCTCCCCGGCCGCTCCGGGCTGGACGTCTGCCACGCGATCCGCCGCGCCGACGGACCGCAGCCCGGCATCATCCTGATGTCCGTCCGGGCCGAGGAGATGGACGCCGTGCTGGGGCTGTCCACGGGCGCGGACGACTACGTCCGGAAGCCGTTCGGGATCTCCGAGGTCGTCGCCCGGTGCCGCTCCCTCATCGCCCGCCGCGATCGCGACGCCAGCGGCCCCATCGAGCTGCCGCTCCCGCCGGACGACATGATCGCGCTCCGCAACCGGACCGAGCCGCTCCACTTCGGCGCGATCACCATCGACCCCCGCCGCCGCGAGCTCTGGATCGGCGACACGCTCGTCGACCTCACCCCCACCGAGTTCGACCTCGTCCACTTCCTCGCCTGCTCGCCGGGCCAGGTGTTCACCCGCGCCGAGCTGCTCGACCGGGTCCGCGGGTACGAGTCCGACGTCTACGCCCGCACGGTCGACTGCCACGTCGCCCGGATGCGGAAGAAGATCGTCGACCTCGGCGGCCCCAAGGACCTCGTCCAGACGATCTTCCGGGTCGGCTACCGGTTCAACGATCGTGTGGCGACAGCGGTGCCAGCGACCACATCCGCACCGGCCGCGTCCGCCCTTTGACCTGAACCTCGCCGAGGTCGACGGCGTCGTCCAGGCCGTCCGGGAGGCGGTCCACGACATCCCCCGAGATCAGCGTCCGGACCCCGAACTTGCGGGTGCTCGACTCGATGCGGGCGGCGACGTTCACCGCGTCCCCGATGACCGTGTACTCCATCTTCAGCGCGGACCCCATGTTCCCCACGATGCCCGGGCCGCTGTGGACGCCGATGCCGATCTCCAGCTCCGGCAGCCCCGACGCGCGCCACTCCTCCTGCAGCCCCTCCAGCGCGCGCTCCATGTCGCGCGCCGCCGCCACCGCCGCCGGGGCCCCGTCGGCGTCCAGCGGGAGGGGCGCGCCGAAGACGGCCATCATCCCGTCGCCCATGAACTTGTCGACCGTCCCCCCGTGCTCCTGGACGACGCGCGTCATCCGCTCGAAGTAGGTGTTCAGGACGGCGACGACCGTCTCGGGGGGGTGCTCCTCGGCGAACGTCGTGTAGCCCTGGATGTCGGCCATGAGGACGGTGACGTCGCGCGCGGCGCCGCCGATGCCGGCCGCGTCGGGGTTCGCCTCGACGGCGGCGAGGACGTGCGGGTTGACGTACGAGCCGAGCGTCTTCGCGAGCTGCTGCCGCGCCGCCCGCTCGGCCCCCGCGCGCAGGATCGAGCCGGCCGCCGCGGGGACGACGAGGGACAGCCCCCACGCCGTGAACGGCATCCGCATCCCCAGCGCGCTCGCCCCGATGATCGCGACGCCGCCGAGGAGGACGAGGAGCGCGCCGACGGCGGCGGCGGCCGGGGTCGCGCCCAGCGTCCGCCCGATCCGCAGCGCCCCGGCGCCGAGCACCAGCGCGACGAGCACGCCGACCGGCAGCGGCAGCGGCCGCGGAGCGTCGCCGGCGAGCAGCGTCCGGAGCGCGTGGGCGTGGATCTCGACCCCCGGCGTGATGCCCAGCGGCGTCCGGAAGAGGTCCCCGAACTTCGGCGCCGTCGCCCCCACGAGGACCGTCTTGCCCGCGAACTGCTCCTTCAGCCAGGCGACGTCGTCCTTGCGCTGGAGCACCTCCACCATCGAGGGGCCCGGCCACTCGGTCCGGAGGTAGCGGATGGAGAGGGACTCGCAGGGGTCCCCCGCCCCGCCGGCGAGGACCTTGGCGAGCGCGAACGGCTCCTCGCAGCCGAGCTCCATCCGGCGCACGAGGCCGTCGCCGTCGACGGTGACGTGGGCCAGCGCGACCGCGGACGAGCCGACCTGGACCATCCGGTGGGGGCCGAGGACCCGGACCTCGCCGGTGCCGTCTCCCGACACCGCGGCGATGCTGACGACGTCGGTGCCGGCGCTCCGGGCGGCCGCCATGGACGACGTCAGGGGGAAGCCCCACGAGGGGATGAAGTGCCCCGGCAGCGAGTACATCAGGAAGTCGAAGGCGACCCGCTCCGCGCCCCCGGCGACGGCCGCGTCCAGCACCTGGGCGTGCAGCTCGTCCCACAACAGGAGCGGTCGGTCGAGGTAGGCCTCGTCCGTCGCCTCGTCCACGCGGACGATCACGATCGGCTGCTCGATCTCCCCCCCTTCCA
Source organism: uncultured Rickettsiales bacterium (assembly GCA_964344575.1). Classification (GTDB taxonomy): domain Bacteria; phylum Myxococcota_A; class UBA796; order UBA9615; family UBA9615; genus JAAESI01. The sequence continues at coordinate 26,533 of CAYFOA010000048.1, read as the reverse complement.
CGAAGATCCCGTCGTTGAGCTCGTGATCGAGGGACGGGACCGCCAGTCCGATCCCCCAGCAGGCGGCCACGAGGACCGCGGCGACGATCGCGTCCTTCACTTGTCGGAGGAGCGGTTCGGGTCGAGGACGGACGCCTTCGTCACGAGCTCCTGCCACTTCGCCTCGGCCCGCTCCATCTTCAGCCGGTCCTTCCCCTCGGTCGCCGCCAGCCGCCCCAGCTTCGTCTGGATGCGCCCCACCTCTTGCTGGACGTCGGGGCCTCCGCCGACGGACACGTCGTAGGCCCGCCACCGCTCCAGCTCGGCCGCGGTCTCCAGCCGGGACAGCTCCGACTTCGCCCACCCCACCCGCTCCTGCTGGAAGTCGACCTGCGCCTTGGCCGCCTCGGCCCGCGCCTTCCGCCACGCGAGGCTGGCCTCGCTCCGGACGGTCTGCTGGGCGAGGTTGGCGAGCTCGTCGGTCCGGTTGCCCGCGTCGGCCGCCTTCCGCTGGGCCTCGATGGCGCGGAGGATCCCCTCGTTGGCGTCGACCCACGCCTTCGCCGCGCGGTGGTCCGCCCAGGCGACCTCCAGCTCCCCCTGGATCATCTCCAGCTGGAGCGCGCCGTCGCGGTGGGCCGACTCGGCGTTGCGGACGTCCTCCAGCTGCTCGACGGACATCCGGAGCAGCGCCTCGTCGATGTCCTTCTTGCTCGGACCCTTCGCGGCGACCGAGGCGGGGGCCAGCAACAGGGCGACAGCGGCGACGTACAGGGCCATGCGCATGGCGGCATCATCCCAGATCGGGCCGAGGCAGGTACACTTCGCGCGGGGATCCTCCAGACCGCGTGACGCCCGAAACCCTCTCCACCGAAGCGACCCTCGTCGACGATCCGTCCGCCCCGGGCAGCGATCCCGGCGTCGCCGCCCCCGAGCCGTTCTCCGCGCCGCCGGAGCTCGAGGGGTACACCGTCCTCGAGCCGATCGGGTACGGGGGGATGGCCGAGATCTGGCTCGCGGAGCGCGCGGGCAGCGCCGGCGTCCCCGTCCGGTGCGTCCTCAAGACGATCCTCCCGAAGCACGACGAGGCCCCCAAGTACCGGGCGAGGTTCCTCGACGAGGGGCGCATCGTGGCGCAGCTGCGCCACCCCAACATCTGCTCCGTCATCGACGTGGGGATGTCCGGCGACCGGATGTACCTCGCCATGGAGTGGGTCGACGGGCTCGACGGCAACGACCTCCTCCGCCGGATCAAGAAGCGGCGGACCGAGATCCCGCTCCGTCACGCGCTCTTCATCCTCCGCGAGACCCTCCAGGCGCTCCACCACGCGCACACCGCGGCGTCCCCCGACGGCACGCCGCTGGACGTCGTCCACCGCGACGTCAGCCCCGGCAACATCCTCCTGTCCCGCGACGGCGCCGTGAAGCTGACCGACTTCGGCGTCGCCCGCGGCTCCGCGGCCCAGCGCGTCGAGCGCAAGGGGACGCTGGCGGGCAAGCTCCACTACTTCGCCCCGGAGCTCTTCCGCGGGTCCCGGACGGCCACCCCGCAGACCGATCTGTGGGCGCTCACCGTCGGCTTCTACGAGCTCCTCACCGTCCGCCCCCTCTTCAGCCGGAAGCTCGCCCCGAAGGCGCTCCGGAACGCCATCGAGACGTTCGACGTGGGGCGCCTCCTGGACGACGACCTGACCGTGCCCGAGGGGCTCGAGCCGATCCTGCGGCGGGCCCTCGCCGCGGCCCCGGCCGACCGCTACCCCTCGGCCCTGGAGTACCTCGAGGACGTCAACGACTACGCCTACGAGTCCGGCCTCCGGCTCCTCGGGGCCCACTTCGCCGAGTACGTCCAACGCGTCCTGGCCGCCCCCGAAGGCGACGACCGGGTGAGCATCCGGGACGCGCTCCGGCGGCGCGGGGAGGGCGGCTCGTGAGGCTCGGCCACCGCCCCGATCCGCAGGACGCCGAGCAGCTCGCGGAGTCGCTCAAGACGCTCCACGTCGCCATGGGCCACGCCCGGCTGTACGGCGCGTCGCACCGGGAGACGTCGCGGGCGATGGAGCAGTCCCTCGGCGAGATGCAGGAGGTCCTCCGCTCCTACGGCGCCGTCGACCTCGTCTCGTCCCAGGAGGGGCTGACGTGGGGCGGCCGGATGGTCCACCCCGAGACGGACGAGTTCGTCGGGCTCGGGCGGCTCCTCCACCGCGAGGGGATCGCGACCCTGTCCCTCGCCCACGGCCTCGCGCTGGACGAGCTCGCGCGGCTCCTCGACGTCCTCCGCATCAACTTCGAGCTCCCCGAGTTCGAGGAGGAGACGCTGGAGTCGCTCCTGTGGCAGGCGGGCTTCGACAAGATCGGCTTCCAGGCCGTCAGCGCGCTGATGGAGGCGGAGGCGCTGTCGGGCGAGGTGGGCGGGGGACGGGCGGGCGCCGCGGGCTCGACGCGGGACCTCGAGGACGCCGTCCGCCAGCTCCTCGACCTCCGCCTCTCCGACTACCGGAACGAGGGCGAGCGGCGGAACTTCGGGCAGGTCTCCGAGGACGCGATCCAGCGCGCCGTCGCGGGCAGCGGCCTCGCCGGGCTGGGCCCCAGCGACGACCGCCGCGTCGCCGACGAGGACCGCCAGTGGCGCGTCCGCTTCGCCGAGGAGGGGACCGAGGACGCGCACCTCATCAGCGCCATGCGGGACCGGGTCGAGTCGGAGCAGCCCCACGACCTGCTCGCCCGCGTCATCGCCATCCTCGTCCGCGCCGCCCTCGCCAACCGCTCCGAGCTCCCCCCCAACGACGCGATCGGGCTCGCCCGCCAGGCCGTCGAGGAGGTCTACCGCCGCGGCGACGCCGTCGGCCTCGTCCGCATCCTCGACGAGGGGACCGCGCTCCTCGCCGAGCCGGCCGTCAAGCAGAGCCCCCACGCCGGCCGCGTGCGCGAGTTCTTCGCCCAGGCGATCAGCGAGCGGCGCATCGCGCGCGTCCTCCTGAACCTGGACCTCGCCAAGGCCGGCGAGGAGGACGACCTGAAGCGGCTCGTGGAGCGGCTCCCCGACGCGGTGCTCCAGTCCGTCCTCGAGAGCGCCGCCCGGGACCCCGACGTCGAGCGCGGCAAGCGCCTCCGGTCGACGCTCGCGGTGGTCGTCGGCGACCGCGTCGACGCCTGGCTCGCGAGCGCGCTGACCCAGCCGCCGGAGCGGGTCGTCCCCACCATCGCGCTGGCCCGCAGCCTGGGTCGGGAGCGGGCCGCGTCGAACCGGCACAAGCTGCTCAAGCACCCGTCGCGGCTGGTCCGGGAGGAGGTGCTCCGCTGGTACACGGACGACCTCCCCCACGACGAGCTCAAGCACCTGCTCCCGCTGTTGGTGGACAAGGACCGGGGCGTCCGCAAGGCGCTGGCCGACGTCCTCGCCGCGACGAAGCCCTACGAGGCGGTCAAGTACCTCCGCCGGGCGATCACGGGGCCGTCCTTCAAGGCCTACCCCGAGGCCATCCAGACCGACCTCTGCATCACCTTCGGGCTCATGGCGGGCGACTCCGCGGTGGAGGTGCTGGAGGGCAAGCTGGACGCGAAGACGAAGATGATGGGGAACGACCCGACCGTCCTCGCCGGCATCACGGCGGCGGCGCGGGGGCTCGCGGCGAACGGCTCGGTCTCCGCCAAGCTGGCCCTCAAACGAGGGACGTCGGGGCTGTTCGGTCCGAAGAAGAAGATCTGCCAGGACGCGCTCCAGCGCCTGGAGAGCCGGAAGCCGTGGTGAGCCGCGCCGACGATCCGTTCTTCCGCACCGGCGGCATGAGCGCGCCCTCGGCGAGCGTCCCCGGCGGGACGTTGAGCGCGCCCAACGCCGAGGAGCTGGACCGCGAGCGGCGGCAGCAGGTCTCCCGCAAGGCGAAGGACTTCCTCGTCCACATCGACACCCTCGGACGCCTGCTCGGCATCCACGACCCCGGCAACGCCGCCGTCCAGGCCGCGCTCCGCGACCTCGTCGGCGACGTCCGCGAGCTCCAGGCGGGGGGCGAGGACCTGAGCCTCGTGTTCGCCGAGGGGCACGCCTTCGTCAACGGCGTGTGGGTGCGCGCGAGCCGGCGCGCGTGGGAGGCCGCCGTCATGCTGACCGAGCGCCTCGGGGACGTGGACGGCCGCGGCCTCGTGCTCGCCGCGGGGTCGGACGACGACACCCTGCTCGCGCTGACCGAGTTCCTCCGGACGTCCCCGCCCGAGGGGGTCAACGGCGCCGAGCACTTCCGCCGCGCGAACCTCGCCGGCATCCGCCTCGTCCCCACGCCGTCCGCCGCCGACCGGGCGCGGGCGGGCCAGTCCGAAGCCCGGGAGCACGCGCTGGAGGTGTTCCGCGAGGGGCTGGAGACGATCACGCGGACGGAGCTCGCGAACCTCGACCTCTACATGCGCCGGCGCCAGCGGCAGCTCGTCCAGCAGCTCATCCAGATGGCGGAGGAGTCCCCTGACGACCTCCTCGGCCTGACCGTGATGCGCGATCCCACGCTGCCGTCCAAGGCGCACAACATGATGGTGTGCATCTACGCCGTCTGCCTGGGGCGGCTGATGGACCTGCAGCGGCGGGACCTGCTCCGGCTGGGGATGTCGGCGCTGAACCACAACCTCGGCGAGACGCTGCTGCCGGAGGAGATCTTCGCCAGCGAACGCGAGCTGGGGCCGGCGGAGCGGGCGCGGGTGGAGATGCACCCCCTGCTGGGGCTGTCCCACCTGCTGAAGCACTACGGCTTCGGGGCGCCGATCGTGGAGCGGGCGCTGGCCTCGGTCGAGCACCACATGCGGTACGACGGCGAGGGCGGCTACCCCTTCGCGGCGGGGAGCAGCCTCCACCTCTTCAGCCGGATCATCGCGGTGGCGGACGTCTTCGACGCGCTCTGCTCGCCGCGCCCCCACCGCGACGCGTTCCCGCCGGACCAGGCGGTCAAGCTGGTCAGCCGGCAGGGCGGGAAGCAGCTCGATCCGGTGCTCGTGCGGCGGCTGCTGTGGCTGGTGGGCCGCTACCCCCCGGGGTCGCTGGTGGAGCTGGACACCGGCGAGTGGGGGCTGGTGCTCGGGCCCGGCCAGGGCGCCTACCCGATGGTCCGCCCGCGGGTGCTCCTGATCTCGGACGAGGACGGCTTCGAGCTGCAGATGCCCATCGCCGTCGACCTCGGCGAGCGCCACCCCCGGCGCCGCGCGTGGCTCCGGACGATCGCGCGGACGCGGGACCCCAGCAGGATGGGGATCAGCGTCGCCTCCTACTTCTTCGGCGACCGCGTCGAGGTGGAGCCGGGGCGGCTGGACATCGACGAACTGAGCCCCGACGAGGCCTGACCAAGAGGTCCTCAACCGGCGCATCTTCGATGACGCTGGGGGGGGGTGGGGACAGGTCCAACAAGAGGGGTTACGCCTACTCGCCGAAGAACCCGAGGCATTGCTGAGCCGGGCAAACTCCTGGTTTCGTGCGGCAGAGGAGCGATTCCCGGCCTACACGGTCGAGTAGCGCCGCGTCCTAGTAGGGCCCGTCGATCGTGGCCTCGAGGTCGGTGCCGTCGTTGAAGTAGCCGCCGCCGCCGCGGCCGACGACGAAGTCGACGGTGTCCCCGGCCTCGAGGTCCAGCGTCTCCGCGAACGGGACGGTCGTCCACCACGCGCCGAGGTAGCCGTGGACCACGACCGAGCCGTTGTGGAGGACCCATACCTCGATGGACGACGACTGGCGGTCGATGGGCCGGAACTGGCCGGTCACGTCGTACTCGCCGTCCGCGGGCGCCGTGAAGCGCGTCACCGCCTTGAGGTCGCTGTTGTCGGGGTGCATCGCGATCGTGCCCGGCAGCAGGCACCAGTCGTTGCAGTTGCCGTACGTGTTCGAGGTCCGGTTCGCGTAGACCTGCAGCCAGAAGAAGCCCCGGTTCCAGAACTCGAGGTGGCGGCCGAGGCTGCCGTAGCTGGTGAAGAGGCTGAAGCCGCCGAGCGCGTTGGTGTAGCCGTAGCTCCACTCCCCGTGGGGGTTGCTGACGTGCGTGAAGTCGTCCGCGGCGTTCCAGATCTGCGGCGGGAAGCAGCTCTCGTCGCCGCCGTCGCAGTCGTTGTCGATCCCGTCCCCGCATACCTCGACGGCGGCGGGGTGGACGGCGTCGTCGCCGTCGTCGCAGTCGTCGGCGATGCCGAAGCCGTCGCCGTCGAGGTCGTCGTCCGGGGTGCCGGCGTCGCAGTCGTTGTCGACGCCGTCGTACGGCGTCTCCGCGGCGCCGGGGTGGACGCCCGCGTCGTCGTCATCGCAGTCGTCGCCGTTCGTCGCGGTGCCCGCGGGCTGCTCGCAGGCCTCGGTGGTGTCGCCGGCGTCGCCGTAGCCGTCGCCGTCGGCGTCGCCGTAGAAGGTGATGGGGAGCCAGTCCCCGTGCGCCAGGTGGGCGGGGACGGCGTTGTTGTTCACGTTCAGCGTCAGGACGTTGCCCGAGTTGCCCGCCGGGTGGCAGACGTCGGACTTGTTTCCGGCCAGGGCGGCCGGCGCTGCGAACAGGGACAGGGTGACGACTGCGGTCGCCGCGTAGTGAATCTGGGCCATGACTTCTCCATCTCGGCCCAGTGCCCCCAGGTCGAGTGGAACGACGCTTGAGGGGAGCGAGCCGGGCGGGAAGGCCAACGATCCGCTCAATGGGTCGCAAGGACCCATTGAGCCGGGCCCGTTCCGGGGGGGAGAGGTAGTCCGACATGAGGGACTGCGTTGACTCGGCTCACGAGCCGATGAGCTTCGGAGTGCCTCAGAGGGTTCGCCTACTGCCCCAGCGGCTTGAACAGGTACTGGATCCAGACCACGGCGTTGTTGTCGAGGCGGCGCTTGCGGGGCTTCGTCTCGGGGAACGCGATCGCCTCGACGTACGCGTCCAGCGCTCCCTTGACGGCGTCGTCCGCGAGCGTCGCCACGGGGGTGGACTGCTCGAAGATCACGCCCTCGGGGGTGACCACGAGGCGGAAGGTCAGCTCCCCCGTCAGGTTCGGGCGGGCGCTCAGGGCCTCGGCGTAGACCCGCCGCAGCGGCGGCAGGCCCGCCGTCGCGAAGCCCTGCACCGCCTCGGGGGTCAGCTCCGGCTGGACGTCGTGCCCCTCGGGGTCCAGCCACTCCACGACCACGTTGCCCACGTCGATCACCGCGACGCGGCTGACCACCGGCTTCGGCGGGTCCCCCTGCTTCTTCTCCTTCTGGAGCCGCTTCTTCTCGATCCAGCCCTTCGCCGCGCCGCCCTCCCAGGCGACCGAGACGCGCTGCCAGGAGCCGTCCTCCTCGTCGAGGGTGACCCACGCGCCCGCGGGGACCGCGCCGAAGGGGTCCTCCTTGGGGGCGAGGCCGAGCTCGGCGTCCTTGTCCCCGATCTGCCGCGCGCCCGTCGCCAGCGTCGTCAGCCCGGGCACCCCCGCGGCCGGCTTCCACCCCTCGGGGGCCGGCTCGCTCCGCCAGTCCACCGACGTCACCCACCCCTCGACCCACAGGTGGGGGCCGATGACGCGGACCTTGCTCTCGAAGTCGCGCACTTCGACGAGCTCCAGCCGGAGCTGCCCCAGGGCGGGGTCGAGGAGGACGTCGGACGTGTCGAAGAGCGGCGGGGTGACGTTCGCGCGGACGTCGTAGCCGCTGGGCCGCTTCGTCAGCGCGACCTCACCCGGCGGCAGCGGCCAGCTGACCTCGGGGGCGGGCCAGCCGGCGTCGGGGGTGTCCTCGGGATCGGGCTCCGTCCACGACTCGGCGGTGAACACGTCGTCGGCGTCGACGATGAAGCGGGCCTGCACGCGACCCTCCAGCGCGACGGCGACGAAGCGGTCGTCGGCCGCCGACGACTCCAGCTTCACCAGCGCCCCGCTCCGGATCTCGCCGTGCGGGTCGTCGGACGGCTCCAGCCGCATGGTGACGTCGTCCAGCAGCTCGTACGCGAGGTCCCGGTTGGCGACGTCCACCTCGCCCTGGAACGTGGCCGCGTCCTTCACCCAGATGCGGGTCCGGTCCTCGCCGCGGTCCATCACCGCGTAGCAGCGGCGGGCGTTGAGCGTGCCCACCGACTCCTGGCTGCCGGGGACGTACATCGGCGTCCCGTCCTCCGCGATGCAGACCGAGTCGGCGAACGCCGCGGCGGGGAGGAGCAGGCAGGGGAGCAGGAACAGGGCTCGGAGCATGGCCGGGGATCTCTATCACACGACGACGCGGACCCCCCCCTGCGCGTCGTTGGTCAGCACCACGGTGGTCACCCGGGAGGACACCTCCGCGCTCACTTCCCGGTCTTCGGCGGTGACGGTCAGCAGCACCGGCCCGTCCGAGGGGACGTCCCAGTGCAGCCGGGTGGGGATGCCGTGGACGTCCGGCGCCTGCGTCATCTCCCAGTGGCCCTCGGCGAAGTCGATCCGGACGCGGACCCGCTCGTACAGCTCCAGGCTCGACTGGTTCCGGATCTGGAGGACGCGCGAGGTCGACCGCGACGCGAACCGGAGCCACTCCACCGACTCGTCGTCCGAGGGGTGGGCGTCCGAGAAGCGGGCCGTCATCGCCGGCCACTCCCACGACCAGCTCCCGTCCTTGTGGCGCTCCTTCGGCTTGCCGAGGATCTCCAGCGCGCGGGCCCAGTTGCCGCGCCGGTTGCGGAACGGGAACTGGACGTTCGCGGCGCGCAGGCGCGGCTCCATCTTGACCTTGAGACCGTCCCGCGTGACGAACTCCGCGTCGGGCATGGCGGGCAGCCAGGTGGACGTCCCCACGTGGACGCCGGGGACGAACTCGAGGGTGGCGCGGACGGTGAGGTCGCCCCAGCGGAGGCGGGCCGTGGGGAAGCCGTCGACGTCGAGGCTGAGCGCGCCGAGGCTGCGGAGGAGGCGGCGGGCCTCGGGCACCGAGCAGTGCCACGGGAGGACGCCGTCGACCCCCAGGGGCAGGCTCTCGTGCGGAGACGCCCCCCGACCGAGGAGCTTGCGGAGCCACTGCCCGGCCATCCCGCGAAGACTACTTGCGGCGCCTCCGGTTCGCGCGGGGGGTCGTGTCGACCTCCCCCTCGATCACGACGTCGTCACGGCCCGCGGGGAGCTCGAGGGCGGCGACGTACTCGGCGACGCGCTCGGCGGGGAGGTGCTCGAAGACGCGGACGTCGACGGGGTCGACGGCGATGTAGCGGTCCGCGCCGATGTCGCGACCGGCGAGGGCGAGCACGGTGGCCCCGCCCACGCCTTCGCTGCGGAGCGCGATCGTGTTCGGGTCGAAGTCCTCGCGGAGGCGCGCGACGAGCCGGTGGAGGTCGTCGGCGGCGTCGTCGAGGCCGAGGTACAGCCCCTCGCTCAGGTCGCACCCGCGCAGCCCCGGCAGCACGGCCACGATGCCGTCGTTCGCCCAGGCGGCGGCTTCCTTGAGCAGCGCGGGGGACTGGCAGGCGTCGGGGAGGCCGTCGACGCGGTCGGAGTCGGGGAGCAGGACGATCACCACCGGCCGCTCGGGGAGCCGGGCCGGCGCGACGAACCAGGAGACGAGGCGGTCGAGGCGGCGGGGGTCGCCGTCGTCGGCCTCGAGGGTGCCGTACACGAGCCCCTTCAGCGGCCGCCGCGCGCGCTTGACCGCGTCCTCCAGCTCCAGCGGGAGGTGCACCGAGTTGCGGAGCCGCTTGCCCGCCGCCGGGTTGATGGAGGTGGCGAGGTCGATGATGGAGCGGGTCAGGTCGTCCTGCCCGAAGGCGTCCGACAGGAGCACGTTCCGGAGCGCGTCGGACGCGAGCAGCGGCGGCATCCCGAGCCCGCGCTTGACCAACGGGTACCCCAGCTCGGGCCGGTCGGCGGCGACGAGCGCCCACCCCGCGTAGATCAGATCCCCCGGCAGCGCGTCCTCGTCGGCGGCGATCGCCTCCCCGAGCTCGACGAGCGTGTCGTGCTGCCACGCCTCGAGCACGCGCCCCTTGAGCGCGTCCACGAGCGCGTCGATCTCGTCGGCCGTGATCTGCGCCCCGTCCGCCGCCGCGGAGGCCGGCCCGGAGGCGAGGGTGAGGGCGAGGACGAGGGGCCAGAGGATGCGCATCGGTGGGGTGTATACGCGCTTGGGCGGCGCGGTTGCCAATGAAAATGAACGTTGTCATTGAGCCTGAAGTAAGCGATCGTTACCATCACTATCGATGTCAACGTTCGTTATCAGGAACGCCCGGGACCTCGCCACCCTCGCCCGCAGCACGCGCCTCGCCCGCGGACTGACGCAGGAGGACGTCGCCCGTCGGGTCGGCGTGAGCCGCGTCTGGCTCGGAGCTGTTGAGCGAGGCAAGCCGACCGCGCAGATCGACCTCGTCCTCCGACTGCTCCGGGTGCTGGACATCGAGCTTCGCGCCGACCCTCGCCCGGCGGAGGCCGACCCCCTGAGGGCGGTGGTGGAACGACTTCGTGACTGACGTCCTCGTCGGGGTCTGGGAGGGCGTCCGCGTCGGGGAGCTGCGGCGGGGCCGGGGCGGGCTCCTCACGTTCACCTACGGCGAGGCCTGGCTCTCGTCCCCGGCCTCGTTTCCGCTCACGCTCTCGTGCCCCGTCGACGGGTCCCCCACGTCCCCCGACGCCGTGCGGAACTACCTGTGGGGCCTGCTCCCGGACCGCGACGCGACCGTCGCCCGGTGGGCCGGCCGGTTCGGGGTCTCGGCCCGGGATCCGTTCGCGCTGATCGCCCACACCGGCGACGACTGCCCCGGCGCCGTCCGCTTCGTCACCCCCGCGCGCGTCGGACGGCCCGAACCCCCGGGGGCGCCGGCCTGGCTCGACGACGACGCCATCGCCACCCGGCTCGAGGCCCTGGAGCGCGACCCGTCCGCGTGGCACGGACCGGCCCCCGTGGCCGGCTACTTCAGCCTCAGCGGCGCCCAGCCCAAGATCGCCCTGGTTCGCCGGGACGGCCGATGGGCAGATCCGTCCGACGAGACGCCGACCACCCACATCCTCAAGCCACCGTCCCCGGATTTCGATGGGTTCGCGCAGAACGAGCACCTCTGCCTCGCGCTGGCCCGCCGGCTGGGGCTGAGCGCCGCCCGCTCGGAGGTGCGGACGTTCGGAGGCCAGATCGCCATCGTGGTCGAACGGTACGACCGGTACGACGCCGGTGATCGCATCGCGCGCGTGCACCAGGAGGACGTCTGCCAGGCGCTCGGCGTGCACCCGCGGTCGAAGTACGAGGCCGACGGCGGCCCGGGAGCGGAGGAAACCGCAGACCTGCTCCGCTCGTGGTCGATGGCGCCGATGGACGACGTCCGCCGTCTGATCGGCGCCCTCGGACTCGCCTGGCTCATCGGCGCCACCGACCTCCACGCGAAGAACGTCTCGGTCCTCCACGGCCCCGGGCATCGCACGCTGCTCGCCCCCCTGTACGACCTCGCCTCGGCGCTCCCCTACTTCCACCGCAGCGAGCTGCAGCTGGCCATGAAGGTCGGGGGGGAGTACCGGGTCGAGTGGATCCGGCGACGGCACTGGGAGCGGCTGGCGGCCGCCGTGAAGCTCAAGCCGGCCGACGTCGTGGAGCTGATCGCCGGCCTCGCGGACCGGCTCCCCGGCGCCATGGAGGAGGTCGTCGCCGAGGCGCGCGCGGCCGGCCTGGAGCACCCCTCGATCGATCCGCTGGTGGACCGGATCCTCGCCCACGCCGAGCGCTGCCGGGGCTGGCTGTAATGGAGGGGTAAGGGTACCGGGCGGCGCCGCCTCCCACGTTGGAGGCATGACGACCAACGCTTCTACGTTCGCCCTCGCCGCCCTTGCCACCCTCAGCCTCACCGCCTGCGAGATCGAGTCGCAGGACCCGTCGCAGTCCCCCGAATCCCAGCAGGCGGCCCTCGCCGCCGCGGACGCCGCGGAGGTGACGGTGCTGCTCGCGAACGTCGTCGGCGGACTCGCCCCCGCCGACGAGGCGCGCGACGAAGGCGCACCCGAAGGCCCCTCCTGCCCGGAGGTCACGCTCGGGTGGGAGGTGATCCTCGACTACGGCGAGGGCTGCGTGCCGGACAACGGCTGGACCGAGGAGGTCGTGGCCGGCTCCGTTGCGCTGAGCGTCGCCGGCGAGCCCGCCGTCCTCGTCGTCGCGTTCGACGCCTACACCGTCGGCGACGAGACCACCGACGGCTTCGTCAGCGGCGGCATCGAGCTGTCCCCCTTCACCGTCCTCCTCGACTTCGACCTCACCCGCACCGACGCCGAGGGGACCGCGAGCGCCGCCGGCGACCTCGACCTCGTCTTCCCCGGAGATGGCACCTTCGTCGCCGACGGCACGCTGAGCATCGTCGACCGCCAGGACCGGTCCGCGGCCGTCGACGCCGCCGCGCTGGTGTGGGGCGACGGCCCGTACGGGGCCTGCGCGCTGCCGGAGTCGGGGACGATGGACGTCACCGTCGGCAACAGCACCGTCCACGTCGAGTTCACCGCCGACTCCCCCCTCACGGGCGAGGTCGTCATGTCCAACGACTGGTGGACGTGGACGCAGGACGTCTGCCCCGCGAACGAGGCCGCCTGAGCCTCGCGCGACCGGACCGGACATGGTCTGATGCACCCCTTACGAGGGGGTGACCGTGTCCGGCTCGATTCTCCGCATCTTCTGCCTGCTCTCCCTGGCCGCCGCGCTGACCGGCTGTCCCCCCGTCGACGAGGACGAGGACGGCTACTCCCCCGACGCGCGGGACGAGGCCGAGTTGGACTGCGACGACGCCGACGCCGACGTGAACCCCGGCGCCGACGAGATCTGCAACGACGCCGACGACGACTGCGACGGCGAGATCGACGACGGCCTCCCCTCGTTCGAGCTCCTCCCCGACCTCGACGGCGACGGATACGGCGCCGGCGAGGCCGTCCTCCACTGCGCCAGCCAGCTCGACGGCCACGTCCTCGCCGGGGGCGAGCTCGACTGCGACGACCTCGACGCGACCGTCCACCCCGACGCCGAGGAGCTGTGCAACGGCCTCGACGACGACTGCGACGGCTCCGCCGCGGACGAGGAGGAGGACGGCGACGGCGACAGCTTCAGCCCCTGCGACGGCGACTGCGACGACGAGGTCGCCACCGTGAACCCGGTCGCCCTGGAGATCTGCGACGGCGTCGACACCGACTGCGACGGCGCGATCCCCGAGGACGAGGGCGACGGCGACGGCGACGGCTGGGTGGTCTGCGAGGGGTACCTCGACCACGACGGCGCCAACCCCGGCGGCTTCGACGGCGGCGGCGACTGCGACGACGACGACGCCTCCGCCTTCCCCGGCAACCCCGAGGCCTGCGACGGCGTCGACAACGACTGCGACGGCCAGGCCGACGAGGACTTCGACGCCGACGGCGACGGCGCCGTGGACGGGACCCTCGACGCGGACGAGGACGGCACGCCGGACTGCGAGGCGGGGGGCTGGGACGCGGCCGCCCTGGACTGCGACGACACCGAGCCGTCCACCTGGCCCGGCGCCGTCGAGGGCTGCGACGACGTGGACAGCGACTGCGACGGCGACCTCGTCGACGACTACGACGACCTCGACGGCGACGGCGACCCCGACTGCAACGACCTCGACGACGACGGCGACGGGTTCCCCGACACCGTCGACTGCGCCCCCCTGGACGACACCATCTACCCCAACGCCCCCGAGTCCTGCGACGCGATCGACAGCGACTGCGACACCACCTTCGCGGACGAGTTCGACGACTTCGACGGCGACGACGACCCCGACTGCACCGACCCCGACGACGACGGCGACGGCGACCCGGACGTCACCGACTGCGACGACAACGCGCCCGCCACCTACAACGGCGCCCCCGAGGTGCCGGACAACTTCGTCGACGAGGACTGCAACGGCTTCGATACGGTCACCTGCTTCGTCGACGCCGACGGCGACGGGGTCGGCACCCCCGACGCCACGACCCTGGAGGCGGACGGGCTGTGCGGCGACGACGCGGGCGAGTCGCTCTTCGACACGGACTGCGACGACGGCGACGACACCGTGTTCCCCGGCGCCGAGGACGTCTGCGACGCCGTGGACCAGGACTGCGACGGCGACCTCGTGGAGGAGTTCGACGACACCGACGGCGACGGCAGCCCCGACTGCGCCGACCCGGACGTCGACGGGGACGGCTTCACCGTGGCGGACGGCGACTGCGACGACGGCGACGACCTCGTCTACCCGGGCGCCCCGGAGATCTGCGACACCCTCGACAACGACTGCGACACCCTGATCGACGGCGCCGACCCCGACGCCGTGGACGCCGACTTCGACGGCGACGGCGACCCCGGCCCCGGCTGCGGGGGGACCGACTGCGACGACGACGACGCGACGCTGTACGGCTTCGACGACGACGGCGACGGCGTCACCCCCTGCGACGGCGACTGCGACGACGGCGACGCGACCGTCTTCCCCGACGCGGTCGACGTCCCCTACGACGGCGTCGACCAGGACTGCTCCGGCGCCGACCTCGCCGACGTCGACAACGACCTCCACGACGCGGTCGCGGCGGGGGGGGACGACTGCGACGACACCGACCCCTACGTCCACCCCGGCCAGGCCGAGGCGTGCGACGGCGTCGACACGAACTGCGACACCCTGATCGACCTCGCCGACCCGACCTTCGACTACGACTTCGACGGCGACGGCTTCGCCACCGACGGCTGCGGCGGGGGCGGCGCCGACTGCGACGACCGCGACCCCCACGTCTTCCCCGACGACCTCTACACCTCGGGGGCCGAGACCGACTGCATGCCGAGCGTCTACCCGGGCTACTTCCAGACCTGGTACTTCGCCCGGCTGTCGCTGCCGCACCACCTGTACGACGACGACGGCGAGGTCCACTACCTCTACTTCCGCGGGCACGAGCAGCAGGACGACCAGGCCATCGGCTACGCCACGTCGAGCGACGGCGTCGACTGGGGCGAGCCGCTGGGGCCGATCCTCGAGGCGCGTTCGGGGGAGTGGGACCACCGCAACCTGAGCAACCCGTCGGTCGTCCGCATCCCGGACTCCGAGGGGCTCGAGCACCCCTGGCTGATGCTGTACCACGCCCGCGAGGAGGGGGGCGGGCTGCGCCAGATCGGGCTCGCCACCTCCGAGTTCGCCACCGGCCCGTTCGAGCGCGTCGAGCCCGCCGACGGGGTCACCCCGATCGACGACCCCGTCCTCCCTCCGTCCACCACGACGGGGTTCCTCGACGACCACAAGACGCTCCACCCGTCGGTCCGCTGGGACGACGACAGCGGCGAGCTGCACCTCTGGTACAACGGCCGCTCGACGGTCAGCGGACCGACCCTCCGCGTCTTCCACGCCGTCTCCACCGACTACGGGCTGACCTGGGCGCGCACCGACGTCGACGGGATCCCGGGGCCGGACGTCGTCCTCGAGCCGAACGAGCTGTGGGAGGGCGACAAGACCAGCCAGGTCAGCTGGCTCGACATGCCCACGCCGGCCCCCGGCGCGGACTTCGCCTTCTGGTACAGCGCCGCCGACGACGACCACATCGGGCTCGCCCACGGGACGGCCACTGAGTGGACGCGGAGCGACATCAACCCGGTGTTCGGCCCGTCGGACAACTGCAAGCGCTTCGACGGGTTCGCCACCGCCGCCCGGTCGATCCGCTACGACGCCGCCGACGACACGTTCCACTGGTACTACGGCGCGACGACGGACGTCACCGAGAGCAACCCCTCGGCGCCGTGCCCGTTCGGGAACTACGACCCCGTGTACGGGCGCGACAACCAGGGCAACAAGGCGAGCTACATCGGGTACGCGGTGAACACGGCGCCGACGGTCACGATCGACGAGCCGGACACTCCGGCGTCGTCGATGACGCTGACGGGGACGGTCACCGACTCCGCGCCGGACCAGGTGATCGTCACGCTGTGGCTCGACGAGCCGCTGACCGGCACCTACCTCGGGACCGCCTCCGTCGCGCCGACGGGCAACGCCGACGCCGGCGTCCAGACGACGACCTGGGTGATCGCGGTGAGCGGCCTCCCCAGCGGCGACGTCGACCTGATCGCGCAGGCGGTGGACGAGGCGGGGGTCGTCCGGGGCGGCGGCGAGACCGTCACGATCCCCTAGACGCGAGGCCGATCAGGACGCGTACCGCTCCCGGCGGCCGCGGCGCATCGAGCCGGCGATCCGGAGGACGTCGGCGGGGGCGAGCTCGCCGCTGGTGACGAAGCTGACGTCGTGGTGGAGCTGGAAGACGCGCCCCAGGAGGGCGTCGTGGCCCTGGCGGGCGGCGGCGAGGGCGGCGGCCCGCAGCCAGGGGGCGTCGGTCACCAGCGGGAGCAGCGACGCCAGCCGCTCGACGAAGGGGGTGGCCGCCGCGCTGCCGTGGCAGACGATGGCGAACGCGTGCTCGGGGCGGAGGGCGAGGTTGCGATCGAGCTGCGCGACGGCGTCGTCGTCCGTCGTGCCCGGCGCGCCGAGGAGGTTGATGGTCTGGACCCGGATCCCCGCGCGGCGGAGGCGGCCGGCCGACGGCTCGTCGGGGTCGTGGAGGCGGACGAGGTCGCAGCCCGCGCGGGCGAGCGCCCGGACCACGTCGTCGCCGAGCAGGTCGGGCCGGGCGACGCACTGGAAGGGGATCCCGATCTCGCGGCGGTAGCGGTCGAGGAACGTCCCCAGCCACGGCTCCAGCGCGCCGTCCTTCAGCAGCGAGTCGTCCCGGAACGCCACCCGCCGGTAGCGCGGCCGCCGCCGGATGTGGAGGTGGAGGCGGTGGATCGCGACCTCGACAGAGTGGCGCGGCGCGGTCGGGTCGAACCGCCGGGAGCGCTCGGCGTCCCCGATGCGGAACCCCGCGTGGACGTTCTCCATGACCCCCCGCCCGGCGCAGAACGAGAGCGTCGTCTGGTGCCGCACGAAGCGGTAGCGGCGGTAGATCTCCAGGTCCGCCAGGGGCAGCTCGTCGAGGTCGTCCATCACCTCGCGCGGGGGCCCCTCGATCAGCGCCCCGCCGGCGTCCACCGCCACCGTCCCCGTCGTCCCGGGGAGCTCCCGCTCCTTGTCGATCTTGAACAGCAGCTCCCGCAGCGTCGTCTCGGGGTCGCCCACCATCACGAGGTCGACGCCCGGCGCCCGCGCCATCTCCGCGGCGTGGTCCGTCGCGTGCGACCCCGTGAACACGTTCGGCGCCCCGCCGGTGATGCGGGCCACGTTCCGCGCCACCCCCAGCGCCCACCCGTGGAACCCCGTCGGGGGCGCGTAGACGACCAGCGCGGGGGCGAACCGGCGGAGCGCCCGCTCGAGGTTCCGCTCGGCGGCGGGGATGAAGACCGACGCCTGGTGCCCGAGGAACGTCACCGACGCGCCGAGGACCATCAGGTCGGGGCGCGGCATCGGGTCCTTCTGGACCAAGGCGACGCGCATCAGAACCCGAGCGAGGGGAGCGTCGGGCGGAACTGGTCGGCCAGGGTCAGCGCGCCCTTGGCCATGTTCTTGAGCAGCACCGGATCCGCGAACGCCCGCTTGAGCGCCCGCTTCACGAACCGCGGGTCGGTGTAGAAGCGGCGGTAGGCCTCGGCGTAGACCTGCTCGACGTGCCGCAGATCGCGCCACCCCTCGGGCACGTACACGGCCTCCTTCTGCTTCTTGAAGCAGTCCATGTACTCGCGCGGCCCCCACCCCAGCGCGTCGTACGCCTCGCTCCCGGGGGGCGGCCGGTAGAGCGAGAAGACGGCGACGTCGACCTGCTGCTGGAGCGCGTGCTCGACGGTGCTGAGCACGGAGCCGGGGGTGCTGTTCGGGATGCCCGCCATGAAGAGCCCGATCACGCCGATGTCGGCGCTGTGGGCGGCCCGCACGGCCTCGGCGCTGGACGCCACCGTGAGGTCCTTGCTGAGCGCCCGGAGCATGTCGTTGTCGAGCACCTCCATGCCGATGAGGACCTGGTGGCAGCCGGCCGCCTTCATCGCCGCGAAGATGCCCTCGTCGACCTGCGAGGCGCGCACGTAGGCGGTCCAGGTCACCGGGTTGCCGCGCGATCGGAGCTCGCCGCAGAAGTCGTGGATCCAGTCCCGCCCCACCACGAAGTCGTCGTCCACGAACGCGATCTCGTTGGCGCCGTAGCGCATGTGGATCTGGAGGACCTTCTCCGCCGCCGCCTGCGGGCTGTGGCGCCGGTAGCGGTTCTTCAGCCCGCCGCCCGACGTGCAGTAGGTGCACTTGGCGTAGGCGCAGCCGCGGAAGAGCTCCATGTAGACGGCCGGCGTGCGGCGGACGCGCATGGGCGGCGCGGAGTAGCGGGACAGGTCGAGGAGGTCGTAGGCGGGCAGGGGGGTGTCGCTGAGGTCCCGCTGGGCGACGCGCTCGGCGTTCTTGTGGACGCCGCCGTCCTCGTCCCGCCAGATGACGCCGGGGACGCCGTCGGGGGTGCGGCCCGCCGCCAGCGCCGCGATCAGCTCGACGCCGGTCTCCTCCCCCTCCCCGAAGACGGCCGCGTCCCAGGCGACGTTGTCGTCCATGCACCACTCCGGGTAGAGGCTGGAGTGGGTGCCACCGAGGAACGTGAAGACGCCGAACCGCTCCTTGAGGGTCGTCGCCACGCGGCTCGCCGAGTCGTAGATGACGGAGGTCGCGCTCAGGCCGATGACGTCGGGGACGAAGCGGTTGACCGCGGAGCAGATCCGGTCGACGTCCCAGTCGTGGGCGGGGGCGTCGACGACCTGTACGTCGTGGCCCGCCTCGCGGAGGTAGGCGGCGACGCAGATGGCGCCCAGGGGGACCGCGTTGTGGAACGAGCGGCGGCGCACCAGCCCGTACAGCTCGCGGCCGTAGTCGAACGGGGGGACGACGATCGAGACGCGCACGGCCTACACCCTTAGCCGCCGTCGCAGGCCGGATCCACCCCCAGTTCGGCGCAGGCGGCGTTGTCGGCGACGATGTCGCAGCACGTCGGCACCAGCGCGCCCACGATCTGCTCCTGGTCGACCGGCGAGACCCCCACGGCGTCGAGCTCCTGGACGAGGAGGTCGGCGACGCGGACGAAGGCGTCGAGGTCGATGACGTTCCCCTCGGGGTCGGTCATGCCCGCGTGGCTGTCGCGCATGGTCAGGCAGGGGAGCCCGCCGAGCTCGGGGTCCGTCCCCGCGCCGTACTCGCAGGGGCCGTCGATCGAGCAGATCAGGCGGAAGAAGCAGACCCCGGTGCGGGCGCTGTAGACGGGACCCGTGCCGCCCTCGGGGACGAAGAAGGGGGAGACGTAGAGGTCGGCGAGGAGCGCGTCGGAGAAGCGTTCGACGACCTGCTCGATGCCCTCGCGACGACCGAGCCGCTGGTAGAGAGAGTCGGTGCCGTCGGGGTCCTCGACGATGTCCGACTCGGTCGCGCCGAGGATCTCCATGAGCTCGGCGACGTCGGCCGGAGCGAGCCCCCCGTAGAGCCCCGCTTGCTCGATGTGGGTGGCGAACGCGGAGAAGTCGGCGGTGCTGATCCCGAGCCCCGCGTGCGCCTCCAGCATGGACCGGCAGCCGTACTCCTCGGGGCCGCCGGCGGCCTCCGCGATCTGGTCGACGAGGCAGCCCGCGACGTGGACCGAGTCGAACGACTCGTTGAGGAAGTACGCGTTGACGTCTGCGGCGGGGAGGACGTGGAGGGTCAGCGCGGCGGTCACGAGGTGGGTGATGCCGGCGTTGCCGCCGAGGCGGTCGTACAGGGACGGCACCGTGGTGGAGACGTCGAGCGTCGCCTCGACGGGGCCGGGCCACGGGGTGCGGTCGTCGGCGGCGAGGGTCAGCCGGACCGTGTGGGGCCCCTCGGGCTCGGCGCAGTGGACGAACGCCGCGCCCACGGGGCTGCCCGCGCCGGCCGCGTTGAACGACGCCCCCGACGCGTTGCAGGTGTCGTCGTCGACGTGGACGAGGACGTGGCCGCAGGGCTGCTCCGACGCGAGGCAGGTCCCCGGCTCGCGGAGGGTGAAGTCCGTCACCGCGAAGCCCACCATCAGGGTGCGCGCGGCGTCGGCGAGGAGCGCCACGTCGGCGCCGGCCTCGGGGGACGTGATCGTGAGGGTGGGGGCCGGTCCGGCGGGGGGCGGCGCCGGCGGGTCGGCGGTCCCCAGCTCGACGCAGGCGACGAGCGGGAGGGCCGTCAGGAGCAGCAGGGCGCGGCGCATCGGGGCCATGATGTCACGGCGACGGCGGAGCGTCCTCGGGCCGAAGGAGGCGCCGCCGCACCCGCCGCGTCGTGCCCTCGTGGGTCCGCTCCAGCTCGGCCGACCACTCCATCCCCGTCGTCCGCCCGAAGACCATCGTCCCGCTCAGGCCGTCCGCCGTGAACATCACTGGAGCGCAGGCCTCGTCCCCGGCGGGGGGCGGGCAGGGCTGCTCGGGGCCGACCGAGTACAGCACCATGCCGCGCCACGAGGGGAGCGTGCCGAGGCCCGGGAAGGCCGCCTCGGCGCCCCACGTGGAGCCGGCGAGGGACGACTGGGACATCACCGCGGTGAGCTGCCAGCGGAGGACCTGGTCGATCTGCTCCTCGATCTTCAGCGCGCGGAGGGCGTCCGCGGCGGCGGGATCGGTCTCGTCGAGGCGGTCGAAGTAGTCGTCCGGGCCCACGACGTCGCCCACGTGGCCGGTCTCCGCGACCGTCACGCGGACGCGGATGTGGGGCGCGTGATCCACGATCCAGGGGGGCAGCCCGAAGACGTCCGGCTCGGGCGGCCGCCAGGGGCTCTCCAGCGCCCACGTCCCCGGCTCGTCCCCCCGCGTGACGTCCACCGGGACGAGGACGTGCTCGCCCCCCTCGACGACAACCTCCTGGAGCCAGCGGCCTTCGCGCGGCGCGAACACGAAGGCGTCCGGCCCCAGCCCCGGGACCCCCGCGCCTTCGTCCGGCGGACCGTCCGCCAGCCACTGCTTCGTGACCAGCAGCGCCGCGACGACGACCACGACGACCACCAGCAGCCGCCCGACTTTCGGCTCGTCCATCGGACCACTGTAGAGTGCCGGACCCGTGCTGCGCCTCACCCCGGTCCTGCTCCTGCTCCTCGCCGCCCCCGCCGCCGCGGGCGACTTCCCCGACCTCCAGTCCGAGGCACGCGACGCCATCCGGCCGGTCCGGACGCTGGACCTGACGCACCTCGCGCTGGACCTCGTCGTCGACGTCACGGGGCGCTCGGTCGAGGGGACGGCGCGGTGGGCGGGGACGCCGATCGGGCCGGGCGCCGACCACCTCGTGCTGGACCAGATCGGGCTGACGATCGAGGGCGTCACGGTGGACGGAGACGAGGCGACGTGGCGGCAGACCGAGGACAAGCTCCACATCGGCTTCCCCCCCGCCGACGGCCCCGTCGAGATCGTCGTCGCCTACCGCGCCGAGCCGACCAACGGCCTCCACTTCCGCGGCCCCGGCCCCGACTCGCCGGACGCCTACCCCGAGGTCTGGTCGCAGGGCGAGGACGTCGACCACCGCCACTGGTTCCCGACCTGGGACGACCCCAGCGACCGGTTCACGTTCGCGGGCCGGTTCACCGTCGAGGACCGCTTCACCGCCGTCAGCAACGGCGTGCTGGTGAGCCGGTCGTCCGTCGAAGGCCGGCGCGGCTGGACGACGTGGCACTACGAGCTGACCGACCAGGACCTCGTCAGCTACCTCGTCGCGCTGGCCGTCGGCCCCTATACGAAAGTCGAGCACGGCGCCGACGGGGGCGTCCCGCTGGAGACGTACGTCGGCCCCGGCTGGTCGAAGGAGGACGCGCTCCGCGTGACCCAGCACACCGCCGAGATGCTGGACGTCTTCGCCGACGCGACCGGCGTCCGCTACCCCTACCCCGTCTACCGCCAGATCTTCGTCCAGCGCTTCATGTACGGCGGCATGGAGAACACGACGGCGACCATCAACACCGACGCCGCGCTCCACCCCGCGCGGATGCACGAGGGCGACGACAACCCCGACGGGCTCGTCTCCCACGAGCTCGCCCACCAGTGGTTCGGCGACCAGCTGACCTGCAAGACGTGGCGCGAGATGTGGCTCAACGAGGGGTTCGCGACGTACTTCGCGGCCGTCTGGGGAGAGCACAAGCTCGGCCCCGAGTGGGGCGCCGTCCGCGCCGCGCGGATGTACCGCGGCGTCCGCGGCGCCGACGACGGCACCCCCCGCCCGCTGGTCCGCCGGTTCTACAACCAGACCGACGGCGAGCACACCGCCAACCCCTACGCCAAGGGGAGCTCGGTCCTCCGCATGCTCCGCGTGATGCTCGGGGACGCGACGTTCGACGCGGCCATGCAGGCGTACACGCGGCGGAACCAGCACGGCCTCGTCGAGACCGAGGACCTGAAGCGGGCGTTCGAGGAGGTCTCGGGGGCGGACCTGGACTGGTTCTTCGACCAGTGGGTCTACCTCGCCGGGCACCCGAAGCTGACCGTCCGGCACGCCGTCGACGACGGCCGCGTGCGCGTGAGCGTCGAGCAGACGCAGGACACGAGCGGGGTCGTGCCGCTCTTCACGCTGCCGCTGGACGTCGAGATCGCGACGACGAACGGGGTCCGCGTCGAACGGGTGTGGATGGACGGCGACCAGCGCGTCGCGGCGTCGTGGGAGCTGGACGGGGAGCTGCTGTACGTCGGCTTCGACCCGCGCGGCGGGCTCCTCGCGGAGGTCGACCACGAGCGGACGAGCGCCGAGCTGCTCGCCGCGCTGGAGTCGGAGCATCCGTGGACGGTGCGGTCGGCGCTGGTCGCGCTCCGGGAGAAGGAGGGGCGGCCGTCGGACGAGGAGCGGCTGGCGATGGCGGGGCTCCTGACGGACCCGACGCAGCCGCGGGAGTGGCGGAAGGCGGCGGCGCGGGCGCTGGGGGCGTGGCGGGACGACGCGTCCACGGACGTGCTCCTGGAGGCGCTGGCGGGCGAGCGGGACCGGCAGCGGCGGGGGCTGGAGACGGCCAGCCACGGCGTCCGCGCGACGATCGTGGGCACCCTCGGCGGCGGCGACGGCTCCCCCCGCGACGACGTCGTCTCGGCGCTGAAGGACGTCGCCGCCCGGGACCCCAACGAGAACCTCCGCGCGGACGCGATCCGGGCCCTCGGCCGGCTCCTCGAGGAGCGCGCCCGCCCCGTCGCGCTGACGGCGCTGCAGGCGACCACCCACGGGCAGCGGGTGGAGCAGGCGGGGGCCGGAGTCCTCGGCCAGCACGGCCTCGCCTCGGACCTCCGCGCGCTGGCCCCCCACCGGACCCCCGACACGCCCCGCGGCCTCCTCCAGGCGGCGATGTGGGCGTCGGTCCGGATCGCCAAGCGGGAGGACCTCGGCAAGGACCGGGACGACGCCCGCCGCCCCATCGCGCGGGACGCCGAGGCGCTGCTCCAGGACCGCGACCTCCGCGTCCGCCAGCTCGGCCGCCAGGTGCTCGCGCAGGTCGGGGACGACCGGTCGGTCCAGGCGCTCGCGGCGGCCCGGCGGTTCGAGACGGACCCCGAGATGCTCGCCCCGATCGACGACGCGATCGAGTCGATCCGGAAGCGGAAGGACGAGGCCCCCGACGCGACCGAGGGGGAGCTGGAGGCGCGCCTCAAGAAGATCGAGGAGCGGATCGACGCCGCCGAGGCCGAGCTGAAGGAGCTCGAGGAGCGCCGCTAGGCGTCGCCCCGCCGCCGTGCCGTCCCGCTTCGACGAACGCGCCGCCTTCCAGACCCTGCTCGACCAGGTCGCCCTGGGGGTCCGCGCGCCGGGGACCGACGGCCACCGCGCCTGCTCCGACCTGTTCGCGCAGCGCCTCGCCGGCCTCGGCTTCGAGCCGTTCGCGCAGCGCTGGGAGGTGACGTTGAGGGGAGCGGCGACGACCCTGACGAACCTGCTCGTCCGGATCCCGGGGACCAGTCCGGGCGCGCCGTCGACGCTCCTCGGATCTCACTACGACGCACGGTGGGTGGCGGATCACGACCCCGACCCGGACAAGCGCCTCCTCCCCATCCCCGCGGCGAACGACGGCGGCTCGGGGACGGCCGTCCTGCTGGAGCTCGCCCGCTGCCTCACCGAGGAGCCCCCCGCGGGCGACGTCGTGCTCGCGTGGTTCGACGGCGAGGACCTCGGCGGGATCGACGACTTCGAGTACGCGGTCGGCTCCCGCCGCTTCGTGCAGCAGCCCCCCGACGGTTTCGACGCCGACCGCGTCGTCGCCCTGGACATGGTCGGCGGCAAGGACATGCGGCTCAACATCGAGGGGAACAGCCTCCAGGACCCGGTCTCCCACGACCTGTTCGTCGACCTCTTCGGTCGGGGCCGCGCGGCCGGCCACCCGGCGTTCTTCGAGAACCGGGTGAAGTGGATCTACAGCGACCACGGCCCCTTCCTGGACGCCGGCAAGCCGGCCGTCTGCCTCATCGACATCGACTACCCGCAGTGGCACACCCACGCCGACCTGCCGGGGGCCTGCGACCCGGCGTCGCTCGGCCAGGTCGGTTCCGTGCTGCTGGAGCTGCTCCGCGTGCCACAATCGCCGTCGCGATGAGCCCGCAGTCCGTCCCCCCGCCGCCGACGCTGACCGATCTCCGGCACGTCGTCGAGCAGCTCCCCCTCCCCACCCCGCGGGAGATCTTCGAGGGGCTCGCCGACCGCGGCTACGTCGGCCAGGACGCCGGCCGGCGCGCGCTCTCGCTGATGGCCCACCGCCACGTCCGCCGCCTCCGCTACCTCTACCTCGACGGCATCCCCCGCGAGGACCTCCCCACCAAGGAGAACCACCTCCTCCTCGGCCCCACCGGCTGCGGCAAGACGTTCGCCGTCGAGCTGCTCTTCCGCGAGGCGCTCCGGCTGCCGACCTGCATCGTGGACGTGACCACGCTCAGCGAGACGGGCTACGTCGGCGGGGACGTCAGCTCGGTGCTGACCCGGCTGCTCTACGCCGCCCAGATGGACCCGATGCTGACGCGGATCGGGATCGTCTGCCTGGACGAGTTCGACAAGCTCGCGAGCGGGTCGAACCGGGCGGTGTTCAGCGGGGCGGGGACGACCAAGGACGTCACCGGGATCGGGGTCCAGCGCGAGCTCCTCAAGCTCCTCGAGTCGGCCGACGTCCCCGTCTCCACGGGGCTCGACCACTCGACCTACCACCAGCAGGTGCTCATCCCCACGCGGGACATCGCCTTCGTCGCGGCGGGGGCGTTCAGCGGGCTCAAGACCGTGACGCGGCGGCGGCGGACCGACGCGGGGGTGGGGTTCGGCAAGGCGAAGCTGGAGAAGGAGCAGATCGCCGTCCGGTACGAGGGGGACGAGCTGCAGGACGTGGGCGCGTTCCAGGCCTACGGGTTCCTCCCCGAGCTGATCGGCCGGTTCAACCGCATCGTCGCCTTCGACCCGCTGGACGAGGACGCGCTGCGCCAGATCCTCGACCGCCAGGTGCTCCCCGGGCGGCGCCGGGAGCTGGAGCTGGCGGGCGTCCAGCTGGAGGTGACCGACGCGGTGTACGACCACCTCGTCAAGGCCGCGCTGAAGCGCGAGACGGGCGCTCGGGGGCTGGGCTCGGCGCTGGAGCGGGCGCTGGAGGGGGCGGTGTTCGACGCCTACAGCGACCCCGGCGCGCGACGGGTCACGCTGACGGTCGAGGACAAGCGCGTCGTCGCCTCGATCACGGAGCGCGCGTGAGGTCCGCCGCGGCGGCCGCCTGCGCCGCTGCCCTCCTCCTCGCCGCGGTCCCCGCGTCCGCCCAGCAGTACCGCTTCCCCACGTCCCCGGAGGACTACCCCGAGTACTACCCCACCGCCTACAAGGACCAGGGCGGGCAGGACTGGAACTGCGGCGGCATCTACTACGCCGGGCACAACGGGTCCGACTTCGGGGGCGGCGGCTTCCCCGGGATGGAGGCGGGGCGGGACATCGTGGCGGCGGCGGACGGCGTGGTCGACTACACCAACGACGGCGTGGCCGACGACTGCACCACCGGCAACTGCCCCGGCGGCGGCGGCTTCGGGAACTACGTCAAGCTGATCCACGCCGACGGCAAGGAGACCTTCTACGCCCACATGAAGACGTGGTCGGTGGCCGTGTCGACGGGCGACTCCGTGACCTGCGGGCAGAAGCTCGGGGAGATGGGGAGCAGCGGCTACTCGACCGGGCCGCACCTCCACTTCGAGGTCCGCGTGAGCGGCGTCGCCGCCGACCCGTTCGACGGCCCGTGCTCGGCGCCGCCGACGTACTGGACCGACCAGGGGGCCCACGGCGGCCTGCCGGGGCTGGTCTGCGACGGGAGCGTCCCCTGCGAGGCGGACGGGACGCTGGCCTGCGGCGAGACGGTGACGGCGACCAACGACCAGGGCAGCGGCGTCCTGTCGTACGGCTGCACGTCGTTCACCTACACCGGCGGCGAGCGCGCCTGGAGCTGGACCGCGCCGACCTCCGAAGACGTGACGGTGTCGCTGACGGGGCACTCCCAGGACCTCGACCTGTTCGTGCTCGACGACGGCGGCGCGTGCTCCCCCGGCGCGTGTGCGGGCGGGTCCACGAACCCCAACACCGACGCCGAGTCGGTCACCTTCGCGGCGACCGCGGGGAACGAGTACGTGATCATCGTGGACGGCTGGGAGGGGGCGACCTCCAGCTTCGACCTGGCGCTCTCCTGCTCGGCCCCGGGCGACGACGGCGACGCGGCGGACGACGACGAC
>CAYFOA010000047.1:0-41798 GCA_964344575.1 uncultured Rickettsiales bacterium | reverse complement strand
GCCCTTCGTGCCCATCCTCACCGAGGAGGCTTGACTCGAGGTCCCGGTATCTCAGGAGCGGTTTCGGTTTGCCTGAGAAACCGAAGGGCCCGCTGAGGCTGCGCCGGCGAGGCGGAGCCGTCGGGCCGAGCGCCTGATCCAGGCGGCCCGGACGGCGGCGACGTCGGCCGCGTCGAGGCCGAGGCGGGCGCCGACCGCGAGATCGAGGGACGTCGGCGCGGAAGGCTGGTCGGCGGCGCCCCGCACGGGACCGTCGGGGAGGGCCTCGAAGGCGGCGACGAGGGCGGCGACGTCCGCCCCCCGGAGGTCGGGCAGCCAGAGCCGCCGGCGGGCGTCGTCGAGCGCCAGCCAGAGGACGCCGTCGCCGAAGTTGACGCGTCCCGCGAGCTCCAGGTTGAGGTGCCCCCACGCCGAGTTGAGGACGGCGGCGAGCGCGACGACGTCCACGCCTTCGCGGGGGTGGACGAGGTAGAGCTGCTGGTCGGCGTGGACGGGGCGGTCGGCGAGCGGGTGGCGGTGCTTGTCGTGGGTCCCCTTGACGAGGAACAGGCGGGCCGGGCGCTGGGGACGGAGCGTCCACGTCGTGCGTTCGTGGCGCGCGATCCAGGCGGCGACTCCCGGCGGGGGGGCGGCGTCGGGGGCGGGCGGGACGAGCGCGCGCGCGCCGAGCGCCGACGCCTCGAACCGAACCCCCCGCAGCGTCTTCGGCCCCTTCGCGAGCGGCCGGAGCCAGTCCTCCTCGATCCCGGCCTCGGGGGGCGGGTAGAAGAAGCGGTTGTCGTTCGTCGTCCACCCGCGCCGCAGCTCGGCCAGCTCGCCCAACGGCACGCAGCGGCGACGCACCGCGAACCACAGGTCCGGCGCGCGCAGGTGCGGGCCCCACGGGTCGTCGGCCGGCAGCTCCGCCTGGGTGACGGTCCGGACGACGGACGGCTCCGCGGGCAGGGGCGACCGGACCTCCGCGAAGCGCACCGCCGAGGCCGCCCGCGCGCGCGCGTCGTCGCAGCGGCGCGCCACCAGCACCATCGTGTGGACCTTCGCCCCGGGGAACCACCGCTCCGCCGCCGACTCGACGATCCACTCGATCGCGCACCGCCCCAGCAGCGCCCGCCGCACGTCCGCGCCGTAGCCGACGTCCAGCCACGCGTTGCTCAGGACCAGCGCGAGCCGCCCGCCGTCCCGCAGGTGGTCGATCGCCCGCTCCACGAAGCCGACGTAGAGGTCCCGCTTGGCGCCGCGGTCCCGCACGTAGGGCGGGTTCCCGACCACCAGATCGAAGGACGCGGACGCGGGCGCGTCCAGGAACGACTCGCCCCGCAGCGAAGCCCCGGGCAGCTGCGCGCGGGCGACGTCCAGCGCCGCCCCGTCCGTCTCGAACCCCGCGACGTCCACGTCCCCGCGCTCCCGGCAAGCGAGCAGGAACCGCCCCGTCCCGCAGGCCGGATCGAGCACCTGCCCCCGCGACGGCGGCGGGGCCAGCCCCAGCACGAGGTCGATCAGCGCGTTCGGCGTGAAGTACTGCCCCCGCCCGTGCCGCTCGGCGGCCGGGACCGACGCCTCCAGGGCGTGCCCGAGCGCGTCCCTAGTCGAGGTCGTCGCCCTTCTTGAGCTTCTGGTACTGCAGGTAGAAGAACACCACCTCCCCGAACACCGGGTAGAAGGCGATCATCAGCCCGTCCTTGAGGAACTTCCAGAAGAGCGCGCCCTGCTTGAAGAACCCGGGCTCGGAGCGGTTGTAGATGTCCTGCACGAAGTACTGGAACGGCCCGCCCATGTAGGCGACGAACGCCAGCAGCAGCACGACGACGAAGAGGATCCCGGGGATGAACGCGGCGTAGTCGTCCGCGTAGGGGTAGTCGAAGTACGCCATCAGCCGCGCCGTGAAGGGCACCGCGATGGCGAAGATCGGGACGATGTTCATCGACTCGGGGTACAGGTCGAGGTACACGCCCGCCGACCACGCCGCGAACCAGAGGCACTCGCTGAACACCACCAGGTAGAACCACGAGATCAGGTAGTGGTAGGCGAACACGAGCAGCGCCGAGGAGACGTGCCGCGGGAACGGCGTGTCCGGCTTGGGGAGGTCGTTGAAGTTCAGCAGCCCGACGAAGAACCCCTTGTAGTCCTTCTGGAACAGCCGGTCCCGCACGAGGTCCTCCAGCAGGCGGACGCTGTAGAGGTTCGTGATCGTCTGCGTGAAGAGGTTCGTCAGGGTGAAGACGAACACGATCCCGACGCCGATGATGACGACGGTGACCATGCCGATCACGAGGTCGTTGATGCCGTCGAGGATCTTGAAGAACCCGAGGACGGGGTTCATCTTGTGGACGACCAGGTTGTAGACGAACAGCCACAGCACGACGACCGACAGGCTGACCATCAGCGTCGCGTTGGCGCCCTTCAGGAGCGCGTCCCTCTTTTCGGCCTCAGATGACATTCTTCAGGCCCTCCGAGCCGATGAGCATGAACGCGCTCATGACGACGAAGAAGACGGCGAACCAGCGGGCCCGCGACCAGCGCCACACGTGGACGCCGTCCAGGGGGCTCAGCGGGAAGGTCTGCACCATCGGGTAGATGAGGAACGCGTCGGCCGCGAGGAGGACCCACGCGTTCGCCTCGCCGGTGAACTTCCAGGCGCACCACAGCGCCACCGAGACGGCGACCGGGGCGAGCAGCCCAACCACCGAGATGCGGCCCTTCTGCGCGGCGTCCCCCTCGACGACCACGTCCGACGTCAGCGGCATGAACGAGAACGCGCCCGCGAAGTAGAGCTGGATGGCGCCGCCGTCGACGCCCGTCTCGTGGCGGAGGACGAGGTCGCGGCGCTGCGCCGAGCGCGACTGCACGCCGTAGATGAACCACAGCGGGAGCACGAAGAGCACGCCGCCGGCCCAGATGACCGGGGACTCCCAGCCCGTCGCGCCGGCCTCGACGAACTCGCCGTCGTCGTTCGCCTTCGCCAGCGGCTTGCCCTCCGGGAACGGCGCGTAGGTGTAGAGCTGGTCCACGAACTCGTCGACGGCCGTGGGCGGCAGCGGCGCCTCGGGGGCGGGCTTCTGCACGACCCGGCCGTTGGACTTGAGGACGAGGTCCTCGTACTCGTCCCGGAGGACGTTGAGGTCGACGTTGATGTCGGCCTCGCGGAGCAGCGCGGCGAGCCGCTCGCCGTCGGTGCGGGCGCCCTTGCGGGCGGTCAGCGCGGCGGTCAGCTCCTCGCGCTTGACCTGGATCTCCTGGCGCTTGTCCCACGCCTGCCACTCGGGGAGCTGGCGGCCGGTCGTCAGCGCCTCGACCTTGGCCTCCTCCTGCGCGTCCGCCGCGGCCTGCGCGTCGGCCGGCCCGAGCAGCTTCCCGAACGGGTTGCCGAGGCCGATGACGATGACCCAGGACGCGTACAGCAGCCCCGAGGCGAAGACGAGCGACTTCAGGTTCGCCTTCTTGATCGCCGCGGGCTCGGTCGGCTTGGGCTTGTTCCCCGCCAGGGCGTCGCCGAACGCGCCCTTGAACATCGACGCGAAGAGGCCGCGCGTCGCCGCCCGCGCGCCCGCCTGCATGGCGCCCTTCATCGACGCCTTGAGGCCGGCCCGGGCGCTCGTGCGGACGATGGTCCGGAGCACGGTCCGGGAGACGGTCCGCATGACGACGGCGAGGGCCAGGGTCGCGCCCGCGGCGCCGGCGACGATCTTGTCGCCGGCCATGAACTCGTCGTAGCTGTGGCTGATGTAGACGATGGGGCCGAGCATGGCGGCGGCGCAGATGACGACCGCGACGCCGGTCTCGACCGGTCCACCGCCCTCGCGGGCAGGTTCGCTCATGGGTCTCCTCCGGCCGGCGAGTCTACTAACCTTGGGCGCTCCGTGCCGTTCCTTCGCTTCGCCTTCCCGTTCATCCGCCCCCGACGCTGGGATCTCGTCGCCGTCGCCGTTCTGCTCGCGGCCGGCGTGCTGTGGAGCGCGGAGCTGCTCGGCCTCGACCCCGCCTCCCTCCGCGCGCAGCCGTGGCGGATCGCGACCTGGGTGCTCGCCCAGCAGGGTCCGCTACAGGCCACCGCCAACGGCATCGGGCTGGCGGTCGGGATGACCATGGCGACGCGGTGCGGCGGCGCGTGGGCGGCGTGGGCCGGGCTCGGCGGCGCCATCCTCCTCCCGGGCCTCTACTCGTGGTGGGCGATGGAGCCGGGCGACGTCCTCGTGGGGGCGTCCCCGGCGCTGTACGGCGCGCTCGGGATGGGGTCCGCGTCGTGGTGGCGGGTCCGGCACGAGCTGACCTACGCGCGGCGGACGGACTGGATGGCGGGGTTCGCGACGCTCGGGCTGGTCGGCGTGACCCTCGCCGTCCCCCTCCTCGCCGACGCCCCCGCCCGCGGCGTCCACGTCGTCGGCTTCGCGTGGGGCGCGGCGCTGCTCGGGCTCCTCCCCCGGGACTGGGACGCGTCGGCTACGCCCCGTCCGGGAAGAGGTTCCCTGGAGCAAGAATCGACGCTGGATCGAACACCCCCTTGACCGCGCGCATCGCCGCCAGCTCGAGGTCGTCGAAGCGGTGGCGGACGTAGGGGAGCTTGACCTTCCCGACGCCGTGCTCGGCGGCGATGGTCCCCCCCAGGCGGCACGCCTCGGCGCACATCCGGCCGACGACCTCGTGCGCGCGCGCGGCCTCCCCGGCGTCCTTCACGACGAGGTTGTAGTGGGGGTGGCCGTTGCCGACGTGGCCGTAGCGGGCGACCCGGGTCAGGCCCGCGTCCGCGATCCAGCCGTCCGCCCGGGCCATCAGGGGGGCCAGCTCGCCGAACGGGACGGCCCAGTCCGTCGACACCTTCTGCCCTCCCGCGGCGGCGAAGCTGTGCCCCTCCTCGTTGAGGGTCGCGGGGACGGCGTGGCGGAGGCGGCGGAGCTCGTCCTGTTGGCGGCGGTCCGAGGCGACGGCGGTGTCGTCGGGGAGGGCCCCGGGGGACCGCTCCAGCAGCCCCCACCACCGCTCCAGGACGTCCATGTCGCCGCCGTCGTCGTGCTCCTCCTCGAAGAAGACGACCGCCCCGGCGGCCTCGGGGAGCCCGATCCCGCTCCCCTGGGCGCGCATGATGTCGAGGCAGGCGGCGTCGAGCAGCTCGAGGCAGCGGGGGCGGACGCCGCGGCCGGTCCGGTCCTCCTCCCGGGCGGCCCCCACGAAGGCCAGCGCGGCGGGGACGTCGTCGAAGAACGCGAACGCGGCGGTGAACGCCGCCGGCTTCGGGAGGAGGTCGACCTCGACCTTGGTGATGAACCCGAGCGTCCCCTCGGAGCCGCACAGCACCGAGACGAGGTCCCGCAGCCCCGCGTAGCCGGTGGCGTCCTTGTCGGCCCGGCGCCGGCGGAACCAGCGGACGGACCCGTCGGGCAGCGCCACCTCGACGCCGCGGACCCAGCGGTGGGTGGGGCCGTAGCGGTACGTCCGGGCGCCGGACGCGTCGCAGGCGACGGTCCCGCCGACCGCGCACTCCCGCTCGGACGTGGGGTCGGGGGGGTAGAACAGGCCGCGCTCCTCGACGGCGTCCTTGAACTCCCGGAGCACGGTGCCGCTGGCGACGACGGCGGTGCGGCGCTCCTCGTCGAGGTCGAGCAGGCCGGTCATCCGCTCGCACGACATGGTCCACCCGTGGGGGGCGAGGCCGGCGCCGGTGGTGGACGAGCGGAGCCCGCAGGGGGTGACGGACGTCCTCGCCGCGGCGGCCTCGGCGAGCCAGTGGGCGGCCTCCTCGGGGGACTGCGGGCGGAGGAGTCCGGACGGGTCTCCGACGACGGGCGAGGCGTCGTGCCGGTAGGCCTCGAGGACGTCCGGGTCCGTGATGGGGTGCGGCTGGACAATCGCGCCGCTGTCAACGACCATGTCGGTTCCTTCGCCTCGGTGGAGGCGGCCGCATTCTAGGGATCGGCCGGGACCTGGGGAACACCGCTCCGTGCGCCGACTGTCTCGACTCTTCAATCCGGGCACCCAGTCCGCTGCCCCGATGCCGCTGCCGGGGCTCCGGCCGGGCGTCGTGATGGTGGGCGAGGGCGAGGAGGCGGAGCTCCGGGACCTGCAGCTCGGGCAGGTGGTCAAGCTCGGCGAGGTCGCCTCGATCATCGTCGCCCTGCTCGACGGGACGCGGGACGCCGAGGCGCTGCTGCGGGACGCCGGCCGGGCGCTGGGCGAGGAGCTCAACCCGATGGGGCTCGTGGAGCTCCTCCAGGCGCTGGACCGCCGCGCGCTGCTGGACACGCCGCGGGCGCGGATGGTGGTCGCGCAGGGGCTGGTCCGGGCGGACATCGCGGCGCTGCAGCGGCTGGCCCGCCGGTCCAAGGCGCTGGAGCGGTACGACCACACCGACGACGACGTCGAGGCGACGCCCGAGGTCCGGCTCGCCGAGGGGAGCCGGTTCAGCTGCCAGTCGTGCAACCGCTGCTGCTCCGAGCAGCACCTCCTCGGCCCGGTCACGCGGGACGAGCGGGACGCGATCCTGGCCGGGTTCGCGGCGGAGGACGACCCCAAGGGGAGCGACCCCAGCAACTTCATCCCGCTGCCCACCGGCGCCGACGACCCGACCTACCTGCTCCGCCCGCGGGACGGCCACTGCAGCTACCTCGGAGACGACGGGAAGTGCCGCGTGCACAGCGTCCTGGGGGTCGACGTCAAGCCCGCCGTGTGCCGGATGTTCCCCTTCCGGGGGGTCCGCACGCCGCAGGGGTGGGACCTCGGCATGAGCCTCTCCTGTCCGACCGTGGCGTCGGGCGGGGGGCCGGATCCGAGCGACGAGATCCGCGATTCGCTGGGGCCGCTGCGGGTCCTCTCGAACAACCTCGCCAAGCTCCCCGAGGACATCCCGTTGGCCGAGGGGACGACGGTCGACTACGCGGCGTGGCAGGCGTGGGAGTCGTCGGCGGTGAGCGGGCTCCAGGGCGAAGACGACGACGACGTGACCGGCGCGTGGCTCGCCGCGCTGGAGGGGTTCTCGTCCCTGATCACCGACGCGTCCGCCGACGACCTCGACCTGTCGGGGCCCGTGGACGGGGCGGACGACGCCGACTTCGTGCCCCCCGAGGGGGTCGGCGACCCCGGCGACGACCCGACCGCGGCGGCCGATCTGCTGCTCAAGGACCTCGCCTTCTGGGCCGAGCTCCTCGTCGGGCTGGAGGCGGCGGACCCGATGTCGCTCCGGCGGTTCCGGAGCGGCGTGCTGCGGCTCCGCGGCCAGGTGGGCAAGAACGCGGACGCGGCCCCGGTGCTGGCCGAGGTGGCGCGGCTGGAGGCGCGGCGGGCGGACCCGAACACGGCCGAGCCGTGGATGCTGCGGGACACCGACTACTACAAGCTCCCCAAGGCGGGCGGCGAGAAGGCGGTGTCGGTGAGTTCGTCCGACCCCGACGTCCAGCGCCGGTTCCTCGCCCAGGCGCTCCTGGAGAAGCGTCCGATGGAGTACGGGACGGCGGGGCGAGGGCTGATCGCGCTGACCGTGTTCCTCGCCCTGATGCGGCTCGACGTCGTCCCCGGCGACGAGCTGCACCCCCGGCTGGAGGACCTCGCCTACCTGGTCCACCACCCCCAGCTGACCGACATCATCGACACCCGCGCGTCGGTCCGCGGCTTCGAGACGTCCCGCGACGTCCACGCCGCCCTGCTCGGCCTCGCCTCCTAGCCGGTATTCCTCAACCCAGCGGCGACGCCGTTGATGCTGCGGAGGATCGCGCTCCTCAGCTCGTCGCTGTCGTCGGTGGACGCGTCGCCCGCGCGGCGCCGGCGGAGGAGCTCGACCTGGAGGAACGACAGCGCGTCGACGTAGGGGTTGCGGAGGTCGATCGAGCGCTGCAGGACGGGGTTGTCGCGGAGCAGCCGGTCGGTCCCGAGGATGGCTGACAGGCTCGACGTCGTGCGATCGAACTCGGCCCGCAGCTCGCCGAAGAGGCGGGCGCCGCCGTCGGGGGCGAGCTGGTCGACGTAGTGCTTCGCGATGTCGAGGTCGCCCTTGGCGCAGACCATCTCGACGTTGGCGAGCAGCGCGGCGAAGAACGGCCACGAGTCCCTCATCCGGCGGAGCTCGTCGACCCCGTTGCGTTCGATGTACGTCGCCAGCGCCGAGCCGACGCCGAGCCAGCCCGTGAGCACGTGGCGCGACTGCATCCAGCCGAACACCCAGGGGATGGCGCGGAGCGACTCGATGCCGCGCGCGCTGCCGCTGCGGTAGGCGGGGCGGGAGCCGATGGGGAGGGCGGCGAGCTCCTCCAGCGGGCTGACGGCCATGAAGTAGTCGAACAGCTCGGGGTCTTCGTAGACCGTCCCCCGGAAGGTCCGGTAGGCGACCTCCGACAGCTCGTCCATGACGGCGGCGAAGCGGGCGCGGTCGTCTTCGGAGACGTCCTCCCGCCAGTCCTCGAACCCGTGCTGCAGCACCGCGGACGTCGTCAGCTCGAGGGTGCGGCGGGCGATCTCGGGGAGGCCGTACTTGAGCTGGATGACCTCGCCCTGCTCGGTGATCTTGATGCGCCCGCCGACGCTGCCGGGGGGCTGGGCGAGGATCGCCTTGTGGGCGGGGCCCCCGCCGCGGCTGACGGTGCCGCCCCGGCCGTGGAACAGGAGGAGCTCGACGTCGTGCTCGGCGGCGACCTCGGCGAGCGCCTCCTGGGCGCGGTACAGCGACCACGCGGCGGTGAGGATGCCGGCGTCCTTGGCGGAGTCGGAGTAGCCGATCATCACCTCCTGGACGCGGCCGTGGGCGTCGAGCTGGCGGCCGTAGAGGTCGTCGGTGAAGAGCGACCGGAGGACGCGGGGGGCGGCGACGAGGTCGTCGCGCGTCTCGAACAGCGGCGCCACGCGGAGCTCGGAGCGGAGGACGTCCCCCTCCCAGCGGACGAGGCCGGCCTCGCGGGCGAGGACGAGGACCTCGAGGAGGTCGGACGCCGAGTCGGTCATCGACACGACGCACGTCTCGATCGAGGCGGGGCCGCACTCGCGGCGGACCTGGGCGACGGTCTCGAACAGGTCGAGGGTCTCCTGGGTGGGGGCGGTGAAGGCGGCGCCGGGGGCGCGGAGGAGGCGGCGGCCGCGGAGCTCGTCGGTCAGGAGGCGGGCGCGGGCGGGCTCGTCGAGATCGGCGTACGTCGAGCCCTCGGGGAGGAGGCGGGCGTGGGCCGTGAGCTCGTCGAGGGCCGCCTCGTGGCGGCGGCTGTGCTGGCGGATGTCGAGGGTGGCGAGGTGGAACCCGAAGGCGCGGGCGCGGTCGATGGCGGGCTGGAGGTGGCCGGCGGCGCTCCGGACGGCGCCCTGGCTCCGGAGGCTGGCGGCGATGAGCTGGAGGTCGGCGAGGTAGTCGTGCGCCGACGCGTACGCGCCGGGGCGGTCGTCGCCCCCGTCGACGCCGGCGCGGGCGCGGAGGTTCGCGAGGCTGGCGGCGAGGCGGGCCTCCATGAAGGAGAGCTTGAGCCGGTAGGGCTCGAACCGGTTCCGGATGGCGTTCCTCCGGCGCACCCCGGGGAGGTCCCGGCCGTCCCGATCGAGGGAGTCGAGCAGCGCGGGGAGGGCGATCGCGCGTCGCGTGGAGTGCGAGACGTAGACCTTGAGGTCGCGCACGGTGGCGAGGTGCCGCTCCAGGATCCGCTCCTGCATCATCCGGGCGGCCTGGAGCGTGACCTCGGGGGTGACGAACGGGTTCCCGTCGCGGTCGCCGCCGATCCAGCTGCCGAGGGAGACGGGGCGGGCGTCGGGGGCGAGGGAGGCGCCGTGGGCGGCGAGGGCGGACCTCAGCTCGGCGTACAGGGCGGGGACGGCGTCGAAGAGGGTGCGGTCGAAGACGGCGAGCAGCGACTTGACCTCCTCGAGGACGGTGGGGCGGCGGTGGCGGAGCTCGTCGGACTGCCACAGGGCCTCGACGTGCATGGCGACGGCGTCGTCGTCGCGGCCCGCGCGGTCGTCGAGGAGGAGCTCGTGCAGGGCGCGGAGCTTGTCCTGGGTGGTGCGGCGGACGGACTCGGTGGGGTGGGCGGTGAGGACGGGGCGGACGCGGACGCGGCCGAGCTGCTCGGCGAGGCGGGCGGGGTCGACGCCGCCGGCGACGAGGGCGTCCAGGGTGGCGACGACCGACCCCTTCTGGGGGGCGGTGCCGGCCTGGGCGTGGAAGCGGCGGCGACGGACGCGGTGGGTCTGCTCGGCGGTGTTGACGAGCTGGAAGTAGCGGGAGAAGGCGCGGACGACCTCCTCGGCGCGGGCGGTGTCCCAGCCCGAGACGAGGGCGACGATGGCGTCCTGGGCGGCGGGATCGGGGGCGGCGCCGACGCCGCGGCGGTCGCGGGTGAGGCCGCGGAGGCGCTCGACGTCGTCGAAGGTGGCCTCGCCCGAGAGGGCGCCGATGGTGTCGCCGAGGCAGGCCCCGAGGGCGCGCACGTCGTCGTGGAGGGGGCGGTCCTGGGGTCGGTCGTGGTCGCTCACTTCTTCTTCTTCGCGCCCGGCGGGGGGCGGTGGTCGCCGGCGCGGACGGCGCCGGGGTTGCGGCCGCGGCGGCGCTTCGAACGCGAGGGCTGCTTCGGCCGGGGCTTGGTGGGCGGGCGGCCCTCGGCGCGGGGTTCGGGGCGGGGCGCCTTGTCGCCGCGGGTGCGGCGGAGGTCGTCGGCCTGCTCCATGGCCTCCCGCTTGCGGATGATGGAGTAGGGGATGTAGCGCCCGCGGGGCTTCTCCTTGGGTTCCTCGTCGGCGATCTCGACGGTGACGTCGCCGAACACGCGGAGCTGGCAGCTGAGGCGCTCCTTCGTGATCCAGAAGACGTTCCCGAGGTGCCCCTCCTCCTCCCAGGTCATCGGCGAGACGAGGTCGGCCCCGGCGACGACGGTCACCCGGCAGAGCGCGCACGCGCACTTGCCGCCGCACTGCGACGGGATCGCCACGCCCGCCATCGCCGCCGCCCCGAAGACGGTCGTCCCGGGGTTGACCTCGACGGTCACGCCGGCCGGCTGGAACGTGATCTTCGGCACGGTCCGGAGCCTGTCACAGACGGGGCGGCCACGCGTAGGGCGCGGACGGCGCGTCGGGGTCGCGGGGCAGCGCCGGGGAGAGAGGCTCGCCGACGGCGTCCAGGGGGAGGCGGGGGTCGGCGGGGGCGAGGCCCCAGCGGGACTCGGGGACGTCGGACGCCTCGGGGAGGAAGGCCGGGGCGCCGAGGACCGCGGGGTCGGGCGGGTCCGGTGTCGCGCCCGACGCGCGCAGGAGGGCGGCGGCGGCGGAGCCGGCCGCCCAGGTCCGCCGCGAGGAGCCGGCCACGACCGTCGACCACGGCCCGGGTCCCCGAGGGTGTCTCGATGACCCACGCCTCGGTCGCGGCGGGGGCGCGCAGCCAGCCCGACAGCGCGCCCGCACCCCGCGGCGTGAGGCGCGCGATCGCGGCGAGCAGCGCGTCGTCGTCGATGCCCCGCCGGCGGGCCGCCCCGGGGACGAGGGGGTCGTCGGACAGGGACTCCAACGCGGCGCAGCGGGCGTGCACGGGGAGGGATCCGAACGCCCCCGGGAGCCCCTCCGGGCAGGCGCCGGGGTGGACGTCCGCGGTCCCCCCCGGGAGCCCCTCGATCGCCGGACGGGGGCCCGATGGAGCCGCGTCGAGGGCCGCTGCCCCGGCCGCCGTGAGGAAGCCGTCGAGCCCCGGCGCGAGCCCCGCCAGCGCCTCCGCCCGCCAGCCCGGAGGCTCGGTCGGCGCGACGCGACGGCGGGCCACGTCGCGGAGGTGCGCCGCCCCCGGGACGTCCACCGTCCACGCCGAAGCGGGGACGTCCACGAACCGGCGGTGAGCGTCGGCGTCGGGGGGGAGGTCGCCGCTCAGGACCAGCGCCGACAGCGGCGACGTGCGCCGAACGCCGGGAGGCGCGGGGAGCAGCCGGCGGGCCCCCGGCGTCGGCGGGACGAGCGCCCCGGGGCCCGCGAACGGGGCCGCCGCCGCGGGCAGGCGACCGTCCTCCGCGAACACCGCGCGACGACCGTCCAGCCACGGCCGCACCTCGTCCGCGAAGGCGAGCAGCGGCCGCCCGAGCTCGTCGGCGCCGACGCCCAGCGCGCGCCACCAGGACGCCGCAGCGGCGACGGCGGCGGGACCGGGGGGCCGCGCCGGGGACGCGTCGGAGGGCGGGTCCAGGAACCCGGGCGGGCCGGGGTACGCCGGCCACCCCTCGGGGCTCGTCCACCGGTCTCCCCAGGGGGACGGCAGCCGCAGCGCGCGGACCTCGCCGGCCGGGCCTATCCACGTGACCGTGCCGCCGTCGTGGGCCGCCAGCCGGACCCACCCGGACGACGCCGCCGCCCCCACCCCGCGCCCGTCCGGCGCCGGCAGGAACGCCTCCCCGTCCGACGACCGCAGCAGCCCCTCGCCCCACTTCAACGGGGCCGGAGGGGACTCCGGCAACGCACCGATCAGGCCCCCGATCGGATCCTCGTCCGCCTCGACGTCCAGCGGCTCCAGCATCGCCGGCTGGAGGGGCGACTCGTCCAGGGTCGGCTCGGCCGTCGATCCCCAGACCCCCTCGACCCCCGCGAGGTCCCCCGCCGGCCCGCGGAGCTCGTCGAACGTCAGCACCTCCGCGCCGTCGACGACCTCCACCGTCACCCGCCGGCTCCCCGGCGGCTGGGTCGCCTCGTCCGGACCGTCGTCCGTCTGCACGTCGAGCGCGTCGGCGATCGTGTCGTCGCCCGCGAACACCGACCCGTCGAGGGGCTCGAACGTCGCCTGCACGTCGCCCACGACCCAGCCCCGCACGCGCCCCGTGGGGTCCCGGTCCACGGCCCACGTCCAGCCTCCCGCGCCCGTCACCCCGTCGGTCCGGCCGGCGGCGTCCCGGGTCAGCTCCCACGCCCCGAGCGCGGCGGGATCGGTGTCCTCCGACCCCGGCTCGGACCGCGTCCCCGTGACCGTCAGGGAGCGCGCGTCCCCGAGCGGGCCGTGCCGGACCTCGACCGTCGTCTCGCCCGCGTCCATCCGCCGCACCCGCCCCGCCGCGTCCCGAGTCAGCGTCCACGTCCGAGCCGGCCCGAGGACGTCGCCCAGCCCGCGCGACGTCCACGTCAGCTTCCACGCCCCCGTCGTGTGCACCCGCCCCGCGGTGTCCCGGACGATCGGTCGCTCCACCCGCGCGCGCGCCTTCCCCGCCCCCGGCGCTGCGCGCCACGTCACCCCCCGCGCGCGGCCCGACGCGTCCGGTTCGACCTGCCACGTCCCCAGCTCGTCGGCCGGCCCCCACCCCGCCATCCGGCCGTCGGGCTGGAGCACCACGCGGACGCCGCCCGCCCCCGACGATCCGTCCGGCTCCCACCCCGCCTCGACCGTCCCCAGCCCCGGCGCCTTCAGCTCGCTCCACCGCGACGCCCGGTCGTACCGCAGCTCCGCCGTCCGCGTCGCCGGGTCCGAGAACCGCGCCGGACGCCCCGCCCGGTCGCGCGAGAGCACCCACGTCGGCCCGCTCCGGTCGCGCAGCCCCTGGAACGTCCCCGACTCCCCCCAGGTCAGCGTGAAACGATGCGCGTCGGCGCTGTCGAGGATCGCCGGACGGCCGCTCGCGTCGAGCTGGAGGCGCGCCGTCCCGCCCGCCGGATCCGTCACCTGCCGCACGCGCCCGGTCGCGTCGCGCACCACCGTCCAGCGGCCGATCCCCCGCGCGATCCCGATCACCCGGCCCGCCCGGTCGCGCTCCAGCTCGACCCGCCCCTCGCCCGCCGTCTCCCAGCCCTCGACCGCCCCCGTGCGCCGGTCGCGCAGGAGCCGGAAGGAGCTGCCGTCGGCGCGGTCCCAGCCCGCCGGCCGGCCCTCCCCGTCCCAGGCGATCGTCGCCCGCGGACGGTCGGGGCGGGCGAGGCTCGCGGGTCGCCCGCCGTCGCCGTCGCGCACCACCGTCCAGCCCGTGCCGCCGGGCCCCTGGAGGGTGATCGGCAGCCCCGCCGCGTCCCGGCCGAGGTTCCACGTCCCCGCCTTGGAGGTCCACCCCGTCAGCCGCCGCCCCTCGTCGAACCGGAGCTCCCGCGCGGCCCCCCGGTCCTCGATCCGCGCCGCCGCGCCGCCGCGCCCCTCCCTCACCGTCAGCGTCCTCCCCCCGGGCGTCTCGAACCGCTCGACGCGTCCCCGCACCCCGAAGGTCACCCCCGCGCTCCCCGAGGCCACCGACTCGATCCCGCGGACGTACCCGCGCACGTCCCGCCGCAGGTCGATGGACTCGCCGCCCGTGATCGCCACCGACTTCAGGAGCCCGCCCTCGGTCCGCCAGACCGCCTCCGACAGCGCGCCCGGCCGGTCGAGCCGCCGCGGCCGCCCGGCGTCGTCCAGCTCCAGGGCCGTCGTCCGCCCCTCGGGGTCCGTCCACCCCAGGATCTCGCCGTCGCTCCCGAGCTCCATCCGGGCCGTCGCGCCGGACGCGTCGGTCAGCGCCGTCAGCCGCCCGCCGTCCCCCCGCTCCCAGCGCACGCCCGCCGCCGCCCCGTCGCGCACGGCCTCCTCGAGCAGGCCGCCGGCCCCCCACCGGAGGCGGACCGTGCCGTCCTCGTCGGACACCTCCACCGGCAGCGGCCGGTCCCCCGCGAACCGGACGATCTGCAGGACGTCGCCGCTGTCACCGCCGCCCCGGGTCACCTCCCGGAGCCGCGCGCGGCCGTCCCACGACGCCCGCAACGCGATCCCGTCGGCCTCGACGTCGACCGCCACCGCGTCCCCCCCGGTCGGCTCCCCGAGCCGCACCGCGCCCCCCGGACCGACCGCCTCGGCGACCCGCCCGGTCTGCTCGTCGTAGCGCACGAACACGTCCCCCTCCGGCCCCTGCACCGTCGTCAGCCGCCCGCGCGCGTCGTACGTGAACCGCCAGTCCCCGCCCGGCGCGCTGACCGTCCACAGCGTCCGCCCGGCGTACTCGAACTCCGCCCGCGGACCGTCCGTCGCCCGGATCGTGCGGAGCCGCCCCCACGAGTCCGCCGACAGTCGGAACCGCTCGCGCAGCCCCACGCTCACCACCGTCAGCCGGCCCCCCTCGCGCGTCAGCTCCATCGGCGGCGTCCCGCGGGGCTCGACGCGCGTGAGGAAGCCCTCGATCGAGTACCGCTCGGTGCCCCCGTCGGCGCGCGTGAGGAGGAACTCGCCGTCGCCCTGGAGCAGCGCCCGCTCGCCCCGGTCCGCCGACCGCCAGATCAGGTCCTCGCCCGTCTCCACCTCGGGTGCCGCCGCCGGACCCAGGTAGCGCATGCGCATCTCGGACAGGAAGAGCGGATCGGACGCGAGCATCGACCGCATCGCCGTGTCGCCGCCCAGCTGCCGCCGCTCCCGCCGCGGGGTGTCGCGCCGCCATGCCCGGACGAGCTCGTCGACGACCCGGTTGACCTCCTCGTTCGTCGGCGGCGCCCCCGCGAAGAACGAGTC
This sequence comes from uncultured Rickettsiales bacterium, assembly GCA_964344575.1. GTDB lineage: Bacteria > Myxococcota_A > UBA796 > UBA9615 > UBA9615 > JAAESI01. Next base: position 26,425 of record CAYFOA010000047.1, on the reverse strand, counting down.
CGCCGCGCCGTCCCCGTCGATGAGGACCCGGTCGCCCCACGCCCCCGGCGCCGTGTACCGCCCGAGGTCGTAGCTCCAGCCGGGCGCGACCTCGGGGGAGCCGTCGGGGTCGAGGTGGTTGTAGGTCAGCGCGAGCCGGCTCCCGGGGACGGCGTCGGCGCGGGGGAAGGGGTCTACGCGGACGACGAGGTTGCCGCTGAAGACGTTGACGGCGGCGCCCCCCCCGAGGTCGACGTAGAGATCCTCGAGCGTCCCCCAGCCGAGGTGGTCGAGGGGGCCGCGGTCCAGCGCGAACGGCTCGCGGACGGACTCTTCGCGCTCGTCGAGGTCGATCTGCCCGGACGCGTCCGTCGCGATCAGGACGAGGACGGCGACCGCGGCGGCCCGGCGCATCCGGGCATCCTACTCGTCGGCGGGCGCCTTCTTCTTGAAGAGCCCCCCGAGGCTGTCGCCGACGCTGCGGACGAAGCCCATCAGGGGGTCCGGCGACTTGTCGAAGTCGTCGCCGTACTGCGTCCCCGCGGCCTTGAGCTCGTCGATCACGGAGACCTCGTCGTCGGCCCCCCGCGCGGGGTAGTCGCCGCCCACGATCCGGCCGTAGTCGCCGCTGTCGACCCACGCCTTCATCTCGGCGAGCCGCAGCACCGGGAACGGGTGACGACGCCCGAGCAGGTTGATCACCTTGATGACCGAGTCGAACACCCCGCCGCCGCTCCGGTACTCGTCCGCCTGCTCGACGAACGCGTCGACGTTCATCTGGTCCGTCTTCCCCCCGCCGGCCATCTTCATCATCACGCGCATCGCCAGGGCGGGGTCCTGGACGACGAGCATCCCGGCGCGGTCGGCGCTCAGCTCGGACTTCCGGTCCCACTCCAGCAGCGCCGTCCGGATCGCGACCAGCGCGGCCCCCGTGACCGGGATGATCAGCATCGGGATCGTCAGCCGCATGAGCAGGAAGAGCATCGTCTTGTAGAGGACGTGCCCCGACAGCGCGTGGCCCAGCTCGTGGCCGAGGATGAACTGGACCTCCTCGTCCGACATCAGCGCGAGGCTGCCCGAGTTGAGGACGATGAAGGGCCTGTCGAAGCCGACGGCGCCCGCGTTCACGAACGGCGTCTGCGCCACGTACAGCTCCGGCGGATCCTCGACGTCCAGCGTCGCGCACGCCTGCATGTACTGCCTGTGGAGGTCCGGGAACTGCGTCTCCCCGACCCGCACCGACGTCGCCAGGGTCGTCAGCCGGAGCGTCCGCTCGCCCACGAACCCGAACACCTTGCGGACCAGCAGGTCGAAGCCGGGGACCTTGCGGAGGGCGACCAGCGCGGCGCGGTCGGCGGGGTGCTCCCACGCGCGCGGGCTGATGCCGGGGAATCGTCGTCGATCGGTGGTCGTCGTCATGGCCGTCCTACGCCTCCGACCCCCCAGCGCTTGCAGCGATTCCGCTTACAGGACGGCCTTGGGGTCCCACCGACGAGGGTAGTTGACCTCGCCGATCTGCCGGATCCGGAAGGTCCGCGGCCCCCGCTTCGGCACCGCCGTCGTGTACCCCCGCAGCGCCTTGTCGCGGTCGTCGAACTCGACGAAGAGGTACGCGTCGCTGGGGGAGTGCCCGGTGTAGTCGAGGAGCAGCTGCCGGAACCCGCGCACGAACAGCCCGTCGGGGCCCGCCTGCTCGGGGTACAGCCAGGTCGTGTAGACCATGACCTTCGCCTCGCTGCGGGCGTCCATCAGCTTGTAGAAGTCGCGGAAGACCTCCTCGAGGTTCTGCCGGAAGACCTGCGTGTGCGCGCGCTGGCCCTGCCGCCCCCACTCGCACTCCATCGTCAGGACGAGCCTGCGGTACGGCGCCAGCGGGAACTTCAGCCCCACCTCCAGGCCCGCGCCCGAGGGCGGCTGCCCCCGCTTCAGCTTGTCTTCGACGGTCCAGGCGACGTCCCAGAGGTACGCCGCGCTCTTGCGCCGGTCGTCCGTGGCGAAGGGGACGTAGCCCCTGCGCTTGCCCAGCCGGACGAACCGCGACTTGGTCGCCGCGCTCCAGTCGCTGAGCCTCTCGGCCGTCGTCAAGGACCGCTCCCGGACCACGCTCGCTGCGAACTCGTCGAACAGCAGCTTCAGATCCAAGGCCAGGCCTCCTCCTCCCCAGGGCGGGCGACCCTAGCACGGGTACGATGCGGCGCATGGTGACCCTCGCGTTGGTCGCGCTGATCGTCGTCGGGCAGGCCGGGGTGCCGGCGCTCCCCCCGGGGGAGTGGATCGTCGACGACCAGCACGCGGGGGCCGTCGCGGGCCAGGTCGTCGACCCGACCACCGAGGCGCCCGTGGTCGGCGCGACGGTGCGGCTGAGCCGGCCCGCGCAGGCGTCGGATCGGAGCTGGCCCGAGCCCTGGGTCGTCGAGTCCGCCGACGAAGACACGCAGATTGCGTCGGTCACCACCGACGCCGACGGCCGCTTCCGCTTCCGCGGGCTTCGGCCGGGGCTGTACCGGGTCCGCGTGCGGGGCGCGCTGCGGCGCACCGCGAGCGCCGAGGCGTACATCACCGTCGAGTCCCCCCGGGCCGAGGTGGCGCTGCGCGTCGAACCCGGCGCCGTGCTCTCCGGACTGGTCACCGATCCTGACGGGAACCCGATCGCGAACTTCCCCGTCGCCCTCGTCGGGCTGGACCTCGGCGACGGACGGAACCGAATCCCCGCCGATCGCTGGTACGGCGTGCGGACCGACGACGAGGGGGGCTTCGTCCTCGGCGGCGTCCCCACCGGCCAGGTCCACCTCCAGGCGATGGCCCGCCGGTACGGCTACAGCGAGCACGCGATCCTGGACGTCCGCTCGGGGGACGTCGTCGAGGAGCTCGTCCTCGTCGTCCCCGACGAGCGGGACCAGCTCGCCCAGGCGGGGGAGAAGAAGGGGGGCATCGGCGTGCGCCTCGACTGGGGCCCCGAGGGGCCGCGCATCGCCCACCTCTTCGAGGGCATGGCGGCCGCCGAGGCGGGGCTCCGGATCGGTGACCTCGTCACCGCCCTGAACGGCCGCGACACCCGGTTCATGTGGCGCGGCGAGTTCATCGCCCGCTGCACGGGGACGATCGGCGAGGAGGTGGCCGTCGGCGTCGAGCGCGACGGCGAGCGGTTCGTCGTCCGCCTCACCCGCCGGGCGTTCCCCGACGGCTGATGGGGATCCGGCGACGGCTGCGGGAGCGGCTGCTCCGGGAGGTCCGGGTGTTCGGGCTGAGGGCACCCGCGGAGGTCCAGGCGGACGACGCCGGGACGCTCCGCCTCGAGCTCGGAGACGACGCGGATCGGGCGCTCGTCGAGGGGTTCGCCACGGCGGCCACGGCGATGTTCGGGATCGACGGCCGGCGCCGCTTCTGGTCGGGTCGGGAGGCCGAGACGGCGGGGGCCGGTTCGGCCGACGCGGACGCGTTCGTGAGGGCGCTCGGGCTCCGCGAGGAGGCCTCCGGGACGTTCCGGAAGGGCCTCGACGACGACGCGCGCGACCGCCTCACCGCCTTCGCCCAGGGCGTCAACGCCTGGATCGACGCGGGGCTCTGGCCGAGGGACGAGCGCTGGGCGGCGCGGGACACGCAGCCCCGCCTCTGGGGCGCCGCCGACTCGGTGCTGCTGGCGGTCGCCCCGGCGCGGATCGGCGCCGCCGCAGACGCGTTCCACGTGGAGCCCGGGGTGGCGGTGCCGGACGAGCTCGCCGCCTGGTGGGGCCGGCTGCGGGGGGCGGCGTCGCGACCCGAGGCGGTCCGGGCGGGGCCCTCCGAGGTCGAGGTCCCCCCACCCGCAGGCGGCGGGGCGCCGGCCCTGACCGCGCTGACGTCCGGCGATCTGCCACGACTCCGGACGCGTGAGTTCGACCTGAGCGTGCGCGGCGAGGACCCGCGCCGGGGTCGCGTCCGGTACGGCCCCCCGGGGGTCGTGATCAGCGACCTGTGGGGCGCCCCCGACGACGCGGCGGTCCTGTGGCGGTGGGGTGACGGACCCGACGCCGCTGCCGCGTCGGCCTTCCCCGCCCCCGACGAGGAGCTGGATCGGCGCTGCCGCGCCGTCCCCCGCACCCGGCTCGTTCCCCTCGAGGGCGGCCATTGAGCCTGACGGTTATGCTGTCCCCCGGATGAGGCCCCGTCCGCAGCACGTCGGCGCACTCCTGGTGGCTGCGAGCGTGCTGCTCGTCGTCCTGAACGTCGCCGCGCCGGACCGACCGCCGCCCCACCACGTCACCGCGATCGAGCTGCTCCGCCTCGTCGTCGGCCTCCCCGTCGTCCTCTTCGCCCCCGCCCTCTTCTTCGTCCCGGCGTTGTTCCGGCGAGACGTCCAGGTGGGCGGCAAGCTCGACCTCGGGTGGGCGCTGGTCGCCGCCGCGGGGACCAACCTCGTCCTCCACGTCGTCCACTTCAACGTGCTCCGCGTCGTCGGGATCCCCATCGAGTGGCCCGCCCTCGGAGGCCTCGCCGCGGTCGAGTCGATCGCGGGCTTCCTGTGGCTGAGGAAGACCCACCCGGACCTCGACTTCGCCCCCTGGGACCACGGCGCCAAGCGCGGGCTCGCGGTCGCCGCGGCGCTGGTCACCGGCTTCGCGCTGTGGACGTCGCCCCACCTCCTCCGCGACGGCTCCTGGTACTTCTTCAACGCCCAGTTCGACGCCGACTGGGCGGAGACCAAGGACCGGGGCGCGGTCGTGGTCGCGTGGGGGGACGGCTCGGCGCTGATGGACGGCGAGGTCGTCGAGGGCGTCGAGCCGCGGCGCACGATCGTCGTCGAGAACCGGGCCGGCATCGCGCAGTACGTCCCCCTGCTGATCGCGGTCCACACGCGCGTGGGCGCGACGGTCCGGCTGGCGGTGGGGCCGAACGTCCTCCAGGCCGAGCAGATCGCGAACCTCGCCCCGCTGGGGGCGGACGGGCCGCTCGTGGAGCGCTACTGGGAGTGGGGGACGGCCGCCGTGGGGGCGGTGCTGGAGGCGCCTCCCGGGGGCCGCCTGGAGCTGGTCCTGACGGTCGAGCCGCCGACCTCGGCGCCGGGCCTGCCGGCGGGGGACGTCGCCCTGGTGGCGTGGTCCAAGATGAGCCGCCGCGAGATGACGGACGACATGCGTCGCCTCGGCCACCACCACATGCACCCATACCAGCTCCTGAACGTGACGGAGAACATCCGCTGGGCGCACGAGGTGGCGGGGGACTACGTGCTCGCGGGGCGGTCCCCGGACGGGTCGTCGACGCTCCACCAGCCTCCCGCGTGGACCTACCTGTACGCCCCCGCGCGCGAGCTGATCTCGGACCAGACGGTCAGCGCCGCGGCGCTGCTCCTCGCCATCCTCCTCGGCGTCCCCCTGATCGGCCTCCTCGGCATCCGCGACGAGTCCGGGGCGGTCCCCGCGGGGCCGCTGCTCGGCGCCACCCTCGGCGTCGCCGCGATCCAGCACGGCCGCCTGATGGTGTCGGACGGCTCGCTCAACTTCCCCGACAGCCTCTACGCCCTCGCCCTCGTCGTCGCCGTCGTCGCGCTCGTCGGCGGCCGCGCCCGCGTGTTCGTCCTGTGGGCGATCCTCGCCGCGGTCCTCCGCTACCCCGGCGCGGTCGTCGTCGCCCTCGCGGGAGCGACCCACCTGGCCCTCGATCAAGAGCGCCGCCGCCGCGCCGTCCACGCCCTGATGCGCTTCGGGTTCGGCCTCGCCCTCTTCTGCGGCGTGATGCTCGTCATCGGCATCGTCACGAAGCGCCTCGACACCTGGCTGTTCGCGCTCTACTTCGAGACGATCCCCGAGCACTTCGACAACAACCCCGACGCGCTGCCGTGGATGCAGCGCCCGGTGCTCTTCGCGCAGCTCTGGTTCTTCTTCGGCGCCGCGGTGCTCCTCGCCGGCGTCCCCTTCCGGGGCAAGCTGAGCAAGGTCGCGCTGGGGACGGCGCTCCTGTACGCCCCCTTCCTCGCCTTCATCGACCACTTCAGCCACCACTACTTCCTCCCGCTGATCGCGCTCGCCGCGGTCAGCGCGACGGCGTCGATCGCGCACGAGGGGGAGGACCGCCGCCCGGCAGCGATCGCGGTGACGGTGCTGGCGGCGGCGGTGGCCGTCTACGCGGCCGTGGAGAAGCTCTAGCCCGTCAGGAGGCGGTCAGTAGACGAGCTTGAGCCCGCCGAGCACCGACCAGCCGCCGAAGTGGAGGCCGTCCGTGGTCGCGGTGCCCTGGTCGAAGCCGGTCTTGATCTCCGACCAGCGCCCCTCGACGGTGACGTAGGCGTCGTTGATGCCCGTGCTCACGTCGAGGTGCTGGGCGCGGCTCTTCTCGAGCGCGTCGAGGAGGAACTGGAGCCCGAAGAACGTGTTGAAGCCGAGCCGGTAGCCCGTGTACTTGTCGCCGCCGCCGGTCTCGTTCTCGCGCCACCACGCCATCGCCGCGCCGATGCCGCCGTAGGGCACGATCGGCTGCTCGTGGAACAGGTCGATCCCGACGAGGAGGTCCACGTTCAGCGGGAAGATCGTCATCATCATCGTGCTGCCGGTGCTCTCGTCGCCGTCGTCCACGAAGACCTGTGAGCCGGTGTACTGCTGGAAGCCCGCGCCGATGTCGAGCTCGACGTGGACGTACTTGCTCCAGGGGACGAACCCGAACGTCAGCTTGCTCAGGAACCGGGCCTGGTCGCCGTAGGTCGGCTCGAGCTGCTCGTCGCTGAACCAGATGGCGCCGAAGTTGAGGCTCGTCGTGAACCACTTCGGCGTCTCCTCGTAGGGCGTGTCCTGGATCTGCGCGGACGCGGCGGCCGGGACGGCGACCACGGCGGCGGCGACGACGAGCAGGGCGAACAGGCGGCGGGCAGCGGTCATGACTCTCTCCGTCGGACGAGGCCGAGCAGCAGCAGCAGGGTAGCGACGCCGGCCGCGGGGCGCGCGGCGGGCGCGGCGGAGCAGGAGCAGCCGGGGTCGTTGGCGAGGACGGCGGCGCCGCCGCGGCGGGAGGGGACGGCGGACCGGACCGACGTGCGCGGCCCCTCGGCCCCGTCGGCGCTCCGGGCGGCGACGGCGAAGTAGTAGCGGGTGCCGTTGGTGAGCTCGTCGACGACCAGCGTGATCGTCCCGTCCGACGAGGCCTCGTCGTCGTCGTCGTCGTCGTCCGCCGCGGCGCTGTCGTCGTCGTCGGAGCCGTCGTCGTCGTCGTCGTCGTCGTCGTCGCCGGAGCTGCTCCCCGGGACCTCGAGGTGGGGCGAGCAGATCGTCCCGTCGCCGTTGCACAGCGTGGGGGACGTGTCGTCGTCGAACGTCGCGGTGTCGAAGTAGACGACGTACACGTCCGCGACCCCGTCGTCGTCCCAGGCCAGCGTCACCTGCCCGTCGTCGGCGGTCAGGGTCAGCCCCGTGGGCGCCGACAGGCCCGCGTTGGAGTACGTGAAGCTCGCGCGGCCGTCGTCCCCGTCGCTGTCCGCGCAGAAGACCCAGGCGGTGTTGTCGCCGGTCGGGAGCTCGCTCCCCGTCAGCTCGATGGTGACCTCCTCGCCCTCGGACGCCGTGCCGGTGGCGGAGTCGATCTCGGTGCCGTCGCCGCGGATCGTCCCGCCCACCTCGACGCGGTAGTCGCAGACCTCGGCGTCCGCGCCCGCGAAGTCCACGGTGAACGTGACCGAGATCGTGTCGGCGGCCTCGTCGATCTCGGTGGGGTCGACCGACGTGATGCGGACGAACGGACCCGGGGAGAGCACGCCGAGCTGGTCGACGCCCGCCTGGGTCGCGTACAGGAAGCCGTCCTCGCCCGACGCCGCCGCCAGGCCGGACGCGTCGCCGGCGAGGCTGAAGTCGCCGATGAGGTTGGCGTCCAGGTCGCACAGCGTGACGCGGTTGCTCCCGGCGACGTAGACGTAGCCTTCGCCGTCCACGGTGCGGTGCTCGATCGCGACGCCCGGCTCGCCCGGCTCGACCACGAAGAAGGTCAGCGTCCAGTCGGCCGCCTCCTCGCCCGCCTCGGCGCTGTCGTCGTCGTCTCCCGCAGCCGAGTCGTCGTCGTCCCCGGCCGCGCTGTCGTCGTCGTCCCCGGCGCTGTCGTCGTCCCCGGCGCTGTCGTCGTCGTCGTCGCCGGCGCTGTCGTCGTCGTCCCCGGCGCTCCCGCCGTCCCGGTCGAGCTGCCAGATCGCGCTGTCCTCGTAGAGGATCCAGGCGCTGTGGGCCCCGTCGGTCGCGAGGTCCACCGCCGCGGCGGCGGGGCCGCTGAGGTCGCCGAGGAGCTCCCACGTGGGGCTGTCCGCCGACGAGACGTCGACGACCACGACCTCGGTCCCCCCGACGACCAGCAGGGTGGTGACGTCGAGGACGGCCACGGCCGCCGGGGTGAAGGGGAGCGCGACCGGCCAACCGTCGCCGTCGACGGCGGGCTCGTCCGCGCTGAAGTCGACGCGGCGGAGCGTGTCGGAGGCCTCGTCGGCGCCGTACACGGTGGTGCCGCCGTCCCACGCCAGCGAGATCAGCCGGCTGACGTCGAGGCCCAGGCCGATGGGGGTGTCCAGACCCGCCGTCGCGGGGATGACGGAGGTGTCGAAGAGCACGACGTCGAGCTGCGTGCCGCCCACGAACGCGACGGCGTCGCCGTCCAGCGTGCCCCCCTCGATGCTGACGGCCTCGTCGGCGTCGAGCCCGATGGTGAACGGTCCCGAAGCGAAGTCGGCGCTGTCGACGAACCCGACGGTGACGTCCTCGGTCCCGAGCACCGTGGCGACCACGCGGTCGTCCGGCGTGACGGTCACGGCGCCCGGCGCGTCGCCGATCTCGATGGTCTCGGCGTCGTACTGGGGCAGCCCCGCGAGGAGCAGGCCCAGCGGCACGAGGGCGGCGGTCAGCGAGATCCCGACAACAAGGCGCGTTCGCATGACCCGACGATCGAAGCAAGAAGCCTGCCAGCACCTGGATCGAGAGATGTCCGTCGAATGAGGAGGATGCGGCGGCGCCAATCGGCTGACACTTTGTCAACGCCTCCCGAGCGCGGCGGAGGAGGCCTGACAATCTGTCCAGAACGAGCACGACCGGCAGCTCCCGGATTGGAACTGCCGGCCGGCTGGCCCGAATCAGTTGAAGGACGAACAAGCCGACCTTCGAGAAGGACCCTACGGGGGGCGGATCGGGCTGTCGATGCTCAAAACGGTGCACGTCGAGCCTGTCCGAGGTCCCCTTGGAATCCCGCACAGTTGCGCGCCGGTTTGGTTTCACTTTCTACAGACGCCGTTCAACCGCTGGAGGGGACGGGGAAATCGCCCCGGCAGTTGGGTGCAACTCGTCGGAATCGCTCAGGTCTTCGAGAGCACCTGCCAGAGCATCTCCGCGAACTCGTCGATGTCGTCGGCGGCGATGGCGCCGGCGCCGCGAAGGCCCGTGTAGGCGAAGTCCGTCGAGAACGCGGCCATGATCTGGAGGATGTCGATCCATCGCTCCTCGAGGTGCGCGGGGAGGACGATCCAGACCTTCGTGAAGCCGCGGTCGACCCGCTCGATCAGCGCCGTCGGGGCCTGCCGGGCGTAGGCGCGGGCCGCGACCGCCTTGCCGTGCGCGCCCCGCGCGATGAGCCCCGCGTCCACCATCCAGAGCGCCGGCCCGTACCGCTCCCCGCGGACGGGATCGGCGTCCGACAGCACGTCCCGCGCCTTCCGGATCAGCTGCTCGCCGGAGGTCGCGTACTTCCGGATCAGGTCCAGCCCCGCCCACTTGCCCGGCGGCGTGGACGCGAGCGTCCGGACGAAGCCGGCCCCGAGGTTCTCGTGGTTCCGGATCTGGACCGACGCGGCGTGCAGCAGGTTGACGAGGTGGAGCTCGAAGTCGGTGGGCCGCGCCCCCCGGTAGCGGCCGAGGATGAACCCGAGGCGCTCGAAGGCGCGGTCGTCGTCGCTCCACCGGCCGGACACGTGGCGCTGTACGAGCTGGACGAGGGAGCCCCCGGGGAGGCTCTCGAAGGCGACCCCCGGGACCTCGGCGGCGGCCGCCGTGAGCCGCCCCGACGTGGCCGTCAGCCAGTGGAGCGGCCGGTGGGTGACGTGCGCCTCCAGCGCCGCGGGGAGGAGCGGGTGGCCGGTGCCGGCGTACCCCAGGCACCAGACCTCGCGCGCGACCTCGACGATCGGACGCTCCAGCAGGATGGGGAGCCGGTGCTCCCGCGCGAGCATGACCCACGCGCTCCAGGGCGCGCGCGACACGAGCAGCGCGGCGGCCACCAGCGAGTCGGCGTTTCCCGGGATGAAGACGTGGCCGGCACCCACCGCGGGGTGGTCGACGTCGATGGGCCTACCCACCGGCGAAGGGTACGCGGACTCCCCGGCGGGGACTACTCGATGGGCGTCTCGTCCACCCAGGGACCGGCGTACGCGCGGAGCTGCTCCAGCGCGGCGGGGCCGACCCAGGGGCGGTCGCCGACCTCGACGAGGTTGCTGTACGGGCGGCCGTAGACGATGGTCTCGGCGGCGCGCGCGTCCAGCCCGGCCTCGAAGTCGAGCTCGTCGAGCGTGGCGAGGTTGACGAGCAGCATCGTGTCCGCCTCCTCGCCGATCGTGAAGACGACGCCCTCGACGACGATGCCGGGGACGAGGTCGAGCTCGTACGCCATGTCGCCGAGCTTCTCCATCGCGTCGGGGCCGACGTAGCCGACGTCGTCCAGCTCGAAGAGGTCGTCGAAGGGGTTGTCGTCCCACGTGCCGTCGTAGCCGTCGTCGCCCTGGCGGTGGGCGACGATCCGCTCGGCGGCGCGGACGTCCAGCTCGACGTCGACGTCGAGGAAGTCGACGGTCGTGTCGGGGGAGTTGACCAGGGCGAGGATGCCCTCGGAGGTGGCGTGGTCGATCGCCAGCGTGCCCTCGTAGTCGTGCGTCAGCACCGTGTCGGGGGCGGTCAGGTAGGTGTCGGTGTCGCAGGCGGCCAGCGCCAGCGCGGTCATCAGGAACAGGACCTTCCGCATGATTCGCGGTCCATTTCGTACCGGAGCCCGGTGCGACCCTGGAAGGGCGGGTGGGCGCGGCGCCTGTTCGCCGCGTCGGACCCGGGCGGCGCCGGCCGGAATCGGCCCCGCTGCACCGTTGGGCGCCTGGGATCTACTCACGGACTCACGGCGATCCAAGTTTTATGTCAAAAGAAAGCCCATGAAGCTGCTGCACCGGCCGGATCTGTACGCCTGGTCCGCGTTTGACGAGTCTCGGAACGTGGACTTCAACGGGCACCTGCTCGTCATCGAGGGCGGGCCGAACGTCGCCTTCGACCCGATGCCGCTGAGCGAGCACGACGCCGCCCACGTCGAGTCCCTCGGCGGGGTCGGCTGGGTCCTCCTCACCAACGCCGACCACGTCCGCGCCACGCACGACGTCGTCGCCCGGTTCGGCGCCCAGGTGGGGGCCCCCGCCGCCGAGCGCGACCGCCCCGAGTTCCGCGGCCTCCCTGTCGCGCTCTGGCTCCAGCCCGACTCCGGCCTCACCTTCGGAGTCCACTGCCTCGGCATGCGCGGCTCGAAGACGCCGGGCGAGCTCGCGTTCGTCCTCCCCGGCGGCGACACGATCGTCACCGGCGACCTCGTCCGGGGGCAGCGCGCCGGCTCCCTCAACCTGCTGCCCGACGCCAAGCTGGCCGACCGGGACGCCGCCGTGGCGTCCGTCCACGCCCTCGCCGAGCGACCCGGCACCGAGGCCGTCCTCGTGGGCGACGGCCAGTCCGTCTTCCGCGACGGGCGGGCCCGCCTGCGGGAGCTCGCGGAGTCCCTCGCATGAAGCGCCTCGCCCTCGTCCTCGCCCTGATCCTCGCCACCGGCTGCATCCGCCAGGTCGTGCGCCAGCCCGGCACGCCGCTCGAGGAGGACCCGTCCGCCGAAGCCGAAGCCGAAGCCGCGCCCGCAGCCGAGCCCGCGCCCGCGCCCGCCGCGCCGGCCCCCGTCGACACCAAGGTCACCTTCGGCGACCGCACCATCGACATCGGCCCCCACATCCAGGGCTTCCCCTACCGCGGCTTCCAGGTCCTGCCGGAGCAGAACCGGCTGATGTACACGGTGCGCGACGACACCTCGACGAAGCTGCGGACGCTGAAGCTGGACGGCGAGCTGGACCTGAACGCCGGCGAGCCGGTCACGGACATCGACTGGAATACCCGCAACCTGTCGCGATACCTGCCGATTCCCGGCGCCGACGCCGTCCTCGCGATCGCCGACGAGGACAACGCCGAGTTCTTCGACCTCTACCGCATCGAGCTGGCGGACGGCGGCAGCATCCGCAAGCTGACGGACGTCCCCTACATCTACGGCTTCGGCCTCGACGCCCCCCGGAACCGGTTCGCGTACGTCGCCCGCTACCCCGACGAGGCGCGCGCCGCGGGGTTCCGGTCCTGCCTCGAGCTGATGTCGCTGGACGGCGGCGAGGCGACCGAGGTCGTCTGCGACGACGACGCGCTGACCTTCACCTGGGGCCTCGTCCTCCTCTCCCCGGACGGCGAGACCGCCTTCTTCCGCGCGAACCTGGAGAACGACCGCGCGCGCGGGCAGCTCCTCCGCGTCGACCTCAACGCCGAGGCGCCGTCCGTCGTCCCCATCACCGAGCCGCCCGCCGACAAGCGCCAGCTCGCGGGGTTCTTCGAGGACTGGGTCGACGGCGACCGCCTCCTGTACGCGTCGGACGAGACGGGCGCCGCCAACATCTACGAGCGGAACGTCGCCACGGGCACGACCCGGCAGGTGACGGAGTTCACCCCCGAGGAGACCCCGCTGCGGGACGCCCGCCTCCTCGTCAGCGGCGACGTCGTGCGGATCCTCGCCACCTTCCAGAAGCCCTACGAGACGGAGCTGCGCCTCCTCGACCTCGACGGCGCGGTGCTCCACTCCGAGGTCCGCCCCGCCAACCTGTACGACCTCGGCCACCGCGGCGACAGCTCGTGGATGTACGCCACCTCGCGGCAGTTCAAGGTCGACATGTTCCGCATCTCGCTGACCTCGCCCGACGCCTTCGCGACGACGCCCTTCCTCGGCATGCCGCCGGAGGATCTCGCCCGCCTCGTCCACTGCGACGTGGAGCGCGTCGAGATCGAGACGTTCGACGGACGCAAGCTCCACGCCTACCTCAGCACGCCGAAGCAGCCGCCCGCCGAGGGGGAGCGCCGCCTCGCCGCCATCGTCGGCTTCTACGGCGGCGGCAACTACTTCGACTCGACCTCCCAGATCTACTGCGAGGCCGGGGTCACCCACCTCAGCCCCGCCGTCCGCGGCTCCTGGGGCTTCGGGCCCGAGTTCCACCAGCTCAACGACGGCGACCTCGGCGGCGACGAGATCATCGACCTCCACTACGTCGCGCGGTACCTCGTCGCCGAGCACGGCTTCACCCCCCGCGCAGTCGGCGTGATCGGCGGCAGCCACGGCGGCTACGCGGCGATGCGCGCGCTGACGTTCCCCCCCGAGACCAACGGCCGGAACGAGGACTTCGACTACGGCTGGGGCATCAGCTTCTACGGCTTCAGCGACATCAAGACGTTCTGGGAGACGTCCAACATCCCCGACTGGGTGCTCCTCGAGGCGGGCGACCCGGAGACCGAACCCGACAAGATCCGCGACCGGTCGCCGCTGCACCACGTCGACAAGCTCGACTCCCCGATCCTCCTCCTCCACGGCGAGATGGACAACCGCGTCCCCGTCGCGGAGTCCCGCCAGTTCGCCGAGGCCTGCGCCGCCGCCGGCAAGGAGTGCGTCTACGAGGAGTTCGCGGGCCAGGGCCACGGCCTGAAGGGCCTCGCCAACCAGGCGCGGGTGTGGAACACGGTGTTCGCCTTCCTGGAGTCCCTGCCCATCGAGTAAGGTCGCGCGCATGACTTCGCGCCTCTTCACGCTCCTGGCCCTCCTGGCCTCCTTCTCCCTCGTCGTCGCGTGCCCGACGAACCCGACCGGCGACGACGACTCCGCCGGCGACGACGACGATGCCGCGGACGACGACGACGCCGCGGACGACGACGACTCCACCGACGACGACGACGCGTCGGACGACGACGACTCGACCACCGAGAAGTGCGGCGAGCACGACGACAAGTTCGAGGACAACGACACGTTCGACGACGCCGTGCCGCTGGCCCCGGGCGACCACGAAGACCTCGTCGTCTGCGAGACGGACCCCGACTACTTCACCGTCACCGCGACGGCGGGCGACTACATCAACGTCGAGCTCTACTTCTCCGACGACGAGGGCGACATCGACCTCGCGATCTTCGACTCCGAGGGCGACGAGCTCGCCAGCTCGTCGGGCGCGTCCGACAACGAGACGGCCGGCGTCGAGGTCGCCGCGGACGGCACCTTCGTCATCGAGGTCACCCTCTGGGCCGACGACGGGCTCGACCCCGGCAACGAGTACTCGGTCGTGCTCTCGGTCGGTGACCCGCCGGCCCCCCCGACCTGCGCCGTCGACGACAAGCTCGAGCCCAACCACAACATGGCCAACGCCATCGCCATCGCGCTGGGGACCCACGAGGACCTCAAGATCTGCATCGAGAACGAGGACTGGTTCACGGTCGACCTCGTCGCCGGCACCGCCCAGGTCGACCTCACGTTCGTCCACGCCGACGGCGACCTCGACGTCTACGTGATGAGCGAGAGCGAGAACACGCTCCCCCAGGGGACCGGGCTCTCCAGCGACGACAACGAGTCGATCACCCCGGAGGTGCCCGAGGACGGCACGTACTTCATCCGCATCCGCCAGTTCGAGTTCAACGAGGACGGCGGCGACCCGGGCCAGACCTACACGCTGTCCGTGACCCAGTCCTCCTAGGGTCGTCGACCGGGGACTCGGCCTCGTGCCGCCGCTCCACCCCGAGCTCCTCACCGAGGACGACCTGCCGGCGACGTTCGGCCGCTTCGAGCTGGTCCGCATCCTCGGGGAGGGCTCGATGGGGCGCGTCTTCGAGGCGCGGATGACCGGCCCCGCGGGGTTCACGAAGAAGGCGGCGCTGAAGGTGCTCCGGCGCAGCGTGGGCGCGGACTCGGAGGAGTTCCGCGCCTCGCTCGTCAAGGAGGCCCGCATCGGCGCGCTCCTGCGCCACCCCAACGTGGTCGAGATCTACGACTTCGGGGAGACCGACGACGTCCCCTGGATCTCGATGGAGTACGTCGACGGCGTTTGCCTCGACGTCCTCGCGAAGAGCCGCGCCCTGACCGCCGACCAGGCGCTCGACGTCGCCATCCAGGTGTGCGACGGGCTGGAGTACGTGGCCGGGCTGGCGGACGACGCCGGTCGCCCCCTGGGAGTCGTCCACCGGGACCTCAAGCCGAGCAACGTCATCGTCGCCCGCAGCGGCACCGCCAAGCTCCTCGACTTCGGGATCGCGAAGGCCGCGATGCTCAGCGGGCTCGTCACCGCGACAGGCCACACCCGGGGCACGCCGTCGTACATGTCCCCCGAACAGACGCGCGGCCTGGAGCTCGACCTGAGGTCCGACCTGTTCGCCCTGGCGACGGGGCTGTACCTGCTCGTCACCGGCCGCCACCTCTTCCAGGGGGGCTCGGTCATCGAGGTGATGACGGCGATCGTGAAGGTCGAGAGCCGGCTCCGCAGCAACGCCACCTGGATCGGGGTGGAGGCGGTCGCGCCGGGGCTGAAGCGGGTGCTCCGGAAGGCCCTCGCCTTCCGCCCCGCCGACCGCTATCCCTCCCCCGGGGCGCTTCGGACGGCCCTCCAGGAGGTCCGCGCGGGGCTCCCCTCGGACGGGCTCAGCCTCCCCGACTTCATGGCGTCGATGACCGACGAGACGTTGCAGGGGTAGGCGGGCCCGATCCATGTGATATACAGCCGCGCCCGCGCACGAGAAAACGCGGGACGGAGGCACGGATGACGAGCACGCCCACCCCCCTGACGGTCCTCAGCGAGGACGAGACCATGTTCGCCGAGGCGGTGGGCAGCTTCTTCCGCGAGCAGGCGGGGCCCCTGGTCCACGAGATGGACAAGAACCAGAAGATCGACCCCGGGCTGATCCGGCAGTGCTTCGAGATGGGGCTGATGGGGATCGAGATCCCCGAGCAGTTCGGCGGCGCCGGGGGGACCTTCTTCATGGCCTGCCAGGCGGTGGAGGAGGCGGCGGTCGTGGACCCGTCGCTCTCCGTCTTCATCGACGTCCAGAACACGCTCGTCATCAACGCGCTCCGGAAGTGGGGCAACGAGGAGCAGCACGCGCGCTACTTCCCGAAGCTGGCGTCGGAGTGGGTCGCCGCCTACGCGCTGTCCGAGTCGAGCTCGGGGTCGGACGCGTTCGCCCTCCGCTGCAAGGCCGAGCGGGACGGCGACGACTGGATCCTGACGGGCAACAAGCTCTGGATCACCAACGCGGGCGAGGCGTCGCTCTTCCTCGTCTTCGCCAACACCGACTTCGACGCCGGCTACCGCGGCATCACCGCGTTCCTGGTGGAGCGCGAGTGGGCCGGGTTCACGGTCGGCAAGAAGGAGGACAAGCTCGGCATCCGGGCGTCGTCCACGTGCGAGCTGATCCTCGAGGGCGTCCGCGTCCCCGCGTCGAATGTCCTCGGCCCCGTGGGCAAGGGCTACAAGGTCGCGATCGAGACGCTGAACGAGGGACGCATCGGCATCGGCGCCCAGATGGTGGGCCTCGCCCGGGGCGCGCTGGCGGCGGGCGTCGCGTACGTCCAGGAGCGGGAGCAGTTCGGCCGCCCCATCGGCCAGTTCCAGGCGGTCCAGCACCAGATCGCGCAGGCCGCCGTCGACCTCGAGGCGGCCAAGCTGATGGTCTACAACGCCGCCCGCCTCAAGGACGCGGGGCTGCCGTTCCTCAAGGAGGCGGCGATGGCGAAGCTCCTCAGCAGCCAGGTCGCCGAGCGGGTGGCGAGCAAGATGGTCGAGCTGCACGGCGGCAACGGCTTCACCACCGAGTACCCCGCGGAGAAGTTCTTCCGGGACAGCAAGATCGGCTCCATCTACGAGGGGACGTCGAACATGCAGCTGACCACCATCGCGAAGATGCTCCTCCGATGAGGGCGCGCCTCCTCCTCGGCGCGGCGCTCGCGGTCCTGACCGCCTGCGGGCCGATCGGCGAGCCCGAGCCGATCATCTCCGGCGACCTCGCCGGGCGGGTGGCGCAAGCGTCGCTGATGACGGGGGCGCTGGCGGTGGAGATCGCGCTCAGCTCGGCCGAGCCGTCGGGTCCCGGGGGCTGCCCGTCCACGTCCCAGGACGGCGACGACCTGACGCTCGACTACGGCGTCGGCTGCGTCCCCGAGTCCGGCATCACCACCGAGACGATCGGCGGCACCGTGGACCTCGTGGTGGCGGGCGGGCTGGGCGCGTTCGTGGGCGAGGTGCAGACGTTCGGGTTCGAGAACCTCCCCCTGGTCGGCGACCTGTCCGGCGACGCGTCCGTCGCGGGGGACCTGGCCGGGGCCGACGTCGAGCTGACGGGGCTCGGGTGGACGTCCGACGGCGTCGACAACAGCCTCGACATCCTCTTCGAGATCGAGGGCGACGCCGACGGCTTCATCCTCAACGCGGGCCCCGCCACGTTCGTCCGCGGCCAGCCCCCCGAGCTGTTCTTCCACGTCGAGGACGTGGCCGTCCCGCGCGACGGGATGGGCGCCTGCTACGTCCCCACGAGCGGGCAGATCCGGATGGAGCGCCTCGGCGCCACCGCCACCCTGACCTTCTCCGAAGAGGTCGCCGCGTCGGGCTCCGTGTCCGTCGTCTACAGCGACCGCGAGGACCCCGACACCTTCGCTCTCTGTCCCTGAGGTTGTTCATGCCGATTCGCCTGTCCCTGCTCGTCGCGGCCGCCGCCCTCTGCCTGCCCTCCCTCGCCGCCGCCCAGCTCGCCGGCCCCAACACCTACGGGTACACCGCCGAGACCGCGGCCCTGGACTACGTGGACCCGCCGCTGGGGACGCTGCCGCTGGGCGACCCGCTCTTCGGGTTCGGGGACGACGACGAGGAGACGGTGACGCTGCCGTGGTCGTTCGAGTACTTCGGCGTGGACTACACCTCGGTGACGGTCGGAGCCAACGGCGGCGTCGCGTTCGTGGGCACCCAGGTCGGGTTCAGCAACGCCTGCCTCCCCGCCACGGGCAGCGCGCCGGCGCTCATGGTGCTGTGGGACGACCTCGATCCGTCCGCCCTCTTCCTCCCGATCTTCGAGGGCGTGTTCGCGTGGCACGACACCGACGGAGGCAACGACCGGTTCGTCGTCGCGTGGCACGGCATCCCCCACATCTCCGCCGGCGACGACGTCTACGTCCAGGTCCACCTCTACCCCTCCGGCGCCATCGAGTACCACTACGACGACCTCGACCTCGGCGACCCCACCTACGACGACGCGGCCTCGGCCACGATCGGGCTGCAGGACGTCAGCGGCGCGACCGACCTCGACCCGCTGGAGATCTCCTGCGACACCGCCGAGCCCACCTTCGAGGGGTCCGGCATCTCCATCACGTCCTGCACCGACGGCGACGGCGACGGCATCTGCGCGCCCGCGGACTGCGACGACACGAACATCGACATCTACCCCGGCGCCCCGGAGACCTGCGGCGACGGGATCGACGACGACTGCGACGGCGCCGACGAGCTCATCGACGACGACGCCGACGGCTACGACGACGTCGCCTGCGGCGGGGACGACTGCGACGACGACGACGACACCGTCCACCCCGGCGTGGACGAGGACAGCGACGGCTTCTCGGTCTGCGACGACTGCAACGACAGCCCCGGCATCGGCGCCTTCATCAACCCCGACGCGGACGAGGTCTGCGACGACGGCGTGGACAACGACTGCGACGGCATCGCCGCGATCGGCGACGAGGACGGCGACACCTACGACAACGCGCTCTGCGGCGGCGACGACTGCGACGACACGGACGCGGCGATCAACCCCGGCGTCGACGGCGACGGGGACGGGTTCGACGTGTGCGCCGACTGCGACGACACGCTGGACACGGTCAACGACGACGCCGAGGAGATCTGCGACACGATCGACAACAACTGCGACGGCGTGACGGACGACGTGGACGAGGACGAGGACGGCGAGTCCCCGTTCGAGTGCGGCGGGACCGACTGCGACGACTCCGACCCGCTCCTCAGCCCCGACTACGACGGGGACGCCGACGGGGTCGACTCCTGCGCGGACTGCGACGACGACGACGACACCATCTACCCCGGCGCCACGGAGGCGTGCGACGGGATCGACCAGGACTGCGACGGCGCGGCCGACGGGCAGGACGCGGACGTCGGCGGCGGCTCGGTCCCCGACGAGATCGCCGGCCCCGGCCCGCTGGTCGCCATCGTCGACAACGAGACGGTCACCTCGGTCCTGAACGTCGCCGTCGGCGGCGTGGAGGTCGTCGACGTGGACGTCCTCCTGGAGATCACCCACTCCTGGGACGGCGACCTCACCGTCGCCCTGACCTCCCCGTCCGGCACCGAGGTCGAGCTGTTCAGCGGCGTGGGCGGCAGCTCCGACAACTTCACGGGCACGGTGCTGGACGACGACGCGGCCACCGCGATCGGCGACGGCTCGGCGCCGTTCACCGGGACCTTCGCCCCCTCGGGCGACCTGAGCGCCTTCGAGGGCGAGCCCACCGCGGGCGACTGGATCCTGTCGATCACGGACGGCGCCAGCGGCGACGAGGGGACGCTGGACGAGTGGTCCCTCGACTTCGACCTCGACGGGCTCGACAGCGACGGCGACGGGTGGGTCGACAACTGCGCCGACTTCGGCGACTGCGACACCGCCGACGCGACCATCTACCCGGGCGCGCCGGAGATCTGCTCGGACAGCATCGACCAGGACTGCGACGGCGTGGACCCGACCGGCGACCTCGACGGCGACGGCTACATCGACGCGACCTGCGGCGGGGACGACTGCGACGACGGCGACTTCGACGTCAACCCCGGCATCGACGCCGACAGCGACGGCAGCAACGCCTGCGACGACTGCGACGACGACGACCCCGACAACTTCCCCGGCAACCCCGAGACCTGCGACGACGGGATCGACCAGAACTGCAGCGGCGAGGACGACATCGGCGACCAGGACGGCGACGGGTACATCAACGAGGCCTGCATCGGCGGCGACGACTGCGACGACACCGACGACTTCTTCAACCCCGGCCTCGACAGCGACGGCGACGGGAGCAACTACTGCGAGGACTGCGACGACGGCGACGACCTCAGCTCGCCGGACTTCGAGGAGATCTGCGGCGACTTCCTCGACAACGACTGCAGCGGCGAGGTCGACGACGCGGAGGACGCGGACGGCGACGGCGTCGACAGCTGCGACGACTGCGACGACGACGACGACACCGTGTTCCCCGGGGCGCCCGAGACGTGCGACGACGGCGTCGACCAGGACTGCGACGGCGAGGACCTCCTCAGCGACGTCGACGGCGACGGCTACGTCAACGACAACTGCGGCGACGAGGCGGACGACTGCGACGACGAGGACCCGGCGTTCAACCCCGGCGCGGACGAGGCCTGCGACGGGATCGACCTGAACTGCGACGGTGAGACGACCTCGGTGGACGAGGACGGCGACGGCTACTTCGACGAAGCCTGCGGCGGGACCGACTGCGACGACGCGGCCCAGGGCATCCACCCCGACATCCCCGAGCTGTGCAACGGCGTGGACGACAACTGCGACGGCGAGCTGCACCCCGAGGGCGAGGACGACCTCGACGAGGACGGCATCCCCGTGTGCGACGGCGACTGCGACGACACGAACGCGGACATCGGCCCCGACGCGCCCGAGCTGTGCGACGAGATCGACAACGACTGCGACGGCGAGGTCGACGACGGCGTCATCCGCGACGGCGACAGCGACGGCCACGAGCGCGAGGCCTGCGGCGGCGACGACTGCGACGACGCCAACAGCGGCGTCAGCCCGACGTCCGCCGAGGACTGCGCCGACGGCATCGACAACGACTGCGACACGCTCGCCGACGCCGACGACGAGGACTGCGACTTCGGCAGCGACGGCTGCGAGGACTGCAACAGCAGCATGAGCGCGGGCTCGAGCGCGAGCCTCGCCGGCCTCGTCGCGATGGTCGGCCTGATCGGGCGCCGTCGTCGCCGGGTCGCGTAGCCCCGCGGGTCGCTAGGATTCGCGCATGCGTGCGCTGATCCTGACCGCCGGCTGTTCGTTCGCCCTCGCCGCCCTCGGCGCCGCCCCCGCCTGGGCGGGCTGCTCCGACGGGGACGGCGACGGCTTCGAGCCCCCCGGCTGCGCGCTCCCGGCGGACTGCGACGACAGCGACCCCACCGTCTACCCCGGCGCCCCCGAGGCCTGCGACGACGTCGACTCCGACTGCGACGGCCTGGACGACGCCGAGGACGTGGACGTGGGCGCGGTCCCGGGCCCGACCATCATCGACGGCAACACCCCCTTCGTGAACATCCAGGACAACGCCACGATCACCGACTCCGTCGTGGTGACCGGCGCGTTCGGGCCGGTCACCGACGTCGATGTGACGGTGCAGCTGTTCCCGGACATCGCGTCCGACCTCGTCGTCACCCTGATCTCGCCGGACGGCGTCTCCGTCGAGCTGATCTCGGCGACCGGCGGGTTCGGCGACCAGTTCAACGGCACCACCCTGGACGACGAGTCCAGCAACGACCTCTCCACCGGGGCGCCCGACTGGAACGGCACCTACCGGCCCGTCGGCGACCTGAGCGACTTCGACTACGGCAGCGCCAACGGGACGTGGACGCTGGCGGTGCAGGACGCCGTCCTCAACTTCGCCGACGGCATCTTCAACCAGTGGACGATCGACCTCGAGACGCTGGACGTCGACGACGACGACCTCGACGGCTGGGTCGAGTGCGGCGACTGCGACGACGCCGACGGGACCGTGAACCCCGACGCCCTCGAGGTCTGCAACGACGGCGTGGACCAGGACTGCGACGGCGAGGACACCGACGGAGACTTCGACGGCGACGGGGTCGAGGACGACGCCGACGGCGACGGCAGCGGCTTCTGCTCGGACTGCGACGACGGGGACGACACGGTCGCGCCCGGAGCGCCGGAGACGTGCGACGACGGGATCGACCAGGACTGCGACGGCAGCGACCTGCTCGGCGACGAGGACGGGGACGGGGTGGACAACGCCGCCTGCGGCGGGGACGACTGCGACGACGCCGATCCCAACGCCTACCCCGGGCTCGACGCCGACGGCGACGGGTCCGACTCCTGCGATGACTGCGACGACGGCGAGCCGCTGAGGTCGCCCGACCTGCCCGAGGACTGCGGCGACGGGCTCGACAACGACTGCGACGGGGAGTTCGACGGGAACGACCCCGACTGCGGCGGGGACGACGACGACAGCGGCGACGACGACGACGCAGCCGACGACGACGACGCCACCGACGACGACGACGCCACCGACGACGACGCGGCCGACGACGACGACGACTCCGGCGCCGGGGACGGCGCCTGCGACGACTGCGAGTCGTCCTTCGCCGGCTCCGCCGCGCCCGCCGCCGTCGCCCTCCTCCTCCCCGCCGCCGCCGCGAGACGACGCCGCCGATGACGACGCGCGTCCTCTTCGTCTGCCTGGGGAACATCTGCCGCTCGCCGACGGCGCACGGCGTCTTCCGCGACCTCGTGCAGCAGCGCGGGCTGGTCGATCGGGTCGGCGTCGACTCCTGCGGCACGTCCGCGTACCACAACGGCGAGGGAGCGGACCGGAACATGGTGCGCGCCGCCGCCGAGCAGGGCATCGACCTCTCCGACCTCGTCTCGCGCCGCCTCGTCGGGCGCGACTTCGACGACTTCGACCTCCTCGTGGCGATGGACGGCAGCAACGAGCGGAACATCGAGCGGATGCGCCCCCCCGGTCGCGACGTCCCCGTGGTCCGCTTCATGGAATTCGTGCCCGACGCCGCCACCCGGGACGTCCCCGATCCCTACTACGGCGGCTACGACGGCTTCCGCGAGGTCGTCGACCTCGTCCGCGCCGGCTGCGGTCCCCTGCTCGAGCACGTGCTGACGCTGTGATCCGCGACGCCCTGGCCGCGCTCGGGGTCGAGGGCGCGACGACCCGACCGGTGCACGGCGGCGACATCCACGAGGCGTGGCGCGTCGACCCGTCCGACGGCCCCCCGGTCTTCGTCAAGACGAACGCGCGGCCGCTGCCTCGCGTCTTCGAGCTGGAGGCGGACGGGCTGCGGGCGCTGCGGGCGGCGGCGCCTCCCACCGTCGGCGTCCCCGAGGTGCTCGGCTTCGGCGACCACTGGCTGGCGCTGAGCTGGATCGAGCAGGGACGCCGCAGGGACGACGCGGGCCGCCTCCTGGGGGAGGGGCTGGCGGCCGTCCACCGGCACACGTCGCCCACGTTCGGCTGGCCCGAGGACAACTGGATCGGCTCCCTCCCCCAGCCCAACGGCCCCCTGACCGACGGCGTCGCCTTCTTCGCCGAGCGCCGCCTCCAGGAGCAGGCCCGCACCCAGCCGGCGTCCGTCCGCCGCGCCGTCGACGCGGTCTGCCGGCGGCTCCCCGACCTCCTCCCCGACGAGCCCCCGGCGCTCGTCCACGGCGACCTCTGGGGCGGCAACTGGACCGCCGGCGCCGACGGCCGTCCCTGGATCTACGACCCCGCGGTGCACTACGGCTTCCGCGAGGCCGAGCTCGCCTTCACCCGCCTCTTCGGTGGGTTCCCCGCGTCCTTCCACGAGGCCTACGCAACCGTCTTACCATTGGAAAATGGTTTTGATGACCGTATTGACCTCTGGAACCTCTACCCTCTCCTCGTGCACGCGAACTTGTTCGGCGGTGGATACGGGGCACGCGCGGAGGGGATCGCCCGACGCTACGCGTGATAGGACAATTGAGACAATTGGAGACAAACCCTGTCCAACCCCCGTGGGATGAAGCAGATCCACAACTTGGGGACGGACCTTGGAGAACACGTTCGGACGCTTCGACGTCCTGAGATCGCTGGGCCGCGGCGGCATGTCCTGGACCTGCCTGGTCGAGGTGCACGGCCCCCGCGGGTTCCGCAAGCGCATGGCGCTGAAGCGGCTCCACGCCGCGCTCCTCGACCAGCCCGAGGTGCGCGCCCTCTTCGACACCGAGGCCCGCATCTGCGGCGCCCTCGAGCACAACAACATCGTCCGCGCGTACGAGTACGGCGACGTCGGGGACGAGCCCTACATCGCCTTCGAGCTGGTCGAGGGGATGACCCTGCGTCACCTCCTCCGGGGGCTCGCCACGGACGACCGGAAGGTCCCCGTCGGGTTCGTCTGCCACCTCGGGCGTAGCCTCGCGACGGCGCTGGACTACGCCCACCGGAAGGGCATCGTCCACCGCGACGTCTGCTCCGCGAACGTCCTCCTGAGCTGGAACGGCGAGATCAAGCTGGCCGACTTTGGGGTCGCCCGCCACACGGCCGAGTCCCTCGCCCGCGAGGCGCCGGCGGCGGTGCACGGGCGCTTCGCGTACATGGCTCCGGAGCAGGCGGACGGCGCCGAGCCGGCTCCTCGAGCGGACCTCTTCAGCCTCGGCGCGCTCCTGTACGAGTGCCTCACGGGGCGCCGGCCCTTCCCCGGCGTGACCTCGGTGGACGAGCTCCGCGCGGCCCACGGACGGGGGAGGCCGCCGCTGCGGGCGCTGCGTCCCCAGACCCCGGTCTTCCTCGCGGAGGTCATCGCCTCCTGCCTGGCCCGGGATCCCGAGGACCGCCCCCAGACCGCAGCCGAGGTGGCGCGCCACCTCCAGGCGGTCGCGCGGAGGATCAACGAGCCCGCCGACGACCTCGCCGTCCACGACCTCCTCGGCGCCCTCCAGCACCGCTGGGGCCGCGCCTCGGGCATGGACGCAGGCGCTCCCTCCTCGCTCGGACCGCCGCTCGTGGAGCCCCCCTCCAAGCCCAGCGTCGACGGCACGTCGGTCCCGGGTGCGCGCCTCGCGGTGCTGAATGCCACGGTGCCTCTCGACAAGCGGTCGTGATATTCTGCTTGTTGGGCCAGGAGCCCCCGGAGGAAGAAAACCGTGGCGGACCTCTCCAGTCAGCCGCGCCTTGGAGGGAAGGCGCGACCGACGGGAACCCGCGCTGCGCGCCGGTCTGAGCCGGGGCGTCGTCGCGCGGTCCAGCTCCGTCCGGAGCGCCTCCTCGCCCGCGGCGTCGACTCCGACCTGGTGCTCGCGGCGTACGGCGAAGGGTCGGCCCTGGAGGTCGTCAAGCGGCTCAAGCGCCCGAACGCGGGGCAGGGGCGGCGGGCGCTGCGCCGGTTCCTGAACGAGGTCCGCATCGCGACGGCGGTGTCCGGCCCCGGGTTCCTCCCCTCCCGCCGCATCCGCAAGGCCTCGGGCGAGATCGCGCTGGTCATGCCCTGGGTCGACGGCCCCGACCTGATGACGTTCCTCGTGGAGTGCCAGCGCCGCAGCCGCGTGCCCCGGCTCCAGGCCACCATCGCCATCGCGTCGCAGCTGGTCGAGGCGCTGGCGGCGCTGCACGAGGGGCTCGGCAGCCTCCCCCCGATGATCCACGGCGAGGTCACGGCGGAGAACGTCGTCGTGTCGCGCAGCGGCGAAGTGGTCCTGATCGACTTCGGCGCGGCGCGGCCCCTGGACGAGCTGGCGGACGGCCCGCGCCGGGACCTCCGGGCGCTCGGCGAGCTGCTCCACGCGCTGGGGCAGGGCTTCGTCCCCGGCTGCCTCCCCCCGCCGCCGCTGCCGCGCGACCTCGGCCCCGGCATCGAGACGTCGGCGAGCCAGCGGGAGCGCGCCTTCGAGCAGATCGTCAGCGCCTGCGTCCACCCCCCCGAGCTGGGCGGGTTCCCGACGTTGGCGGCGTGCCGGAAGGCGATGCGGGCGCTCACCGAGGCGTCGGTGGTGATCGACGAGGCGCCCGCCGTGGCGAGCGAGGTCCAGCTCCTCACGGGGATGACCGGGTTGGGCGGCGCGCGGGCCTCCCGTCCCCCGTTCGTGCCCATGATCGTGTCGTGGCTGCCGCCCGCGCTGAAGGCGGCGAGCACGGAGGTCGTCGAGCGGCCCGCCGCCCCCGAGGGGTCGGAGGACACGCAGAAGCTGCGAGCCGTACCGGCCCCGGGGCCTCCCCACGGGGGGGAGCAGCGCCCCTGGCGGAAGGTCCAGCCGGACACCGCCGGACGGGTCGGCGGGGTCGCGGTCACCCGCCCCCAGGCCGCGGCGTCCCGCCCCCGCACCCTCCCCGGGCACCGGCTGAGGCGGCGGACGGGGCTCTGGATCGGCGCCGGCGCGGCGGCCCTCCTGGGGATCGCGACGGTGTCGATGTTCGCGGCCCACCGGATCGTGCGCGGCGACGCGGAGTCGGCCCCCATGGCCTCGGTCGTGCCCATCGCCGCGCCGGCGGCGGTGCCCGACCTGGAGCCTCCGGCCACCGCCGCGGAGGCCCCCCCGAGCGCCGTCCCCGAACCGGCCGTCGCCCCGACGCGGCAGCCGGAGGCCGCCCCCGAGGCCCGGCCGCAGCCGCGCGCCGCGGCGAGCCG